>NZ_JBIAJH010000012.1:0-214815 GCF_042871845.1 Streptomyces sp. NPDC005533 | reverse complement strand
CGACTTCAGGATCTCCTGGACACGGACGGCGGTTTCGAGCCGGTTGTGCACAGCGGCTTCGAATTCTGGATTCCGGAATCCGAGAGCGCGCAGAGTGCCTCCCCGGAGATCGCCGCCTCGCTGGAGCGCGCCAACGCGGCCGCCATTCCCACCGTCAAGCTGACCGGCGTGGACGCGGCGTACTGGTGCGAGACCCCGGACAAGAACCACCTGCGCTGGGTCATGCCGCACCCCGAGGAGAAGCTGCTCGACGCCCTCGCGCGGCTGCACGCGGCGGGCACGTCCTCGCTCGGTGAGGGCACGAAGCTCGTCGGTTCCTTCCGTGCGCACGGCCTCATGGTCCCCGTCTGGGACCTCCCCACCGGAGTCACGGCCGACGACGTCGAGAAGCCCGCGGCGGAGTTCGCGGAGCGGCTGGCCGGGGCTCTGGCCACGGACGCCCCGCTGACCACGGAGGAGCGCCGGGCACGCGGCGGACTCACCAACCGCCAGGTGACCCTCAGCTGATCGCGCGCACGCGTGGAGCCGGTGACCGGAGTCACAACTCCCGCTAATCGTCTGCAAATCGGTGTCTGAATATCAGAGATCGAATTTGCGAACAGGCGATCTCTTGTTACCGTTCTTGTAGCCCGGTCGCTGGTGCATCCCCCGTCGCCAGCGACCGGGCCCTTCCATTTCCGGCGGTACTCAACCGTCACCCGGTACGGACGAGTTGCTCCCGGACCGCAGCAGCAGCTCCCCTTCATCATCCGGAACTGCAAACTCCGCTACGGCCGAGTAACTGTCAGGGGCTCCGGCAGAGTCCTCCTTGGGCGTCTCACACAGGCCCGGCTCGTCACCCGCGCCGACCGCGCACCGGATCTGCACCGTGCGTCCGGCCGGACCCATCATCGTCAGCACGGCATCCAGCGCGCGACCACTCGTGTTTCTGTAGTAACTCCGGCCCCACGTACGGCCCTCGCCCACCAGCACGCAGGTCTGCGCCTCCACTCCGTGCGGCGACGACACCTCGGGACCGCAGCGGGAATCGGTACGGGGCTGCTCGACCGGACCCGGCTTTCCGGGCTCCACCGCCGCGCCCGCCGGCCGCGCGGGGGCGGTCGGGGAGGTGCGGGGAGAGTCCGAAAGTCCGAGCGTCGAGAACAGGCCGCCGCCCTTTCCGTCGTCCTGACCGGCGAAATCCGGCCCGGCGATCGCTCCGGCGAGCGGGAGCGACAAGATGATCAGCACACCGGCGCCGATACCGATCAGACGGAGATTCATTCGCCGAAGATAGCGACGCGGGAATGGGGCACGGAGATCCCCGCGCCCAATTCCCCGCGAAACTCGTCCCGCTGGCACCCGTACGAGTGATCCGCAGATGCCCCGCGGGTCAGTACGCGAGCCTGCTGCCGCCGCCCGGTGCCCCGCTGCTCGCCTCGACGAGCGCGTCCACGACGGCCTCGACATCGGGCAGCCAGAGGTTCACGGCGTCCCGCGGCTCAGCCCCCACCGGCGACGGCTGCCGCGCCTGTCGCGGTTGCTGCCTCCGCTGCCGCGACTGGGACCGAGGCCGGGGCTCGGGCTGGGGCTCCCGTTCCCAGCGCACCTGGCCGCCACTGGAGGCGGCGGACGGCGGCAGCAACAGGTAGCCGCCCTCGCCGTGGAAGCGCAGCGAGGAGGGCACGTGGTCCTTCGCGTAAAGGAGTTCGCCGAGCCGCTCCAGCGAATACGGCGCCACCAGGAGCGACCAGCGGGTGGGCGTGGCCACGACAGGACCGAGGCGCATGCCCTGTGCGTCCAGTCGCACGAGGGCCCGTGCGGCCGCGCCGGCCGGCAGGCTCACCGCGCACGGGGCGGTCCCGCCGGTGGCCATCAGGACGGGGGCGGTGGGCCGGTTGGTCCACCACCAGGCCACCATCCGGGGGTCGGTGGTGGCGGCGAGCAGTCCGGGGTCGAAGGGGTGGGCGCCGGGGACGACGCAGTCGGGATCGGGGCAGGCGCACCGCGAACCGTCAGTGGCGGAGCGACCGACACCGGGGAGGACGGGCCACTGCCATGTGCTGGCGCAGACGAGCGCCGCGTCGAGGAGAGCGGACGCGGTGCCGCTCTGTCCCGTGTCGGGGCGCAGGGATTGAAAGCGATCGCGGAGCCGCTGGAGACGCCTTCCGAGGATCTCGCGCATGAGCGCTCGTTCCTTTCCGTTGAACGCCGAGGGCCACATCACACCATGTAACCGGTGTCTCACCACACGTACAGGTTTCGCGTCACTGTCCGCCAGAAGCAGGTCCACACGGTTCGTGCAGTTGTCTTACGGGTCCATCAAACGTCCGGCGGGGGCGGAGCGCGACCCGCGCCGACGGCCGAGACCGGCTGCCGCCGCTAAGGACGACGGCCCGTGCCGGGTGGTTCCCATCGGTTCCCGACGGCGCCAACTCACCCCGGGCGTCACCGAATACGTACCCGAGCCCCCTGCGGCGCCCGCCCAGTCGACCTCAAAAACCGACCGCTTCCAGCTTTTTCCGGCCAAGTTCTAGCCTTGGCTCGACAGTGAGTTGCCGTCCCACGGACACCAGGATTCCCACCTGGGCAATGCTGGACATGCATCCACGTCTGCGTGTAGATGTGGATTCCTTGATGGCGGCGCAGCACGATCTGGGGGTTTGCGATGCTATATGGCGAATCGCACCAGGTGGAAAGGCGGACGCCATGAGCGCCCCGCATCTGCCGAAAGTGGCTGGAATCGATCCAGCAGTTACCGCGTCACCGCACACTGCGGCGCCCACGCCCGCCCGCACCACCCCCGCACCAGCGCCGCCGCCCGGCCCGGGCAGCGTCATCCAGGACCGGCTGGCGGGCATGGTCTCGGATCTCACCACCCTGCACGAGCTCACCGAGCGGCTCGCCCGCACCTGTGACCTCGACGCCTCCCTCCACGAGTTCCTGCGCGCCGGAGCCTCACTCGTCGGCGCCCGCCGCGGGCTGATCGTCCTGGAGCCCTCCGACGGACTCGGCCCCACCAGCACGATCGGCCTCGGTCTCGGCCACGCCGAACTCGGCCACATCGAGACCGTGCCGCGCAGCGCGACCTCGTACGGCCGGATCCTCGACGGACTGCCCGACGCCCACGGCGGCTCCGAGGTCCTCCCCGAACCGGGCGAGCCCCCCGGCACGGGCGGCTTCGCCGCCCCCGTCGACCCCCGGCACCGCGAGGTCGCGGCCCGCCTCGGCTACGCCGCCAGCTACGCGCTCCCGCTGACCGCCGAGGCCACCGGCCGGCTCGGCGCCGCCGTCTGGCTCTACGACGAGCAGGCCGAGCCGAACGACCGCCAGCGCGACCTCGCCGGGCTGTACGTCCGGCACGCCGCCGAGCACCTGGCCCGGATGCTGGAGGTGGAGCGCTCCCGCTCGCGCCTCGCGACCCTCGCCGAGGAACTGCTGCCCAGCCGGCTCCCCCGGATCCCCGGGGTGCAGCTCGCGGCCCGCCACCACACGAGGCCGCGCGGCGGGGGCGACTGGTACGACGCCCTGCCGCTGCCCGAGGGCGCCCTCGGCCTGGCCGTCGGCTCCGTCACCGGATCCGGGCCGAGCGCCGTCGCCGCCATGGGGAGGCTGCGCGCATCACTGCGGGCCTACGCCGTCATGGAGGGCGAGGACCCGGTGGCGGTCCTGTCCGACCTGGAGCTCCTGCTGCGCCTCACGGAGCCGGCCCGCTCGGCCACCGCGCTCTTCGCCTACTGCGAACCGGCCGGGGGCCCGCACTCCGACGGCCAGGGCCACAAGATCATTCTGGCCGGCGCCGGGCACACCCCGCCGCTCCTCATCGGCGAGCACCGCACCGAGTACGTGGAGACCTCGCTCTCCGCTCCGCTGGGCATGCTGCCCTGCTGGGAGGCGCCGAGCGTGGAGATCGAACCCGCACCCGGAGAAACGGTGCTGCTCTACACCGACGGGCTGCTGCGCCACACCGGAGACCCGATGGACCGGGCCTACGCGCGGCTGCACGCGGCGGCCGCGGGCGTGCCCCGCGGCGCCCGGGAGGACCCGGCGGCCCTGTGCGAGCACATCCTGCGGACCGTGCTGCCCGACGGGGAGCCCGCCGAGGCCCCCGAGGACATCGTGCTGCTCGCCGCCCGTTTCGAGTGAGCCGTCGTGCGCGGGTCCCTCCGGGGCGGTCGCTCCGGGGGGCCGCTTCGCGTCCGGCCGGACCGCGGTCCACAGTCCGTATCGTGACGGACGGCACGATTCGGACCGGCCCTCCCCGCACACGCATACGATGGATGCGGTCCACACCCAGGTCCGTACCGTCGTAGCTGAGGAGAAGACGTGGCTGACGAGCTCACCCCGGAGACCCCGGAAGAAGAGCAGCCCAAGAAGACGATCAAGCAGCGCAAGAACGGTCTGTACCCGGGCGTCAGCGACGAACTCGCCGAGAGCATGCGCACCGGCTGGGCCGACACCGAGCTGCACGGACTGGAGCCCATCGCCCAGGCCGGGCACACCGCCGACCGCCGCGCCGCGCTGTCCGCGCGCTTCCCCGGCGAGCGCCTCGTCATCCCCGCGGGACGCCTGAAGACCCGCTCGAACGACACCGAGTACCCCTTCCGCGCCTCGACGGAGTACGCGTACCTCACCGGTGACCAGACCGAGAACGGCGTCCTGGTCCTGGAGCCCACAGGGGCTGCCGGGCACACCGCCACCATCTACCTGCTGCCGCGCTCCGACCGGGAGAACGGCGAGTTCTGGCTGTCCGGCCAGGGCGAGCTGTGGGTCGGCCGCCGCCACTCCCTCACCGAGGCCGAGCAGCTCCTGGGCATTCCCGCCAGTGACGTGCGCGAGCTCGCCGAGGCCCTCACCGAGGCCGAGGGCCCGGTCCGGTGCGTCCGCGGCCACGACTCCGTGATCGAGTCCGCCCTCACCGACAAGGTGACCAAGGAGCGCGACGAGGAGCTGCGCGTCTACCTCTCCGAGGCCCGCGCCGTGAAGGACGCCTTCGAGATCGGCGAGCTGCAGAAGGCCGTGGACTCCACCGTCCGCGGCTTCGAGGACGTCGTGAAGGTCCTCGACAAGGCCGAGGCCACGTCCGAGCGCTACATCGAGGGCACCTTCTTCCTGCGCGCCCGCGTCGAGGGCAACGACGTCGGCTACGGCTCCATCTGCGCCGCCGGCCCGCACGCCTGCACCCTGCACTGGGTCCGCAACGACGGCGACGTCCGCTCCGGCGACCTGCTGCTGCTCGACGCCGGTGTGGAGACGCACTCCCTCTACACCGCCGACGTCACGCGGACGCTGCCGATCAACGGCACGTACACCAACATCCAGCGCAAGATCTACGACGCGGTCTACGCCTCCCAGGAAGCCGGCATCGCCGCGGTGAAGCCGGGCGCGAAGTTCCGCGACTTCCACGACGCCTCCCAGCACGTGCTGGCCGAGAAGCTCGTCGAGTGGGGTCTGCTGGAGGGCCCCGTCGAGCGCGTCCTGGAACTGGGCCTGCAGCGCCGTTGGACCCTGCACGGCACCGGCCACATGCTCGGCATGGACGT
This sequence comes from Streptomyces sp. NPDC005533, assembly GCF_042871845.1. NCBI lineage: Bacteria > Bacillati > Actinomycetota > Actinomycetes > Kitasatosporales > Streptomycetaceae > Streptomyces > Streptomyces sp. NPDC005533. The sequence goes on along the minus strand of NZ_JBIAJH010000012.1, from coordinate 209,293 downwards.
CCACGACTGCGCCGCCGCGCGCACCGAGGCGTACGTCGACGGCACGCTGGAGCCGGGCATGTGCCTCACCGTCGAGCCGGGTCTCTACTTCCAGGCCGACGACCTGACCGTGCCGGAGGAGTACCGCGGCATCGGCGTACGGATCGAGGACGACATCCTCGTCACGGAGGACGGCAACCGGAACCTGTCGGCCGGGCTGCCCCGCACCTCGACCGACGTCGAGGCCTGGATGGCGCGGCTCAAGGGCTGACGCCTCCACCGGTCCTCTCAGGTGGGCGGGATCCCGTACGGGGTCCCGCCCATCACCGTGTCTAGGACACCTTCAGCAGCGCGCCGTCGCGCCACTTCAGCATCTTGTCGAAACTCACCACCGCGCCCCGGCCCGGCCGGTTGCGGAAACGGACGTGATCGGCGAGCTCGGCGATCAGATCGAGGCCCCGGCCGTGCTCGGCCAGGGACGGTCTACGGCGGGGCTCCGTCGCGGGCGGGAACCCCGGACCGGAATCGGTCACCTCGATGCGGCAGCGGTCCCCGTCCAGGTAGGCCGTGACGTGGTACGCCGCCGCGGTCTCGTCCGGAAGATCACCGCCCCCGCCGTGCTCCACGGCGTTCGCACACGCCTCGCTCAGTGCCACCGAGAGGTCGAAGGAGATGTCCGGGTCCACCCCCGCGGTCTCCATGGTCCCCAGCAGCAATCGCCTGGCGAGCGGCACGCTCGCGGCTTCGCGCCTCAAGTGGAGAGACCACCAGATGCTCATACGGTTACCTATTGCCACCTACGGATGACCGTAAGCGCCCTGCGGCCGTCCGAGACCGCATTGCCCTCGTTCGGCCGATGCGGCTCTCCCGGGGAGCGGTGTACGCGTTCCGCCGGGGTGGCCCGCCCGGGGTCGTGACCGGACGGTCTGCGCAGAGGGGACCATGTGGACCTTCCGGACCTGCCGTATGGACGCCCTCAGCGCAGTGCGATGATGACCCGGCCATGTCTGACCCCCACGCGACGCACGCCGGAGCCGGCCTCCGGCTCATCCGGGCCGCGGTGTTCACCGCGGTCTGCGTCGTGCTGTCCGCGGCCGGGCACGCCTTGGCGTCCTGCGCCAGCGTGCCCTGGTGGTCCCTGTGCGCCGGGTTCCTCGCCGTCTTCGCGGTCGCCGCCACGCTCGCCGGCCGCCGTCGCACCCTGCCCGGCATCGCCGCCGGGCTCGCCACCGGACAACTGGCCCTGCACGCGCTGTTCGGCCTCGGCCAGCACAGCACCGCGGCCGCGCAGGCACCGGCCGGCGCCTCCGACAGCTCGCTCGCGGCGCTCGCCGCCCGGCTGGTCTGCGGGGGCAACTCCGTACCGCTCAGCCAGGCCGACGCCCGGCAGATCCTGGAGGCCGCGGGCCTGGACCCGGCCGCCCTGGCCGAGCAGGCCGGGCAGGTCGCCACGGCCGGACAGGTCGCCGCCCAGGGGCACAGCGCCCACGCCCACGTGGCCCAAGCCGCCACCACGGCACCCGCGACGGGCCTGTTCAGCCCCGCCATGCTGATCGGCCACCTGCTGGCCGCACTCGCCGCCGGCTGGCTGCTCGGCCGCGGTGACGCCGCACTCTTCCGCCTCGTGGAACTGTCCCGGCTCTCCGCCGAAGCCGCCGCCCCGGTACGCCCGCTGCGCGCCGCGCTGGCCCTCGTACGGGCCCTCGGCGCCGGTCTTCCGGGCGCGCCCGCCCGGCTCCCCCGGGCCCTGCGCACCGGGTCCGACCCGGCCGCCCACACCGGCCGGGAGGCACTCCAGCACACGGTGATCAGGCGCGGGCCGCCCGTGGCCCTCGCCCTCGCAGCCTGACGCGGCACCCTCCTCCCCGGGACACACGGTGGGAGCACCGGTGCCGCGAACTCCGTGCGCGCCCGCGCGCGGAGCCACCGTCACCACTGCTTCCGTGGAGTGTTTCCGCCATGAAGACCTCTCGCATCTCCTTCGCCGCCGCTCTCGCCGCCGGCTCCGTCCTCGTCCTGTCGGGTACCGCCTTCGCGCACGTCGGCGTGCAGCCGGTCGGGGACGCCGCCAAGGGTGGCTACGCGACGCTCAACTTCAAGGTCCCGAACGAGCGCGACAACGCTTCGACCACTCAGCTCGAGGTCAACTTCCCGGTCGACCAGCCGCTCACGTCCGTCATGCCGCAGGACATCCCCGGCTGGACCTCCAGCGTCGAGAAGACCAAGCTCGACAAGCCGCTGACCGTGCACGGCAAGCAGGTCAACGAGGTCGTCACCAAGGTGACCTGGTCCGGCGGCAAGATCGAGCCCGGCAAGTTCCAGCAGTTCCCGGTGTCCGTCGGCAAGCTGCCCGAGAACGCCGACCAGATGGCCTTCAAGTCCATCCAGACGTATGACAACGGCGAGGTCGTCCGCTGGATCGAAGAGGCCAAGGAAGGCGCAGCGGAACCGCAGAACCCGGCTCCCGTCCTGAAGCTGACCGCGGCGAAGGGCGACGACCACCACGGCGACGCCAAGGCGGACGAAGCGAAGAACGCCGAGAAGGACGCCGGGCACGGCCACGACGAGGCCGCCGCCGAGCACGGCTCCGACACGACCGCGCGCGTCCTCGGCGTCGCCGGCATCGTCCTCGGACTCGGCGGAGTCGCCTTCGGCGTCGCCTCCCGTCGCCGCTCCGCCTGACCTTCCGGCGCCGTGCGCGCCACCGCCCCACATCCGAACCACCCCCGATCCCAGGGATTCCTCTCCATGCGCACCACACGTGTGGCGGCCGCCGCTCTCCTCGCAGCGGCCGCACTCACCCTCACCGCCTGTGGCGGTGAGTCCGCCAAGCCCGGCTCGGTCACCCAGATCGCCGGCGGCCAGGACCACGCCAAGGCCGCGACCGTCCTGGACCGCCCCTTCACCAAGCCGGAGCTCGTCCTCACGGACACCACCGGCAAGCCCTGGAACCTGCGTGAGCAGACCAAGGGCAAGCCGACGCTTATCTACTTCGGCTACACCCACTGCCCCGACGTGTGCCCCCTGACGATGAGCAACATCGCCGTCGCCAAGAAGGCGCTTCCCCAGGCCGACCAGGACGACCTCCGGGTCGTCTTCGTCACCACCGACCCCGAACGGGACACTCCCGAGTCCCTCGCCGCGTGGCTCAAGGCGCAGGACCCGTCCTTCGTCGGACTCACCGGGGACTTCGCCGCCATCCAGGCCGGGGCGCGCACGCTCGGCATCGGCATAGAGGCACCCACGAAGGATGCCAACGGCAACGTCGTCTCCATGCACGGCGCCCAGGTCATCGCGTTCTCGCCCAAGACCGACGAGGGCTACGTCCTCTACGGCGAGGGCACCACCGTCGACGACTACACCAAGGACCTGCCGAAGCTCGTCAAGGGAGAGACCCCGTGAACGCCCGCACCACCCGCACCCTCACCGCCGCCCTCTCCCTGACGGCGGCCCTCGCCCTGTCCGGCTGCTCCGGCGACAGCGAGCCGAAGATGGCGGTCAGCGGCGCGTTCATGCCCCAGCCCGTGGACGACAAGATGGCCGGCGCCTTCATGGTCATCAAGAACAACACCGAGAGCGCCGACAAGCTCACCGGCGCCACCTCCCCGCTCTCCGGCGATCTCCAGATCCACGAGACCAAGGACCAGAAGATGCAGCAGGTCCAGGCGATGGACGTGCCGGCGAACGGCGAGCTCCGGCTGGAGCGCGGCGGCAGCCACATCATGTTCATGGGGCTCAACAACACGCCGAAGGTCGGGGACAAGGTCACCGTCGAGCTCCGCTTCGAGAAGGCCGGCCCCGTCAAGGTCGAGCTGGACGTGAAGGATCGGACGTACAACGCGCAGGATCCGAAATCCACGGCTGACAAAGCCCACTGACGGACCGAGGAACTGACACGCCATGACGGCCACCGCCCCCGCCCCCTCCACGGCCCGCGTCCGTGCCACGGCCTTGCTGCCGCGGCTCGCGCTGGTCCTCGCAGCCCTGCTGGCAACCCTGTACACCGCGGCGTCACCGGCCGCGGCGCACGCCGCACTCACCGCGAGCGACCCCAAGGACGGGGCGGTGGTCGCCACGGCGCCCGCCCAGGTCACCCTCTCCTTCTCGGAACAGGTCGCACTGGGCGACGACTCCATCCGCGTCCTCGACCCTCAAGGCCGGCGGGTGGACACCGGTGAGCTGCGCGACATGTGCAGCGGGAACACCGTCCGCTACGGCACCGCCCTGCACACCGGTCTGCCCGACGGCACCTACACCGTCGCCTGGCAGGCCGTCTCGGCCGACAGCCACCCGATCTCCGGCGCCTTCACCTTCTCCATCGGCGCGCCCTCGGCCACCGATGTCACGCTGCCCACCGCGCGGGCAGGCGGCGGCCCCGTCGGCATCGCGTACGGGATCGCCCGGTACGCCGCCTACGCCGGCTTCACCGTCCTCGTGGGCGGCGCCGCGTTCATCCTGCTGTGCTGGCGCCGGGGAGCCGCCGAACGACCGCTCCAGAAGCTCGTCGTGCGCGCCTGGGTCACCCTGACCACGGCCACCCTCGTGATGCTGCTGCTCCGGACCCCGTACACGGGCTCCGGGAAGTTCGCCGACGCGTTCGACCTCGACGGGCTCCGGGCCGTCCTGGAGACCAAGACCGGTGCCTCGCTCGTCTCGCGGTTGCTCCTGCTGGGTGCCGCCGCCCTCTTCGTCGCGGTCCTCTTCGGCGTCTACGCACGCCGTGTGCAGGATGCCGGGCCCGAGGAAGAGCTCGCGCCGGAGGGGCACGAGGGGGAGGCGCACGAGGAGGCCAGGGCCACCAACGACCTCACCTTCGGCCTGGCCATCGGCGGCGCAGTCGTCGCCGGCGGGATCGCCGCCACCTGGGCCCTCTCCGAACACGCCTCCACCGGGATCCAGCCCGGTATCGCCATGCCGGCCGACATCCTGCACCTGCTGGCCGTCGCCACCTGGCTCGGCGGTCTCGCCGCACTGCTCGTCGCACTCCACAAGGTCCCGGGAATCGAGCGCGCGGCCGTCCGGCGCTTCTCCACGGTCGCCTTCGTCAGCGTCCTGGTCCTCGCCGTCACCGGCGTCTACCAGTCCTGGCGCCAGCTCGGCAGCTGGTCCGCCCTCACCGGCACCGACTACGGACAGCTGTTGCTCGTGAAGGTGGGCCTGGTGGCCGTCCTTCTCGGGATCGCCTACCTGTCCCGCAAGTGGACCGCACGCCTCGCCGATACCCCGGAGGCACCGGGGGCCACCCCCGCGGAGGTGACCGGGCGGGGCGATGTTTCACGTGAAACAGACTCCGCCGCGGTGGACGGCTCCGATGTTTCACGTGAAACAGAGCCCGTCACCGTCCCGGCCGACCCGGAGCGCGCCGCCCAGCTCGCCCGGCAGCGCGCCGCCCGGGAGAGCGCACGCGAGAAGCAGGTCCGTGACGCCGACCCCCACCGTGCCGGTCTGCGCCGCTCCGTCCTCACCGAAGCGGGAATCGCCGTGATCCTGCTCGCCGTCACCACGGTGCTCACCAGCACCGAGCCCGGGCGCACGGTGGAGCAGGAGGCCGGCCGCGGCAGTGCCGGCGCCACCGCCGTCCCCGACCGCGCCGTGAAGATCACCCTGCCGTTCGACACCGGCGGTCAGAACGGCAAGGGGTCCGTCCGGCTCGAACTCGACCCGGGCCGGGTCGGGGCCAACACCCTGCACCTCTGGGCCGACTCCGGCGACGGCAAGCCCTTCGACCTCCCCGAGATCAAGGTGGCCTTCACCCTCCCGGCCAAGGACATCGGCCCGCTGCCGCTCGTCCCCGACCAGGCGGCCCCCGGGCACTGGACCTCCTCCGGTGTCCAGCTGCCGCTCGCCGGTGAATGGCGCATCGACGTGACCGTCCGTACCTCCGACATCGACCAGACCACCGTGCAGAAGACAGTGAAGATCGGCTGAGCAGCGTGACCGAGAGCAACCCCGACATCGAGATCTCCCGGCGCCGGCTGCTGGGCACCGTCGGCGCCGCGGGCGCCGCCGGACTCGCGCTGGGCGCCGCGGGCGGCGCCCTCGCGCACTCCGCGCTCGCCGACTCCGGGACCCGCTCAGGTGCGGGCACCCCGGCCCCGAGCAACGCCGGAAGCCTGTCCTCCCTCGGCGCCACCAAGGTGGCGTTCCAGGGAGACCACCAGGCCGGCATCATCACGCCCCTGCAGGCCAAGGGGCATCTCATCGCCTTCGACCTCACCGCCGGGGCGGGCCGGACGGAGGCCGCCGCACTGCTGCGACGCTGGTCGGACACAGCGCGGCGACTCATGGCGGGCGAGCCCGCCGCGACCTCCGACAGTGGTATCGCCCTGGATGCCGGTCCCTCCTCCCTCACCGTCACCTTCGGCTTCGGCCACTCCTTCTTCGAGCGCACCGGCCTCGCCGCCCGCCGCCCCGCCGCCCTCGATCCGCTGCCGAACTTCTCCTCCGACCGGCTCGACGCCCAGCGCAGCAACGGCGACCTGTGGGTCCAGATCGGCGCGAACGACGGACTCGTCGCCTTCCACGCCCTGCGCGCGCTGCAGAAGGACGCCGGGGACGCCGCGCGCGTCCGCTGGCAGATGAACGGCTTCAACCGGTCTCCCGGAGCCACTCACACCCCGATGACCGCCCGCAACCTCATGGGCCAGATCGACGGCACCGGCAATCCGACGCCCTCGCAGCCCGACTTCGACAAGCGGATCTTCGTCCCCGCGGCGGGCCCGGGACCGGCCGAGCACGCGTGGATGGCCGGGGGCTCGTACGCCGTCGTACGGCGCATCCGCATGCTGCTCGACGACTGGGACAAGCAGTCGCTCGCCCAGCAGGAGCAGGTCATAGGCCGCACGAAGGCCACCGGCGCGCCGCTGACCGGCGGCACGGAGACCACCGAGATGGAACTCGACAAGCTCGGCGCGGACGGCAAGCCGGTGATCCCGTCCAACGCGCACGCCCGGATCTCCGCCCCCGCTCAGAACGGTGGGGCGGCCATGCTGCGGCGTCCCTTCTCCTTCCACGACGGGATCGGCGCCGACGGCACCCCGGATGCCGGCCTCCTCTTCGTCTGCTGGCAGGCCGATCCGCTGCGCGGGTTCGTGCCCGTCCAACGCAAGCTGGACCGCGGGGACGCCCTGTCGGAGTTCATCCGGCACGAGTCCAGCGGTCTGTACGCGGTTCCGCCCGGCCCCCGCAGCGGCGAGTACGTGGGGCAGCGGCTGCTCGAAGGATGAACAGGACCCCGGTGGGCGCGGCCCCGGCATTACGCTGATCGCATGTCAGCCACCCGCTTCACGTATCTCGGTCCCGAGGGCACTTTCACCGAGGCCGCCCTGCGCACCCTGCCGGAAGCCGCGACCCGGGAGCTCATCCCGATGGTGTCGGTCCCGGCCGCCCTGGACGCCGTGCGCAACGGTGAGGCGGCCGCCGCACTGGTCCCGATCGAGAACTCGGTCGAGGGCGGGGTCACCGCCACCCTCGACGAGCTGGCCTCCGGCGAACCGCTGATGATCTACCGCGAGGTGCTGCTGCCCATCGCCTTCGCGCTGCTCGTACGGCCCGGGACCGCCCTGTCGGACGTCAAGACCGTCACCGGGCACCCCGTCGCCCAGCCGCAGGTGCGCAACTGGCTGCGGGCGCACCTGCCCGACGCGGTGTGGGAGTCTGCCGCCTCGAACGCCGACGGCGCCCGGCTGGTCCAGGAGGGCCGCTTCGACGCCGCCTTCGCGGGTGAGTTCGCCGCCGCCACCTACGGGCTCGTCCCGCTGGTCACCGAGATCCACGACGCCGAGAACGCCGAGACCCGCTTCGTGCTCGTAGGCCGTCCCGCGCGCCCCGCCGCGCCGACCGGCGCCGACAAGACCTCCGTCGTGCTGTGGCTGGGCGACGACCACCCCGGTGCGCTGCTGGAGCTCCTCCAGGAGTTCGCGGTCCGCGGGGTCAACCTGATGCTGATCCAGTCCCGTCCAACGGGACAGGGCATCGGCAACTACTGCTTCGCCGTCGACGCCGAGGGCCACATCTCGGACCGCCGGGTCAGCGAGGCGCTGATGGGCCTCAAGCGGACCTGCCCTCAGGTCCGCTTCCTCGGGTCCTATCCGCGCGCCGGTGTCGCTCAGAGTGATGTCAGGGCGCCTCGTGCCGGAACCACCGACGGTGACTTCACGGACGCCTCCGACTGGCTGACTCGCTGCCTCGACGGCCGGGCGTAGGGGTTCGTCCACCGCCCCGTCCACTGTCCACAGAGTTATCCACAGGGCGAGATGGAGACCTGGGGACAAGTCGACAGAACGGCATGACAAGGTCGACAAATCGGTCGGGGGGGTCAGGTTTCGCGCTGGGGAGCGGAAGGTGAACGGTGTCACCCCCGTATCGCCGATCAACTCTTTGGGGCGAGGCATTCCCACCCGAATGAGTGTGTGAGGGTGGTTTGAACCCTGATTCACCTCGGCCATCCGCCGATCAGGAATGATCTATTCCTGTGTCCACAGATGCAGCACACAGCCTGTGGATAAGATGCCGGCAGCGGCAATTCCTGTGGACAAGAACGCCCTCCGGCCCTGCTCAGAGAAGGCCCGGCCGCCGGCATTGTGCCCCTTTTCGGGGAAAGGGACCGCTTTTATTGACGCTCCGAGAAGGTTCACTTCCGGTCAGCGATCAAGACTTATCCATTCGTTGCAATTGGGACATAGCGACACGCAGCGTGATATCGATGTGATCCCGGGAAGCCCCGCCCGGTAGCCTGGAGGGGTGATTGACCTCCGGCTGCTCCGTGAAGACCCTGACCGTGTCCGCGCCTCGCAGCGCGCCCGTGGAGAGGACGTCGACCTCGTCGACGCGCTGCTCTCCGCAGACGAGCGCCGCAGGTCCTCCGGCATGCGCTTCGACGAACTGCGCAATGAGCAGAAGTCCCTCGGGAAGCTCATCCCTAAGGCCTCCCCCGAGGAGCGGGCCGAGCTGCTGAAGAAGGCCGAGCAGCTCAAGCAGGACGTCAAGGCCGCCGAGGCCGAGCAGAACGAGGCCGACGAGGCCGCCAAGCAGCTCCTCCTGCAGCTCGGCAACATCGTCCACGAGGACGTCCCGGTCGGCGGCGAGGAGGACTTCACCGTCCTGGAGACGCACGGCACCATCCGCGACTTCGCCGCCGAGGGATTCGAGCCGAAGGACCACCTGGAGCTCGGCGAATCGCTCGGCGCCATCGACGTCGAGCGCGGCGCCAAGGTCTCGGGCTCGCGCTTCTACTACCTGACCGGTGTGGGCGCCCTGCTGGAGCTGGCGCTGGTCAACGCGGCCATCGCCCAGGCCACCGAGGCCGGCTTCATCCCGATGCTGACCCCGGCGCTGGTCCGTCCGCGCGCCATGGAGGGCACCGGATTCCTCGGCCAGGCCGCGGAGAACGTCTACCACCTGGAGAAGGACGACTACTACCTGGTCGGCACCTCCGAGGTCCCGCTCGCCGCGTACCACATGGACGAGATCATCGACGCCGACAAGCTGCCGCTGCGGTACGCCGGCTTCTCGCCGTGCTTCCGCCGCGAGGCCGGTACGTACGGCAAGGACACCCGCGGCATCTTCCGCGTCCACCAGTTCGACAAGGTCGAGATGTTCTCGTACGTCGCGCCGGAGGAGGCCGAGGCCGAGCACCAGCGGCTCCTTGAATGGGAGAAGCAGTGGCTGACCAGCCTGGAGCTGCCGTTCCAGGTGATTGACGTCGCCACCGGTGACCTCGGTGCCTCCGCCTCGCGCAAGTTCGACTGCGAGGCGTGGATCCCGACCCAGGGCAAGTACCGCGAGCTGACCTCCGCCTCGAACTGTGACGGCTTCCAGGCACGCCGCCTGTCGATCCGCTACCGCGACGGCAAGAAGACCCAGCCGCTGTCCACGCTGAACGGCACCCTGTGCGCCGTTCCGCGTACGATCGTCGCCATCCTCGAGAACCACCAGCAGGCCGACGGTTCGGTACGCGTGCCCCAGGCGCTGCGCCCCTACCTCGGCGGCCGCGAGGTCCTGGAGCCGATCAACAAGTGAGCCCGGCCCCGTTCCCGTACAAGCTCGTCGCCACCGATCTCGACGGCACGCTGCTGCGTGGTGACGACACGGTCTCGGAACGTACCCGTGAAGCGCTCGTCGCGGCCACCGCGGCGGGCGCGGCGCACATCATCGTCACCGGCCGGGCCGTGCCGTGGACCCGGCACGTGCTGGACGATCTCGGCTACAAGGGGATCGCCGTCTGCGGGCAGGGCGCGCAGGTGTACGACGCGGGTGCGCACCGGCTGCTGACCTCGGTGACGCTGGACCGGCAGCTGGCCGGTCTCGCGCTGTCGAAGCTGGAGGCCGAGATCGGACCGCTGGCTCTGGCCGCCAGCCGGGACGGTGTGGACGGCGAGGTCCTCTTCGGCCCCGGTTACCAGGCGCAGGAGGGCCTCCCGGCCCTCTACCTGGAGGACACCGCCGCGGTGTGGACGGCCCCGCTGAACAAGCTCTACATCCAGCACCCGGAGCTGGACGAAGACGCGCTCGTCAAGGTGGCCCGGGAGACCGTCGGCAGCCTGGTCGACATCGTCATGGCGGGTCCGGGCATCGTCGAGATACTGCCGCTCGGCCTGACCAAGGCCACCGGCCTGTCGCTGGCGGCGCGCCGGCTGGGGGTGAAGGCCGCGGAGACGATCGCCTTCGGTGACATGCCCAACGACATCCCGATGTTCGGCTGGGCCGCGCACGGGGTGGCGATGGCCAACGCCCATGCGGAGCTCAAGACGGTGGCCGACGAGGTGACGACCTCCAACGAGGAGGACGGCATCGCGGTGGTGCTGGAACGTCTGCTGGGCGCCGCGTAGCCGGTACGGAGTAGGAGAGGTCCGGGACAGCCCACGCCGCGAGGCGCGCTCGAAGTGGCTGCCCCGGACCTTTTGTTGCTCCCCGCACGACTCACTCTGCCCCGGGCGGAAGTCGCGTACCAGCGAATTTCCGCGCATCGGCCGTGAATCCGGCGATGGGCGCCCATAGGGAAGGCCCATGACCGTCAACTTCCTTACGGCCGGGGCGGGAGCGGGACATCGTGCATGTTTCACGTGAAACGGGGTCGTGTTTCACGTGAAACATCGTGGCGGGTGAGCGGCCAGGCGAGCAGACCGACGGAGAGCGCGATGGCGTGGCCGAGGTCGGTGAAGGTGCCGCCGGTGGCGAGCGGGAGTCCGAAGAAGGCGACCGCTCCGGCCAGGTAGAACCACCGCCAGGGGCTGGGGAGCCGATAGGTGAGGACACCGACGGCGGCCGCCAGCCCGTAGCTGACGCCGATGTCGACGACATGGGTCATGCTGCGCGGGGCCCGGTGGTCCTCGATGGCCATCAGCAGGACCCTCTGGCTGACCAGGGTGGCGATGATGTGCGCGCTCGCCACGATCAGGAGCCAGCGCTGGGTACCGAGCCATCGTTCGACGGGCGCGTAGAACAGCTCGAAGAGGACGGCGTAGAGGGCGAGCGAGGCCGGGTTCTCGATCCAGAACGCGCTGCTGAGGAGGGCCCGTACGGGGTGCTGGACGAGCTGGTGGATGTTGCTGCTGTTGCGGTGGAGCAGGACGTGCTCGAGCCTGTCGGGCGCGATCACGACGACGACGCTGGTGACGGCGATGATCAGCAGCCAGATGTGCGTCCCGGGAGAGGAGCGTATCCAGGACCACAGGGGCCTGGACGGCTCCGGCTCGGTGTGCTCGATCATGCACCGATGATGACCCGCAAAGCTGTGCCCCGCCTGGCCGGTGGGCCGGGCGGGGCACTGTTTCGCAGGGGATGCGGCGGGACCTACTCCTCGCCCGCCAGGGTGAGCCGACGCAGCTTCTGGCCCGCGTAGACGGTGGCGCCGACCGTGACCACGGAGAGCAGGACCGCCGCGGTGGGAAGGCCCACGGTGGCGTCGACGTACCCGTCACCGGCGACCTTCTCGGCAAGGGCCAGGGCCCACTGCTGGACGCTGAGGGTCTTGGCGCCGGAGACCAGGCTGCCGAAGAGCGACTCCCAGATCAGGGCGTAGACCAGACCGAAGACGACCGCGTGCCGGCTGACGGTGCCGAGCAGCAGGAACAGCGCGCTGTAGGCGATCGAGGCCACGAGGGCGGCGATCGTGTAGGCGACGGCGATCTGCTGGCCGTTGCCGTTGAGGATGAACCCGGCGATCAGGGTGGGGATCGCGGAGAAGGCCATGGTGACGGCGATCGCCACGATCAGCTTGGTCATGATGATCGTCGGGCGCTTCAGCGGCTTGGAGAGCAGGTAGACGATCGAGCCGTCGTCGATCTCCGGCCCGATGGCGCCGGTGCCGGCGATGACGCCGATCAGCGGAACCATGGTGGCGAGGGCGAAGCCCCCGAGGAGGTCCGCCGCGACCTTGTCGTCCGCACCGGTGACGGCGCGGACGGCGAGGGCGATGACGATCAGCAGGGCGGGCAGCGCGAAGAGGATCAGTGCGCGCCGCCGACCGAGCAGGGCCCGGTAGGTGAGCCGGGCAACGGTGGGGTCGTACATGGGTGCCAGCTCCTTTCAGGCCGAGACGAGGTAGGAGAAGACCGACTCGAGGGACTCGTCGGAGGGCGAGACCGTCATCAGCCGGATGCCGTGCGCGCGGGCCACACGGGGCAGCAGCTCCGTGAAGCGGCCGAAGTCGACGGCCTGGATGCGCAGCGCGCCCTCCTTCAGGTCGACCTCGATACCGGCCGTGGAGGGGTCGGCGATCAGGGCCGCCGCGAGCGCCCTGTCGTCGGAGGATCGGACGAGATACCGGTGCGGGCGGTCCGTCATCAGACGGCGGATCTTGCGGAAGTCACCGGAAGCGGCGTGCCGGCCGGCGACGACCACCTCGATGTGCGAGGCGAGCTGCTCGACCTCCTCCAGGATGTGGGAGGAGAACAGGACCGTGCGCCCCTCGTCGCCCATGCGCCGCAGCAGCTCCATCAGCTGCATGCGCTGGCGCGGGTCCATCCCGTTGAACGGCTCGTCCAGGAGCAGCACGGACGGGTCGTGGACGAGGGCGGACGCCATCTTCACGCGCTGGCGCATGCCCTTGGAGTAGGTGGAGATCTTGCGGTCCTGGGCGTACTCCATCTCGACGGTGGCGAGGGCCCGCTGGGCCGCCGCGTCGTCGAGGCCGTGCAGCTCGGCGTTGGCGACGACGAACTCCCGGCCGGTGAGGAAGTCGTACATCGCCTCGCGCTCGGGCACGACGCCGATCTGCTTGTAGACCTGCTCGTTCTGCCAGATCGGCGCGCCGTCGAGGGTGACGGTGCCCGTGGACGGGGCGAGGAAGCCGCCCATCATGTTGATGAGGGTGGACTTGCCCGCGCCGTTGGGACCGAGGAGCCCGGTGACACCGGGTCCGATGCTCATGGTCACGTCGTTGACGGCGACGACGTTCCCGAACCAGCGGGAGGTGTGGTCGATGTCGATGGTGGTCACAGCCCGGCCTTCCGGTAGCGGGCCATCAGGGCGGCGTAGGAGCCGGCGATGAGGCCGAGGGCGACGAGCAGGTAGACGGCACCGACACCGGCCGAGGGACCCTCGCCGCCGGGGAAGGCCGAGGTCGCGTTGAGGAACGCGGTCTGTACGCCGTCGATGAGGGTGACCGGGGAGAACAGGCCCATCCACTCGATGGCCCCGGCGTTTCCGGTGCTGTAGGCGATGCCCTGGACCGCGGTCACCGCGCCGAACGGGATCAGGAGCACCGCGATGATCGCGGCGACGCCGAAGCCGCGGCGCGGCGTGAGCGCGGCCACCACCAGGCCGAGGCCGGAGAAGAGCAGCGACAGCAGCAGAACCGACACGAGTCCCTGCCCGAATCCCTTGGTCTGGTGGGCGAAGTCGAACTTCGCCAGGAGCGAGCCGATCCACATGATCAGCAGCGGGGTCGCGGTGAGGATGAACAGGGCCGAGGCCATGGCCGCGTACTTGGCCACGACGTAGTCGACGCGTTCGATGGGCCGCGAGAAGTAGAGCGGCACCGTCTTGAAGCGCAGGTCCCGGGAGACGGACTGCGGCGCCTGGGACGCGAGGAAGAGGCCGATGATCACCTGGGTGGTCAGGGCGTACGTCGTGTACTTGATCGGCAGGTCGCTGGAGCCGGGCACCGCGATGGCGACCGCGACGATGATCAGCGCGGGAACGCACATCACCGCGAAGAGGATCATCGGCAGGACCTTGGACTTGGCCGAGCGGCCGAGTCCGTAGGCGCCGCGCAGGGACTGCGAGAACAGTGACTTGCGGGCGTAGGCGCGGCCGAGCCGGGGGCCGTCGTAGGACCGGTAGCCGATGTTGTGGATCTGGGTGGAGGTCTCAGGCGCCATCGGAACCGGCTCCCTTCTGCTGGACGGAGTGCGCGGGCCGATCGCTGTCGCGGAAGACCTCCGCGATGTGGTGGCGGCGCTGTTCCATGCGGACCAGGCCGATGCCGAGATCGGCGACCGTGTCGCGGACGGTGTCGTAGGTGTCCTCGCCGGAGGCCTCGACGAGGAGGATGTGGCCGGCGCCGGGCAGGCCCTGCTCGCCGCCCTCGTGCAGGACGACGCCCACCTCGGTCAGCGCCTTGCGCAGGGCGGCGGTGCCGTCCGGGTGTGCGTCGGAGTCGGTGACCTCGACCGCGAGGGTCGTGGTGATCTGGGTGAAGTCGCTGGTGGAGCTGGAGCGCAGCAGCTTGCCGCCGTCGACGACCACCACGTGGTCGCAGGTCCGCTCCAGCTCGCCGAGGAGGTGGGAGGTGACCAGAACGGAGATGCCGAAGTCCGTGTAGACGCGGCGGATCAGGCCGAGCATCTCGTCACGGCCGACCGGGTCCAGGCCATTGGTCGGCTCGTCGAGGAGCACCAGCTGGGGGTCGTGGACGAGTGCCTGGGCCAGCTTGACGCGCTGCTTCATGCCGGTGGAGTAGCCGCCGATGGGGCGGTAGCGCTCCTCGTACAGCCCGACGTGGCGCAGGGTGTCGGCGGTGCGCTCGCGGGCCGCGGTCGGCGGCAGCCCGGACATGCGCGCCATGTGGACGACGAACTCGGTGGCCGAGACGTCGGGTGGCAGGCAGTCGTGCTCGGGCATGTACCCGACGCGTTCACGGATGGCACCGCCATGCGTCTTGACGTCGAGGCCGAGCACGGCGGCGCTGCCCTCGGTGGCGGGGGACAGTCCCAGCAGAATTTTGATCAGCGTGGACTTGCCGGCTCCGTTGGCACCCACGAGGCCGGTCACACCAGGCCCGATGTCCAGGGAGAGCCGGTCGAGGGCGGTCACTCGGGGGTACCGCTTGCTCAGGCTTTCGGTCGCGATGACAGTCACGAGAGCGACGTTAGTGGGGGAGCTCTCGCGAAGCGTCAGACCTTGAGTGGGATCCCGTATCCGCCTTGAGGCGTACGCACCCGTACTGGAGGCTGATGTGGACCGGACAACTTTATCCACAGGTCTGTGCACGACCCTTGACGTGATCTCCGGTCATTGTCACATTCATCAGTGTCAAGTTACGGGCGCGTACGGCTAGACGGATGGACGGGCTGACATGGCTGGGGACACCAAGCAACGCACCGCGCGACTCTCCGGACGACTCTCCGCCGATCTGGGCGGCTTCAGAGAGGTGCAGCGCCTCTCGTACGAGTGCGCGGAGGCCGTCGCGGCCCAGCTGCGGCCCGGCGTGACCGAGCGCGAGGCGGCGCGCATGCAGCGCCAGTGGCTGCGCGACCGCGGCGTACGGGACTGGTTCCACCTGCCCTTCGCCTGGTTCGGGGACCGCACCGCCTTCGCGAACTTCAAGATCCCGCTGCAGTTCTTCCCGACCAACCGGAAGCTGGAGCCGGGGATGCCGTTCATCCTCGACATGGCACCGGTGTTCAAGGGGTACGCGGCTGACATCGGTTACTCGGGCAGCCTCGGACTGAATCCGGTGCAGGACCGGCTGATGTCGGACCTCCAGGCCCACCGCGTACTCATCCTGGAGCAGGTGCGCGAGCGCCGCTCCCTGCGCGAGATCTACGAGAACGTCGAGCGGCTGATGACCCGGCAGGGGTACGCCAACCGGCACCGGGCCTATCCGTTCGGGGTGATCGCGCACAAGATCGACCGGGTCAAGGAGCGGCGCTGGTCCCCGACC
Organism: Streptomyces sp. NPDC005533; assembly: GCF_042871845.1. Classification (NCBI taxonomy): domain Bacteria; kingdom Bacillati; phylum Actinomycetota; class Actinomycetes; order Kitasatosporales; family Streptomycetaceae; genus Streptomyces; species Streptomyces sp. NPDC005533. The sequence continues at coordinate 193,206 of NZ_JBIAJH010000012.1, read as the reverse complement.
GCCTTCGGGTTCGGCACCCAGTCCCTGAAGGGGCTGGCCGGTGACGCCCTGCACGGGCATCGCGAGGGCTGGTCCCCGCTGTGGAGTCCGTACCACTTCTCCGACCACCCGCCGCAGCCCGGACTGTGGGCGGTGGAGCCGCACCTGGGCTTCCGGGGCACCGGCGCGAAGTTCGAGGAGATCCTGGTCGTCACCGACTCCCGGGATCCCGAGGAGAGCGCGTTCTGGCTGGACGACGACCTGCCGCACGTGCGGCGCTGGGCCGAGGAGAAGGCAGCATGAGCGGCATGAGCGGAGCAGGAGTGGCGGGGCCGGCGGGCGCGCGCGAGCGCTGGGTGAGCACCGGAGGGGTCGAGCTGTGCGTCGTCGAGCTCGGGGAGGCGGACCGCCCGACCGTGCTGCTGGTGCACGGCTACCCGGACAGCAAGGAGGTCTGGTCGGAGGTCGCCGAGCGGCTCGCCGCCCGCTTCCACGTGGTGTTCTACGACGTACGCGGCCACGGGCGCTCCACCGCGCCGCAGCCGCTGCGCGGCGGTTTCACCCTGGAGAAGCTGACCGACGACTTCCTGGCGGTGGCGGACGCGGTCAGCCCGGACCGGCCCGTGCACCTGGTAGGCCACGACTGGGGCTCCGTACAGGGCTGGGAGTTCGCGACGGTCGGCCGTACCGAGGGCCGGATCGCCTCCTTCACCTCGATGTCCGGTCCCTCCCTCGACCACTTCGGGCACTGGATCAAGAAGCGGATGACGCGGCCGACCCCGCGCGCGGCCGCGCAGCTGCTCGGCCAGGGCGTCAAGTCCTGGTACGTCTACATGCTCCACACCCCCGTGCTGCCGGAACTGGCCTGGCGCGGACCGCTCGGCAAGCGGTGGCCGTCGATCCTCCAGCGCGTCGAGAAGGTTCCGGCCGGCTCGTACCCGACGGCCTCGCTGCCCTCGGACGCGGCACACGGTGCCTGGCTCTACCGCGACAACGTGCGGGCGCGGCTGCGTCGGCCGCGCACCGACGCGTACGCCCACGCACCCGTGCAGCTGATCACCCCGACCGAGGACGCCTTCCTGTCCGAGCGGCTCTACGACGGCCTGGAGCACTGGGCCCCGGACCTGCTGCGGCGCACGCTGCCCGCCAAGCACTGGGTGCCGAGGACCAGGCCGGACCAGCTGGCCGCCTGGATCGGCGAGTTCGTCACCGCCCGGGAGGAGCCGGCCACGCGGGCACCGCAGCTCAAGGCACCGGGCCCGTACGCCGACCGCTTCGGCGGCCGGCTGGTCCTGGTCACCGGCGCGGCCAGCGGCATCGGCCGGGCCACCGCCTTCGCCTTCGCCGAGGCCGGGGCCCGGGTGGTGGCCGTCGACCGCGACGCCGAGGGCGCGGCGCGCACGGCCGACATGGCGCGGCTCGTGGGCGCCGCCGAGGCCTGGGCCGAGTGCGTGGACGTCAGCGACGAGCAGGCGATGGAGAAGCTCGCGGCGAAGGTCGCCGCCGAGTACGGCATCGTGGACGTCCTGGTCAACAATGCCGGGATCGGCCTGTCCGGAGCCTTCCTCGACACGACGGCCGAGGACTGGAAGAAGGTCCTGGACGTCAATCTGTGGGGCGTCATCCACGGCTGCCGGATCTTCGGCAGGCAGATGGCCGAGCGCGGCCAGGGCGGACACATCGTCAACACCGCCTCCGCCGCGGCCTACCTGCCCTCCAGGACCCTGCCCGCCTACAGCACCTCGAAGGCGGCGGTGCTGATGCTGTCGGAGTGCCTGCGCGCGGAACTGGCGTCGAAGTCGATCGGCGTCTCCGCGATCTGCCCCGGCATCGTCAACACCAACATCACCGCCACGTCGCGCTTCGCCGGGGTGGACGAGGCCGAGGAGAAGCGCCGCCGGGAACGCTCCTCGCGGCTGTACGGGCTGCGCAACTTCCCGCCGGAGAAGGTCGCCGACGCCATCCTGCGCGCCGTGGTCCGCAACGAGGCCGTCGTACCGGTGACCCCCGAGTCCAAGGGGGCCCTGTGGATGTCCCGCCACGCCCCGCGACTCCTGCGGCGCCTCGCGAGGGTGGAGCCGAAGCTGTGAGCGGGGGCTCGTGGTGGACAGAGCCCGGCACGGCCATATCCCGCTCCTTCCGGCGGTCGTACCATCCCTCGCAGGAGGGCTCGCCGCGCAGGGCGGTCGAGCACCTCGCGGCTTCACCTGCCGTCCGGCCCGCGCCGGGCGGCGCGGTCGGCCCAGCCGCGATGTCGTAGGGAGCCGGGATTGTCCGATCAGGCGGTAGCCGAGTACCGGATCGAGGATCTGGCGCACCACAGCGGGGCGACGGTGCGCACGATCCGGGCGTACCAGGACCGCGGGCTGCTGCCGAAGCCGGAGCGGCGCGGCCGTTCCAACGTGTACCGGGACACGCATCTGGCGCGGCTGCGCCAGATCGCGGACCTGCTCGACCGCGGCTACACCCTGGCCTCCATCAAGGAGTTGCTGGAGGCCTGGGACGCGGGGCGCGGCCTGGGCGGCGTGCTGGGGCTGGTCGCCGAGGTGCACGGGCCGTGGACCGACGAGGAGGCCGCGCGGATCAGCCGGGAGGAGCTGAACGAGCGGTTCGGCGGCCGCCCGGACGACGAGGCGGTGGGCGAGGCCTGCGAGCTGGGCGTCCTGGAGCGGATCCCGGGGCGCCCGGACCAGTTCCTGGTGCCCTCCCCGCAGGAGCTGGCGGTGGCCGCCGAACTGTACGCGGCCGGCGTGCCGCTGCCGGCGATCACCGGGCACCTGCGGGAACTGCGCGGGCAGGTGGAGCACATCGCCTCGCGGTTCCTGGAGTTCACCACCGAGCACGTCTTCGCGCGCTACCTCGGGCAGGTGCCGCCCACGGACGCGGACGCGGCGGAGGCGGCGACGATGGTGCGGCGGTTGCGCCCGCTCGCCCAGCAGACGGTGGACGCGGAACTGGCCCGGGCGATGCGGCTCTTCGCGACCCGGCATCTGCAGCAGCACCTGGGGGCGGCGGGCACTCCCCAGCCGTCGGGGCCCTCGCCGGTGGCGCTGCCGGCGGGGACGGTACGGGCGGTGCAGGACCTGGTGGGCCCCGACCACGTGGCGGAGTTCGTCCGGGCCGCGACGGAGCGGGAGCTCCAGGCCCGGACCATGAACGATCTGGCCCGCCGGGCGGATCCCGGCCGGTAGTCCACAGGGCGGATCATGCATTTGCCGCCAAAACCCGCCCAAACGGCTGTGGACAACTCCCCTTTGCCTGTGGGTAACCGGGGCGGCGGCGCCTCAGCCGACGGGCTCGTACGCCGCCTTCGTGGGGCTCGCACCGTCCGCGGGCCCGGTCTCGGGCAGGGGCGCCGGTACGGCCCCCTCGACCGGCACCGGCACCACCGGCACCGGCTTCGCGGTCCGCGCGGCCCCGCTCCCGCTCTCGCCGCCGCTTCCCATCCCGCTGTCCTTCCCCTTCCCGTACAGCAGGGCGGCCAGGGCCAGGCCGAGGATCCCGCCGATCAGCTGGGCGGCGACGAATCCGGGCAGCGACTCCGGGGCGATGCCGGTGAACGAATCACTGAAGCTGCGCCCGATGGTGCCGGCCGGGTTGGCGAAGGACCCGGAGGAGGTGAACCAGATCGCGGCGGCGATGTACGCCGCGACCGCCGCCGGGACGAGCCGAGGGCGCCCGATCCGCCCGAGGCCCTGGATCACGAGGACCAGACCGGCGGTGGCGACCACCTCGCCGACGAGCAGGTGCCCGCCGTCGCGCACCTGGGTGGAGAACGTGCCGGGGGTCCGGCCGAACATGGTCTCCGCGAGGAGCGCGCCGCCGATGGCTCCCGCGGTCTGGGCCGCGGTGTACACCAACGCCTCCCGGCCGCCGAGCCCCTCACCCCCGGTGCGCCGGGCCCACCAGGAGCTGAGGGTGACCACCGGGTTGAGGTGGGCGCCGGACAGCGGCCCGAAGAGGGTGATGATCAGTCCGAGGCCGATGGCCGAGGCGAGCGAGTTGGCGATCAGGGCGACCCCGTTGTCCCGGCTGAGCTCGGCGGCCTGGAGTCCGGAGCCGATCACGACGACGAGCAGGCCGGCGGTCCCGATCAGCTCGGCAGCCGCACGGCGTGGCAGAGAGGTATGGGCTGTCATGGTTTCTCCCCCTGAGCAGAAGTGGCAGCGGAAAATATATTCCGCATCTTGGAACCGCGATAGAGGGTGTCCATCCTCGCCCCGCACCCGAAAATCCCTGCCGGACGACTGCCCGAGCGGGCACGCTGGGGCCATGGATGAAAGACGCACCGTGAAGGTGTCGAAGTACGTCTCGAAACACCTGCGGCACCAGCCGGAAAGGATCGGACTGGTGCTCGACCCCCAGGGCTGGGTGGAGATCGACGATCTGCTGGGGGCGGCCGCCGCCCACGGATTCCACTTCAGCCGCGCCGAGCTCGACCACGTCGTCGCCGCCAACGACAAGCAGCGGTTCGCCGTCGACGGCACCCGGATCCGGGCGAACCAGGGGCACACCGTCGCCGTGGACCTGGACCTTCCGGAGGCCGAGCCGCCCGCGTACCTCTACCACGGCACCGTCGCCGCCGCCCTGGACGCGATCCGCTCCGAGGGCCTGCGCCCGATGGCCCGCCACCACGTGCACCTGTCCCCCGACCGGGAGACCGCGACCCGCGTCGGCGCGCGGCGCGGGCGGCCCGTCGTACTCGCCGTGGACGCCGGCGCGATGCGTGCGGCCGGGCACGTCTTCCGCATCAGCGCCAACGGGGTGTGGCTGGTGGACGCGGTCCCGCCGCGGTTCCTGCGCTTCCAGTAGCGTCCGGCAGCGCGCCGGCGGGCTTTCGACCGAGGCTCCGGGGGCACTCCCGGGGGCAGGAATTCACGCTGAGATTGTCGGACCATCCCCCTAATGTGTGTCCCACTCCGGGATCCGTGAGGGGGGCACCTCGCGATCACCGAACCATCCCTGCACGTACGCGAGGTGACGCCCTATGACGTCCGCACCCCACAATTTCCAGGTCGATCTGCGCGGCCTGGTGGATCTCCTCTCCCACCACCTCTACTCCAGCCCGCGCGTCTACGTCCGCGAGCTCCTGCAGAACGCCGTGGACGCGGTCACCGCCCGCCACGCCCTCGACCCGGAGGCCGAGGTCCGCATCCGGCTGTCGGCGTCCGGCGGCCGCGTGACCATCGAGGACAGCGGCATCGGCCTGACCGCGGACGAGGCCCATTCCCTGCTCGCCACCATCGGGCGCAGCTCCAAGCGCGGCGGCGACGGCTCCCTCGGCGAGCACGGCCTGGAGGCCACCCGCGGTGAGTTCCTCGGCCAGTTCGGCATCGGGCTGCTCGCGTGCTTCGTCGTGGCCCGCCAGATCCGCGTCGTCACCCGCTCCGCCCGCGACCCCGATGCCGCGCCCGTGGAATGGCTCGCCACGGACGACGGTTCGTACACCGTCCGCGAACTGCCCCACGAGGCGCGCCCGGAGCCCGGTACCACCGTCGTCCTCGAAGCGCGCCCGGGCGCCGCGGAATGGACCGTCCCGGCGACGGTCGAGGAACTGGCCCGCGACTACGGCTCCCTCCTGCCGTACGCGATCACCTTCGACGACGGCGAGGGCGGCGGGCCGCGCCCCGTCACCGACCGCCCCGCCGTATGGGACCGGGCCTTCCCCACCCCCGCCGCCCGCCGCGTCGCGCTCGCCGGGCACTGCGCTCAGCTCTTCGGCTTCACCCCGCTCGACAGCATCGACCTCGACCTGCCGGTCGCCGGCGTGCGCGGGGTGGCGTACGTCCTCCCGGAGCCGACCAGCCCCGCCCACCGGGCCGGACACCGCGTGCACCTCAAGGGCATGCTGCTGACCGACCGGGCCGACAACCTGCTGCCGGACTGGGCCTTCTTCGTCCGCGCCGTCCTCGACACGGACACCCTGCGGCCCACCGCCTCCCGGGAGAACCTCTACGACGACGAGACCCTGGCCGCCGTACGGGAGGCGCTAGGCGCCCGCGTCCGCGGCTGGCTCGCCGAGCTCGCCGCGAGCGAACCGGACCGCCTGGCCGCCTTCCTGCGCGTCCACCACCTCGGTGTGAAGTCCATGGCCCGGCACGACTCCGAACTGCTCGGGCTGATGCTGCCGTGGCTGCCGTTCGAGACCAGCGACGGCTCGATGAGCCTGCAGGAGTTCGCGGCCGCCCACACGGACATCCACTTCACGCGCACGGTCGAGGAGTTCCGCCAGATCGCACCGATCGCCGCGGCCCACGGGCTCGGCGTCATCAACGCCGGCTACACCTACGACGCGGACCTGCTGGCGCTGCTGCCCGCCGTGCGGCCCGACCTCAAGATCACCGAACTGGACGCCGGAGCCGTCACCGAGCGGCTGGACCCGGTGCCGACCGCAGCCGAACTGGAGCTCGCCGCCTTCCTGGCCACCGCACGCACCCGCCTGGAACCCCAGGGCTGCGACGTGGTGCTGCGCGCCTTCCAGCCCGTCGCCGTCCCCGCGCTCTACCTCGACGACCGCCAGGCCCGCCAGGAGCGCGACCGCACCGCCGCACTGGAGAGCGCCGACTCCCTGTGGAGCGGGATCCTCGGCGCGCTGCGGGGCTCCGCGCCGCGCGCCCGGCTGGTCCTCAACCACAACAATCCGCTGATCCGGCGGATCGCCGCCCTTCCCGACGAGGCGCTGACCGGCACCGCCGTCGAATCGCTGTACGGGCAGGCCCTGCTGATGTCGCAGCGCCCGCTGCGCCCCGCCGACTCCACGCTGCTCAACCGGGCCTTCCTCGGGCTCCTGGAATGGGCGACGCACTCCACCGATGCCCGCGACGCCCAGGAGGACCAGAAGTGACGACGCTGACGCGCGAGGAGATCGTGCGGGGTCTGGCGGAGAACCGCGAAGCGCCGAACGGCGCGGCGCGCAACGCGCACGCCGAGGCCCTGGTCGGGGCGGCCGAGGCGAACGGCGACCGCCCGCTGTTCCGCGAGGCCCTGGACAACCTGATCAACGCCTACCTCTACAGCTCCGAGTCGTCGAAGATGCTGGTGCCCTTCGCGCGGCTGCTCCAGGAGTACGACAACGACCCGGGCGCCTTCGGCGAATGGGACGCGCACTCGCTGTTCTGGCAGTTCAAGTGGGTGGCCTCGGCCATCTCGGACTCTCCCGGGATCCCGCTGGAATCGGCGGTCGGCTGGCTGGACGAGATGGAGCGCCGCTACAAGATCGCGGGGTACAGCGAGCGGCCCGTGCGCGAGGCCGAGCTGTGGCTCGCCCATGCGGTCGGCGACGACGAACGCGCCGAGCGGGCCTTCCGGCGCTGGCTGGCGGCCGAGCGCGACGACATGAGCGACTGCCAGGCCTGCGAGCTCAACGGCCAGGGCCAGTACGCCGTCGTGCAGGGCCATGACGCCGAGGCACTGGAGCGGTGGAAGCCGGTGCTCGCGGGCGATCTGGTCTGCGCCGAGGAGCCGCACCGGGTCCTGGCCACCTCGCTGCTGCCGCTGCTGCGGCTGGGCCGGGTCGACGAGGCGCGCTCGAACCACGTGCGCGGCTACCGCATGGCCCGCGGCAACGACAGCCTGCTGCCGTCGGTCGGCAAGCACATCGAGTTCTGCGCGCTCACCGGCAACGAGTCGCGCGGACTGGAGATCCTGGCCGAGCACGCCGCCCACGTGGCTCCGCTCGCCAATCTCGACGACCGGCTGGCCTTCCACGGCGGCATCCTCGTGCTGCTGCGCCGTCTGGAGGAGCTGGGCCACGGCCGGAGCCCTGCCGTGGTGTACGAGGGGGCACCCCGTACGGTCTCCGAGCTGTACGAGGTGCTCCACTCGGGCTGCCTGGACATCGCCCGGCAGTTCGACGCGCGCAACGGTACGACCCGGGTCTCGGACCGCTTCCTCGCGCGGGTGGGCCAGGAGCCGCTGGTGGGGGCGCTGCCGCTGGGGGTGCGCAGTGCGGACCTGCCGCGGACCGACGCGGCCGGTGCCGTCGTGGGCGCCGCCCCGTCCGTGTCCGCGCCGGTCGCGGTGCCCACCGGGTTCACCGATCTCGTGGAGCGGGCCCGCGGCGCCCGGGACGTGAGCCATCCGGGTGCGGACGCCCTGTGGGCCGAGGTGGCCGTACGGGTGGAGGCGCAGCCGGAGCCCGATCCGCTGGTCCACGCCGACCTCGCGGACCAGCAGGCCTTGGCCGCCGCGCGGCGCGGGGCCGAAGAGGCTCCCCGACTCCTCGCCGCGGTCCGTGACGCCTACCGGGCGCTCGGACGGGCGGAGCGCGCCGCGCTCGCCGAGCTGCGGCTGGCGAGCGTCGCCGCGCAGTCGGGGGCCGCACCCGAGGAGATCCGGGAGCTGCTGCGGATCGCCCTGCGGTCCGCGGAGGCACTGGACGCCGCCGAACCGTTGCGGGCCCGGCGGATCGCGCTCGCGGAACTGTCCTCGATCCGCGTGGAGTCGTACCTGCGCTCGGTCGAGGCGGCCGGCCCGGACGACCACCACCAGGACGACCACCACGGCATGGGGGAAGGGCACGGTCACGGTGAGCTCGCCGCCGAGCTGACCGCCTTCATCGCCGCCTACGGGGACGTGGCGGCGGACGTGGTCGCGGACGCCGAGGAGATGCTGGGCCGGGTGGCCCTCGCGCAGGGCGACCCGGAGCGGGCCCTGCCGCTGCTGGCGACGTCCGCGGCGCGGGCGATCACCGCCGGCCGGCCGTGGCAGGCCGTGGATCCGCTGGTGCTGCGGGCCGGGGTGCTGATGTCGTTGGACCGGCCCGAAGAGGTGAGGAGGCGGCGCGTTCCGGGCTTGAGCACGCAGCCGAACTGACCGACGCCGAGGCGCAGGGCGTCGTACGGCTGACCCTCGCGGACATCGTGCTGCGGCGGGGCGGACCTGCACAGGAGGCCGCGGCGCTCGCGCTGGCCGCAGCGCACTGGTTCGACCAGGCCGGTCTCACCGCGGACGGCGGGGCGCAGGCCCGGCTGCTGCTGGCCCGGGCGTACGCGCGCGAGGACCGGGCCGCCGAGGCCGCCGAGGTCCTGCAGTCGGCCCTGCCGGACCTGCTGGAGCACGGCGAGCAGCAGGCGGTGTCCGTACGGGAGTTCCTGGGCGACCTGCTGCGCCGGCTGAACGAGCCACGGCCCGCGGCGGAGCAGTACCTGCTGGCGGCGGAGCTGACCAAGGGCTGGGAGGATCCGCGTCCGCAGGCGGGCTTCGCGCAGTCGGCCGCCGACGCCCTGTCCGACGCGGGGCTGCCCGCGGAGGCGATCGCCGCCTACGAGCGCGCCCTCGAACTGCACCGGCTGACGGGCGAGGCCCCGGTCGCCGAGGTACGGGTGCTGCGCTCCCTCGCCTGGCTGGGGCTGCGCGAGGAGGTCGACGCCGCGACGGTGGAGCAGGCCCGGGGCCGGATGGACGAGGCCGCCCGGGTGTTGGAGGCGGCCCTGGCCGCGGATCCCGGTGCTCCTGAGCTGCGGTCCGAGCTCGCCCAGACCTGGCACCAGCTGGCGCAGGTCCTCGACCGGCACGTCAGCACGAACGAGGCGGCCCCGGAAGACGAGGCCCGGGACGATGCCGTCGACGCCGCGAGCCCGGTCACGGCCGCCCGGTTGGGACGCGCGGAGGCCGACGCGCTGCGCCTGGAGGAGATCGAGCTGTGGGACCGGGCCGCCCGGGCCTACGCCGAGCTCGGTCCCGATCATCTGCGGGACCGGTTCCAGTGCCTGAACAACGCGGCCTGGACGGAGCAGGAGCGGGGTGACGCGAAGGCGGGGGCAGCGCGCGTCGCCGCGCTGATCGACGAGGTGCGGGCACGGCCCGAGGAGGAGCTGCCCGACTGGCTCCTGCCGTCGGCGGAGCGTCTTTTCGAGCAGCTGAACGGGGCGTAGAACCCCGATCGCCGTCGCCGCCGGTCGCCGTCGTCCGTCGCCGCTCCCGTCCGGAGCGGCGACGGACGGCGGGTCACCTGTCGAGCTGGGCCAGGGCCTCGGTGGCGATCTTCTCGAAGACGGCCTCGTCGGCGGCGAAGTCGGAGTCCGGGATCGGCGCGTGGATCACCAGCTCGGTGAAGCCGAGCTCGCGGTGGCGGCCGGCGAAGTCGACGAACGCGTCCACCGACTCCAGCACGGTGTTGGCCTCGGGCGTGAAGCCGGTCAGCAGGATCTTCTCCATGGGCTCGGGATCCCGCCCGATCTCCACGAAGGCCTTGTCGAGCCGTTCGAGCTGGCCGCGCAGGGCCTCACGCGACTGCTCGGGGGTGCCCTCCTCGAAGAGCTTCGGGTCGCCCGTGGTCACCCAGGCCTGGCCGTGGCGGGCGGCGAGCCGCAGACCGCGCGGTCCGGTCGCGGCGACCGCGAAGGGCAGTCGCGGCCCCTGCACGCAGCCGGGGATGTTGCGGGCCTCTTCGGCGGAGTAGAAGGTGCCCTCGTGGCTCACCGAGCCCTCGGTCAGCAACTGGTCCAACAGGGGCACGAACTCCGCGAAGCGGTCCGCGCGCTCACGCGGGGACCAGGGGTCCTGGCCCAGCGCGGTCGCGTCGAAGCCATTGCCGCCCGCTCCGATGCCGAGGGTGATGCGCCCACCGGAGATGTCGTCCAGGGACATGAGCTCCTTGGCGAGGGTCACCGGGTGGCGGAAGTTCGGCGAGGTGACGAGCGTGCCCAGGCGCAGCCGCTCGGTGGTGGTGGCCGCCGCGGTCAGGGTGGGCAGCGCACCGAACCAGGGGCCGTCACGGAAGGTCCGCCAGGACAGGTGGTCGTAGGTGTAGGCGGTGTGGAATCCGAGCTGCTCAGCCCGGAGCCACTGATCGCGGCCTCCCTCGTGCCATCGACGTACCGGAAGGATCACCGTGCTCAGACGCAGACTCATGCGTCGAGCCTACGGCGAGGCGATGTTTCACGTGAAACATCGCCTCGTGGGAAACATCATCCGGCGCGACAACCAGACCTGATCATGGTTCGACCGCCCCCGACCATGGGCGAAGATGGAGCGTGACCTCGGCTCCCCAGCGCCCGGACGGGCCCACCCCCACGCCCCGGCTCATCGCCACCGACCTCGACGGCACCCTGCTGCGCGACGACAAATCCGTCTCGCCGCGTACCGTCGCGGCGCTCGCCGCCGCCGAGGAGGCCGGAATCGAGGTCTTCTTCGTCACCGGACGCCCGGCCCGCTGGATGGACGTGGTCAGCGATCACGTCCACGGGCACGGCCTCGCGATCTGCGCCAATGGCGCGGCGGTCGTCGACCTGCACGCCGGACGGGAGTTCGTCCAGGTCAGGTCCCTCCCGCGGGCGGCCGCGCTCGCCGTCGTCGATGCCCTGCGGATCGCCGCACCCGGCACGTCCTTCGCGGTCGAGCTGACCACCGGCATCAACTACGAGCCGGAGTACCCGCCGTTCTTCAAGGACCCGGCCGCCAGGATCGCCACGGCTGAGGAGCTGCTGCGGGAGGACACGGACGGGGGCGGGGCGCCCGTGCTGAAGCTGCTGGCGCACCACGCCGAGATCGCCCCGGACGAGTTCCTGACGCTGGCCCGCTCCGCCGCCGGCGCCTACGCGTCGATCACCCGCTCCAGCCCCACGGCCCTGCTGGAGATCAGCGGGCACGGGGTCTCCAAGGCCAGCACGCTGGCCTTGTGCTGCGCCGAGCGCGGCATTTCCCCCGACGAGGTCGTCGCGTTCGGGGACATGCCGAACGACGTGGAGATGCTCAGCTGGGCCGGCACCTCGTACGCGATGGGCAACGCCCACCCGGATGTGATCGCGGCCGCGTCCGGCCGCACGGTCGCCAACAACGAGGACGGGGTCGCCCTCGTCATCGAGCGGATCCTGGCCGAGCTCATCGCACAGCGACAGGTCTGAGCAGCCGAGCACACGGCACCGGGCACCGGGCGTCTCAGAGCGGGGCCTCCCACACCACGGTGGTCCCACCGCCGTCCTCGCCGAGGCCCGGGCCGTACGAGCTGGCGCCGCCCAGCGACTCGGCCCGTCGGCGCAGATTGCGCAGCCCGCTGCGCCGGCCCCCTTCGGCGATGCCCACCCCGTCGTCGGCGACCTCCAGCCGGACCCCGGGACGTCCGTCGGCGAGCGTGCCGGTGCAGTCCAGGACCACCTCGATCCGGGACGCGTCGGCATGGCGGAAGGCGTTGGAGAGCGCCTCGCGCAGTGCGGCGATCAGGTTCTTGCCGACCAGCTCGTCGACGACGGTGTCGATCGGGCCGACGAAGCGGTGCGCGGGCTTGAAGCCCAGGGGCACGGCGGCCATGTTGATCTCCCGCAGCACCCGGGTGCGCAACCCTGACGGAGCCTCCGCAGGGCCCTGCTGGAGGGCGAAGATGGCGGTGCGGATCTCCTGGATCGTCACGTCCAGTTCGTCCACGGCCTTGCCCACGCCGTCACGGACCTCGGGAACGATGGACCGGCGCTGGGCGCCCTCCAGCATCATCCCGGTGGCGAACAGCCGCTGGATGACCAGGTCGTGCAGGTCGCGGGCGATCCTGTCCCGGTCCTCCAACACGGCCAGCCGCTCACGGTCGCGCTGCGCCTCGGCCATCATCAGGGCGAGCGCCGCCTGCGAGGCGAACTGAGTCGCCAGGGTCCGCTCGGCCTCGCTGAACGGTCGCTCGCCTCGCCCCCGGGGGGTGACCAGCGCGCCCAGCACCCGCCCGCCGCTGTGCAGCGGCAGCATCATGCAGGGCCCGAACTGGCTGGTCAGCTTGTTGATCGTGCGGGGGTCGGACGAGGCGTCGTCCACGAAGACCGGCTCGCCGCGCAACAGGCTGTCCACCACCGGGCTCTCGGCCGGGATCACCACACCGAGCGAGGTGGCCGGGTTCTCGGCCGAGACGGCGACGATCTCCATCCCGCCCTCCTCGGCCGGCAGCAGCACGATCCCCGCGGAGGAGTCGGCCAGCCGGCGGGCCTGCTCCGCCACCACCACGAGGGCGTCGTCCGCGTCCCCGCCGGACAGGAGGGCGGTGGTGACGGCCACCGAGCCGTCGATCCAGCGCTCGCGCTGCATGGCGGCCTCGTACAACCGGGCGTTGCCGATGGCGATGCCGGCCTCGGTGGCCAGGACCCGGACCATGTGGACGTCGTAGTCGTTGAACTCGCCGTCCTTCTTCTCTGCGAGGTACAGATTGCCGAAGATCTCTCCCTGCACCCGGATCGGGACACCGAGGAAGGTCTTCATGGGCGGGTGGTGCGCCGGGAACCCCGCTGAGCGCGGATCCTTGGTCAGATCGGTGAGCAGAACGGTGTCGGAATGTGAGATCAGTGCTCCGAGCAGGCCGCGCTTCCCGTCCGGACGGTGTCCGATCTTCCGGGCCGGCTCCGGGGCGATCCCGTGGGTGACGAAGTCCGAGAGCCCGCGGCCCTCCGTGTCGACGACACCGATCGCCGCGTAGCGGGCACCCGCGAGCTCGGCCGCGGTCTCGCAGATGCGGTCCAGCGTGGAATGCAGTTCGAGGCCGGTGCCGACCGACCGCATCGCCTCCAGCAGTTGCGGTACCCGCGCCGTGAGCTCGGTGGACAGGCCCTGCAGGCTCCTGGTGGCCTCGGTGGCGGCCACCAGCGGGTCCGACGTCGCGGGCACGGCCGGTGCGGCCGGCGAGGGATCCGGCAGCGGATCCGAGGAATCCGGCGACTGGTGCGACTGCTGCGCTGACATGCCCTTGAGACTAGTTAGTCCCCATTAGCGGGGAAAGTTGGCCAAAGTACCGTCCGTGGCCCTTTCACGCTCCAGCAGCCTCCGCAGCGGTCCCTCGGCCGCGGCCAGCTCCGCGTACGCGCCGCGCTGCACGATCTGGCCGTGGTCCAGCACGATCACCTCGTCCACCGCCGCCAGGCCGGCCAACCGGTGTGTGATCAGCACGGTGGTCCGGCCCTCGGTCGCGGCCAGCAGGTCCGCCGTCAGAGCGTCCGCCGTGGCCAGGTCCAAGTGCTCGGCCGGCTCGTCCAGGACGAGTACGGGGAAGTCCGCGAGCAGTGCCCGGGCCAGGGCCAGTCGCTGGCGCTGACCGCCCGAGATCCGCTCGCCGTGCTCGCCGACCAGGGTGTCCAGGCCGTCCGGAAGTCCGTCGGCCCACTCGAGCAGCCGGGCCGCGGCCAGCGCGTCACGCAGCTGCTCCTCACTCGCCCCGGTCCGGGCCAGGCGCAGGTTCTCCCGCACCGAGCTGTCGAAGATGTGCGCGTCCTGGGCGCACAGGCCCACGAGCGCGCGGACGTCGTCGCCGTCGAGGGTGCGCGCGTCGGCCCCGCCCAGGGTGTACGCGCCCTCGCGCGGATCCAGGAAGCGGAGCATGACCTGGGCCAGCGTGGTCTTTCCGGAGCCCGAGGGGCCGACGACGGCGATGCGGCGGCCGGCCTCCAGGGTCAGGTCCAGCCCGTGCAGGGCGTTCCGGTCCTGGCCGGGGTGGCGGGCGGCGAGCCCCGTCAGCCGCAGCGGGAAGGGCGAAGCCGGGGCGGCGGCGGGCTGCTCCGGCTCGGTGACCGGGACCGGCGCGTCGATGACCTCGTAGACCCGCTCCGCGCTGCGGCGCACCCGCTGGCGGTACTGGACGGCGAGCGGCAGCCCGTTCACCGCCTCGAAGGCGGCGAGGGGCGTCAGGACCGCGACGGCCATGGCCACCCCGGACAGCCGCCCGTCGTGGACGGCGTTCGCGGCGACGGCTGCGGCGGCCACCACGGTGAGCCCGCACACGAGGGCGGACAGCCCGCCGCCCAGCCCGCTCGCGGCGGCGCCCCGCGCCGCGATGCCGGTCAGCACGGCGTCGCTCTCCCGCGCACGGCCCTTGCGGTCCTCCAGCGCACCGGCCACGGTCAGCTCCGCGGTTCCGGTGAGGAGATCGGCCACCCGGGTGGCGAGCTCACCCCGGGCGGGCGCGAGCCGGCGCTCCGCCCGGCGGGCGCAGGCCCCGCTGACCAGCGGCACCCCGATGCCGGCGGCGAGCAGCCCGGTGGCGAGCACGGCGCCGGCCTCGGGAAGGAGCCAGGTGGTGAAGGCGACCGAACCGGTCCCGACGAGCACCGCGGTGCCGACCGGCAGCAGCCAGCGCAGCCAGTAGTCCTGGAGGGCGTCGGCGTCGGCCACCAGTCGGGCCAACAGGTCCCCGCGCCGGTGCTCGCGCAGCCCGGCGGGCGCGATGCGCTCCAGCCGCCGGTAGACGGACACCCGCAGGTCGGCGAGCATCCGCAGCACGGCGTCGTGGGAGACGAGCCGTTCCGCGTACCGGAAGACGGCGCGGCCCATTCCGAAGGCCCGCGTGGCCGTGACGGCCACCATCAGATAGAGCACGGGCGGCTGTTCGGAGGCCCGTGAGATCAGCCAGCCGGACACGGCCATCAGGCCGACGCTGCACCCCACGGCCAGCGCCCCGAGCAGCAGGCCGAGCCTGAACCGTCCCTGCCAGGCCCTGGCCACCGCCCGCACCCGGCGCAGCGGATCGGCCCCGCGCGCGTCGGTCCCGCGGCCGGCCCGCACCCGTTCGGGCGCGGCGCCGAGGATCCACTCCCCGGCGTCCGGGCCGCTGTCGCCGGGGGACTGGGCACGGGCTCCGTCACGGGAAGCGCCCGCGTGGGGGAGCAGCCCCTCCGGGTCCGGCCCCTCGGGAAGCGCACCGCCGAGGGGACGTCCCTCGGGAAGCGCACCGTCGGGGCGCGCCCCCTCGGCATGAGGCCCCCCGTGGCGTCCGTTGGCGAGGAGCTCGGCGGGGCCGCCGGCAGCCATCGGGACCACCCGGTCCGCGACCGCGAGCAGCGCCGGCCGGTGCACGACCAGCAGGACGGTCCGCCCCGAGGACAGTCGCCGGACCGCGTCCACGATCCCCGCCTCGGTCTCACCGTCCAAGGCCGCCGTCGGCTCGTCCAGGAGCAGCACGGGCCGGTCCGCGAGGAAGGCACGCGCCAGGGCCAGCCGCTGGCGCTGCCCCGCGGACAGTCCCACACCGCCCTCACCGAGCAGGGTCTGCGCCCCGCGCGGCAGCGCGGTCACGAACTCCCAGGCCCCGGCGTCCTTCAGGGCCGCGTCCACCTCGCTGCCGGAGGCCCCCGCGCGGGCCAGTCGGACGTTCTCGGCGATCGTCCCGGCGAACAGGTGCGGTCGCTGCGGCACCCACGCGACCTGCTCCCGCCAATGCGCCGGGGACAGCTCGGCCAGGTCCACGCCGGCGATCCGCACCCGCCCCGCGGTGGGCGTCACGAACCCCAGCAGCACCTGGAGCAGGGTGGACTTGCCCGCGCCGCTTGGTCCGGTGAGGGCCACGCACTCCCCCGGAGCGACGGTCAGCGAGACCGGCCCGGGAGAGTCCTCGCCCCGGCCCTCGTAGCGGACGGCGACCCCGTCGATCTCGATCCGCAGGGGGGCGCCGGCGGGCAGCCCGGCCGTCCCCGCCGGGCCGGTGGCGGGAGCCTCCAGGATCGCGAAGACCTCCTCCGCGGCCGCCAGTCCTTCCGCGGCCGCGTGGTACTGAGCCCCCACCTGCCGCAGCGGCAGGTACGCCTCGGGCGCCAGGATCAGGATGACCAGGCCGGTGTAGAGGTCCAGTTCACCGTGGACCAGTCGCATGCCGATGGTGACGGCGACCAGGGCCACCGACAGGGTCGCCAGCAGTTCCAGCGCGAAGGAGGAGAGGAAGGCGAGGCGCAGGGTCCGCATCGTCGCGCGCCGGTAGTCGTCGGTGATCTTGCGGATCGACTCGGCCTGCGCCTTGGCCCGGCCGAAGACCTTCAGCGTGGGAAGGCCGGCCACCACGTCGAGGAAGTGCCCCGACAGCCGGGACAGCAGCCGCCACTGGCGGTCCATCCGGGACTGGGTGGCCATGCCGATGAGCACCATGAACACGGGGATCAGGGGCAGCGTGACCACGATGATGGCCGCCGACACCCAGTCCTCGGTGACGATGCGGGCCAGGACCGCCACCGGAACGACCACCGCGAGCCCCAGCTGGGGCAGGTAGCGGGAGAAGTAGTCGTCGAGCGCGTCCGCCCCCCGGGTGGCCAGTGACACCAGCGACCCGGTCCTCTGCCCGGGGGGCCGGCCGGGGCCGAGGTCCGCGGCCCGTTCCAGCAGCCGGCCCCGGAGCTCCGATTTCACCGCCGCGCCGGCGCGGTGCGCGGCCAGCTCCGTCAGCCAGGCGATCAGGCCGCGCCCGAGCGCCACCGCCGCGAGCAGCAGCAGCGGCGTCCGGAGCGCTTCGCCGCCCAGGCCCTTCTCGAAGGCTCCGACCACGATCTCGGCGATCAGCATCGCCTGACCGACGACCAGCCCCGCCCCGACCAGCCCCAGGGCCACCACGGCGCCCAGGAAGAGGCGGGTGGCGCGGGCGTACCGAAGCAGGCGCGGGTCGATCGGTTTCACGTGAAACATCCCCCAAGGGAGGGTCGGACGGCGGGGTGGTGCGGGAACTCAGTGCACGTCGACGATGTGCTGCGTACCGATCCGCTTGCGGAACACCCAGTACGTCCAGCCCTGATAGAGGAGGACGAGCGGGGTGGCCACGGCCGCGCACCAGGTCATGATCTTCAAGGTGTACGGGCTGGACGAGGCGTTGGTGACCGTGAGGTTCCAGGCATCGTTCAGCGAGGACGGCATGACGTTCGGGAAGAGCGTCAGGAAGAGCATCGCGACGGCGGCCGCGATGGTGACCCCGGACAGGGCGAAGGACCAGCCCTCGCGGCCCCTCAGGTTGGCGCCGAGCGCCCCGAGCAGGGCCAGCACGGCGACGGCCATCGCGACCAGGCTCTTGCCGTCGCCGCGGGAGACCTGGGTCCAGGTCAGGAAGACCAGGGCCAGCACGGCGGTGACGACGCCCAGCCCGGTCGCCAGCTTCCGCGAGCGGTCCCGGATGTCCCCGACCGTCTTCAGCGAGGTGAAGACCGCGCCGTGGAAGGTGAAGAGGGTGAGGGTGACCAGTCCGCCCAGGATCGAGTAGACGTTGAGCAGGTCGAAGAGGCTGCCGACGTACTCCATGTTCTCGTCGATCTTCACGCCGCGGACGATATTGGCGAAGGCCACGCCCCACAGGAAGGCGGGGATCAGCGAGGTCCAGAAGATCGCGTGTTCCCAGTTGGTCTGCCACCGGTCCTCGGAGCGCTTGTGCCGGTATTCGAAGGCGACGCCGCGGACGATGAGGCAGACCAGGATGAGCAGCAGCGGCAGGTAGAAGCCGGAGAAGAGGGTGGCGTACCACTCGGGGAAGGCGGCGAAGGTCGCACCGCCCGCCGTGAGCAGCCAGACCTCGTTGCCGTCCCACACGGGCCCGATCGTGTTGATCAGGACCCGCCTCTCCGTACGGTCGCGGGCGAGCAGCTTGGTCAGTACGCCGACTCCGAAGTCGAAGCCCTCCAGGAAGAAGTAGCCGGTCCACAGGACGGCGATGAGTACGAACCAGACGTCGTGGAGTTGCATGGTGCGGTCTCCTCAGCCTCAGTACGAGAAGGCCATCGGCCGGTCGGGGTTCTTGTCGTCCCCGCCGATCTTGGTGGGCGGGTTGAGATCGGCCTCGGTGAGCTCGGGCGGTCCGGCCTTGACGTACTTGACGAGGAGCTTGACCTCGATGACGGCGAGCACCGCGTAGAGGAGGGTGAAGCCGATCATCGAGGTGAGCACCTCGGCCTGGGAGACGTTCGGCGAGACCGCGTCCCGGGTGCGCAGGACTCCGTAGACCACCCAGGGCTGGCGCCCCATCTCGGTGAAGATCCAGCCCCACGAGTTGGCGATCAGCGGGAAGCCCATCGTCCAGAGCGCGACGATCCAGTAGAGGTTCGCGAACTTCGGGCTCAGCGCCTTCTTGAAGAGGACCAGGTTCGGGGCCTCGTCCTCCCCGGTGCGCAGACCCGGCGGCAGCATGAACTTCTTGCGGGTCAGCCACAGACCCAGCACGCCGACGCCGAGGGAGGCCATGCCGAAGCCGATCATCCAGCGGAAGCCCCAGTAGGCGACCGGGATGTTGGGCCGGTAGTCGCCGGGGCCGAACTTCTCCTGCTCCGCCTTGTTGACGTCGTTGATGCCCGGGACGAACGAGGTGAAGTCGTCGTTGGCCAGGAAGGACAGCAGGCCGGGAATCTCTATGGCGACCTTGTTGTGGCCCTTCTCCACGTCGCCGTAGGCGAAGATCGAGAAGGGGGCCGGCGCCTCGCCGTCCCAGAGCGCTTCGGCGGCGGCCATCTTCATGGGCTGCTGCTTGAACATCACCTTGCCGAGCAGGTCACCGCTCAGGGCCGTGCCCATACCGGCGATGATCATGACGATCAGGCCGAGCCGCAGCGAGCTCCGCATCACGGGGATGTGCCTCTTGCGCGCCAGGTGGAAGGCGGCGATGCCGGCCATAAACGCACCGCCCACCAGGAAGGCGGCCGTGATGGTGTGGAAGAACTGGGTGAGGGCGGTGTTCTGGGTGAGCACGAGCCAGAAGTCGGTGAGCTCGGCCCGGCCCCGCTCCTCGTTGATGCGGTAGCCGACCGGGTGCTGCATCCAGGAATTGGCCGCCAGGATGAAGTAGGCGGAGAGGACGGTGCCGATGGACACCATCCAGATGCAGGCCAGGTGGATCTTCTTGGGCAGCTTGTCCCAGCCGAAGATCCACAGACCGATGAAGGTCGACTCGAAGAAGAACGCGATCAGCGCTTCGAATGCCAGCGGGGCACCGAAGATGTCGCCGACGAAGCGCGAGTAGTCGGACCAGTTCATGCCGAACTGGAACTCCTGGACGATGCCGGTGACGACACCCATCGCGATATTGATCAAGAAGAGCTTTCCCCAGAACTTCGTGGCCCTGAGGTACTTCTCCTTCTCGGTGCGCACCCAGGCGGTCTGCAGGCCGGCCGTGAGCGCGGCGAGCGAGATCGTCAGGGGTACGAAGAGGAAGTGATAGACGGTGGTGATGCCGAACTGCCAGCGCGCCAGAGTTTCCGGCGCCAAAGCCAGGTCCACGTCCTCGTCTCCTTCGCGTCGGCGTGGTCACGCAGTCTGCCTGGTGTGTCCTACTCAATCCGGGAGAAAGCAGAACGCGCTTGTGAACGCGTTCACATTCACAAGCATTATGTCCTACCACCTTCGGAAGCCACCAGGGGGGTACCCCCCTAGCCAATCCATTCAACAGATTGTTGAATGCGGCTCATGCAGATACGGATTTCCTGGCCTGCGGGCCAGCTCACCGCGACCCTCGACGACACCCCGACCAGCAAGGCACTGGCCGAGGCCCTTCCGATCTCCGCCTCCGCGAACACCTGGGGCGAGGAGGTCTACTTCGACACCGGCGTCTCCGTGGCCCTGGAACACGACGCCCGGCAGGTCGTCGAGCCGGGCACGGTCGCGTTCTGGACCGAGGGCGACGCGCTCGCGCTGCCCTACGGCCCCACACCCATCTCACGCGGAGGCGAGAGCCGCCTGGCGAGCCCGTGCAACGTGCTCGGCTCGTTCGACGGCGACCCCCGCCTGCTCTCCACCGTCCGCGACGGCGATCCCGTCCGCGTGGAACTGGCCTAGGACCCGGCCGGGCGCTCTCCGCGCACCCGCACCGGGCCTGACCGACCCCTGCCGGGTCCGGCCGCCAGGACAACCACGACCGCCTACAGCTCCTTGAAGAACGCCTCCGCCGTGTGCAGGAAGAGGTCGTTCGCCTCGGTCTCACCGATCGTGACCCGCAGGCCCTCGCCCGCGAAGGGCCGGACCACCACACCGGCCTTCTCGCAGGCCGCCGCGAACTCGGCGGTCCGCTCCCCCAGCCGCATCCACACGAAGTTCGCCTGGGTGTCCGGCACGGACCAGCCCTGCGCGAGCAGCGTCTCGTGCACCCGCGCACGCTCGCACACCAGCGCCCCCACGCGGCCCATCAGCTCGTCCTCGGCGCGGAGCGAGGCCACCGCCGCGTCCTGCGCGAGCTGGCTGACGCCGAACGGCATGGCCGTCTTGCGCAGCGCCGCGGCCACCGGCTCGTGCGCGATGGCGAAGCCGACCCGCAGGCCGGCCAGCCCGTACGCCTTGGAGAACGTACGCAGCACGGCCACGTTCGGGCGGTGGCGGTAGAGCTCGACGCCGTCCGGGACGTCCGTGTCGCGCACGAACTCGCGGTACGCCTCGTCCAGGACCACCAGGACGTCCGAGGGCACCCGGTCCAGGAAGCGCTCCAGCTCGGCGCGGCGCACGGCGGTGCCCGTGGGGTTGTTCGGGTTGCAGACGAAGATCAGCCGGGTGCGGTCGGTGATCGCCGCCGCCATGGCCTCCAGATCGTGCACGTCCCCGTCGGTCAGCGGGACCTGCACCGAGGTCGCGCCCGCGATCTGCGTGAGGATCGGGTACGCCTCGAAGGAGCGCCAGGCGTAGATCACCTCGTCGCCCGGGCCTGCCGCCGCCTGGATCAGCGACTGGGCCACGCCGACCGAGCCGGTGCCCGTGGCGATGTGCTCGACGGGCACCCCGAAGCGCTCGGCGAGCTCGTTCACGAGGCCGGTGCAGGCCATGTCGGGGTACCGGTTGAAGCTGCCGGCCGCCGAGACCGCGGTCTCGAGCACGCCGGGCAGCGGCGGGTACGGGTTCTCGTTCGACGACAGCTTGTACGCGACGGGTCCTCCCGCGGCAGCCGGCTTCCCGGGCTTGTACGTCGGAATGCCGTCCAGCTCGGCGCGCAGCTTCGGGCTCTTCTCGCTCACCGCAGGTCCTCCTCGACCGTCCCGTCCGACGTCGCCGTCGACTCAATACTGCTCACCTTATGAGGATTCCGCCGTTCCGAGAATGGGGGGCGCCTGGAATCCGGGGGAGCGCGCGCATATATGCGCGCGCCGGTGGCCTGCGCCGTGGCGCGCGTCCCTCGTGCAGGTGAGTTGAGACCGTCCCGAGACCACACCGTTTTGGCATGCCCGGACCCGCCGACAAGCTCCACCCTCACTCTCAGCAATCAAATACCTTCAATTCCAAGGTCATTGGGGGTGGCGAACCATGCAGAATCGTGCCTGTCAACGGGTGCATATGCACCCGGACCACCCACCCCCCCGAGCCCTACTATCGGCTCGCCATGACAGCAGCAGGGAAGCATCAGGTGAGCCGGACCGAGACCACCCGGCGGGCCGCCGGCCGACAGGGCCGGGCAGGCATCAGGGACGTGGCCGCCGCGGCGGGCGTCTCCATCACAACCGTCTCCGACGCGCTCAATGGCAAGGGACGGCTGCCGGACGCCACCCGCCGCCACGTTCGCGAGGTGGCCGACCGGCTGGGCTACCGCCCGTCGGCCGCCGCCCGCACCCTCCGTACCGGCAAGTCGGGCCTCATCGGCCTGACCGTGACGACGTACGGGGATGAACCTTTCACCTTCACCGAATTCGCCTACTTCGCCGAGATGGCCAGGGCCGCCACCTCGGCCGCGCTCGCCCGCGGCTACGCCCTCGTCATCCTCCCCGCCACCTCCCGCCACGACGTGTGGTCCAACGTCGCCCTCGACGGCACCGTCGTCATCGACCCCTCCGACCACGATCCCGTCGTCACCGAACTGGTCCGCCAGGGCCTGCCCGTGGTCTCCGACGGCCGCCCCGCAGGCTCCCTCCCCGTCACCGCCTGGGTCGACAACGACCACGAGGCCGCCGTACTCGGCCTGCTCGACCACCTCGCCGCCGCCGGCGCCCGCCGGATCGGCCTGCTGACCGGCACCACCACCGACACGTACACCCGGCTCTCCACCACCGCCTACCTCGACTGGTGCGAGCGCGTCGGCCAGGACCCCGTCTACGAGTCCTACCCCGCCCACGACCCGTGCGCGGGCGCCGTCGCCGCCGACCGGCTCCTCGCCCGGCCCGACCGGCCCGACGCCGTCTACGGGCTCTTCGACCCCAACGGCACCGACCTGCTCGCCGCCGCCCGGCGCTACGGCCTGCGCGTCCCCGAGGACCTGCTGCTCGTGTGCTGCAGCGAGTCCACCGTCTACGCCAACACCGAACCGCCCATCACCACGCTCTCCCTCAAACCGCGCCGCATCGGCACCGCCGTCGTACAGCTGCTCATCGACGCGATCGAGGGAATGGACACCGGACGCCCCGTCGAACAGGTCGTCCCGACCGAGCTCATCATCCGTACCTCGTCGCAGCGCAGGCAGCCGCGCACGACCGTCAGCCCACCCCGTTCCCCGGCCAAGGACTGACCGCCAGACCGTCCGGTCGGCCTGCCGGGGACCCGGCCGAACATTTCAGCAACACAGATATCGGTAGAAAACGGTAGGAACGATCGGCTCCGCTAAGGATTCACCACCCCTGGTGCGTCACAGAGCGCGAGCCGCATTCCTATGATGGGCGCACGACATCACGGACCCTCCTCCCCGGAGGTCAGGAGGGTCCGCAGGTGTACGGCAGCGCGACGGTGGTGGAGGGGTCGATGACTCAGGGGGCCGGTCAGGGACCCGCGATGCGGACGGACACGCTGCGGGACTTCCGGGTTCCAGTCACCGAACCCGCCGCGTACGCCGTATCTTCCGGGAACACCGACGAGGCTCCCGTCTACGGCGCGTACCCGGCGTACTACGACGACGGCACGCCGGCCGTGCCCCCGCAGCCCGGCTACGCGCCGGTGCCGCCCGCACCGGTGCCGCCCGCACCGCCCGCACCGGTGCCGCCCGCACCGCCCGCACCGCTCGCCACGCCGCCCGCCGCACCGCCGGCCCCGCATCCCGCGCACGCGACGAGCCAGGGCCCCGAGGACGACGACTTCGAGGGCTACACCCCGACCCACCGCGACCTGCCGATCATCGGCCGCGGCGCCGTCGGCGGTCCCGGCGACACCGTCCAGGTCCAGTACGTCCCGCAGGAGACCGCGGCCGACGGACCCGGCCCGCTCTACGTCGTCGGCGACGTCCACGGCTACCTCGACGAGCTCGTCACCGAACTCCACGCCCAGGGCCTGATCGACGCGGACCGCCGCTGGTCCGCCGGCAACGCCCGGCTCTGGTTCCTCGGCGACTTCACCGACCGCGGCCCCGACGGCATCGGCGTCATCGACCTCGTGATGCGGCTGTCCGCCGAGGCCGCCGCCGCGGGCGGCTACTGCAAGGCCCTGATGGGCAACCACGAGCTGCTGCTCATCGGCGCCAAGCGGTTCGGCGACACCCCCGTCGTCTCCGGCGCCGGCACCGCCACCTTCCAGGCCGCCTGGCTCCTCAACGGCGGCCAGCGCTCCGACATGGAGCGCCTGCAGGACGTGCACCTGCAGTGGATGTCGCGGCTGGACGCGGCCGTCCTGGAGGAGGGCCACCTGCTGCTGCACTCCGACACCACGGCCTACCTCGACTACGGCGACTCCATCGAGGACGTCAACGACACCATCCACGAGCTCCTCAACCGGGGCGACGCCGACATCACGTGGGACCTCTTCCGCAAGTTCACCAAGCGGTTCGCCTTCCGCGACGAGGGCACCGGCCCGCAGGCCGTCCGCGAACTCCTCGACACCTACGGCGGCAGCCGCGTCGTGCACGGCCACAGCCCCATCCCGTACCTGCTCGGCGAGGTGGGCACCGAGGACGGGGACGAGTCGCGCGGCCCGGAGGCCGTGGACGGCCCGCATGTGTACGCGGACGGGCTCGCCATCGCGATGGACGGCGGGGTGACGATGGCGGGCAAGCTGCTTGTCGTACAACTCCCTCTGAGCGACTGAGAGCTTACGCATAGGGGTATTTCCGCAAAGCCCCTGTCACGGCGTGGTGCGGGCGCTCTACCATCGCTCTATCCGTAGCAGGCTCTCCTCCGTTTGTGCCGGCGCCCCGTTCTACGCGGGGATACCGGCTTCTACGGAGCATCGGGGGATGCACATGACCAGCGCTCCGCACCTGCTGACCGAAGACCGACCAGAATTCGACCGGCTCCTCGACGAGGCGCTGCGCACCGCGAACGAACGGCCCGAGCTCGCCACCCTCGGCGAACGGCTGAACGCCGAACAGCTGCGCACCATGGCCCAGGGGGCCAGCGCACTGCTGGCGGCTGCGGCCGCCGCCGAGTACGGCCACTACGTGAAGGTCCGCGAGGAACGGCGCGACGAGGTGCTGTCCACGCCCGGCGCCGCGGCGGACGAGGACGGCGGACAGGGCATGGGCGGCGGCGCGGGCGTCAGCGCCGTGGTCGCGGTCCTCGCCCCCGTCCTGGCGGGCACGGCCATGCTGATATTCCTGCTCGTGGGCTACAGCCTGAAGCTGATCGAGCCCGAACCGGCCTTCGCCAAGACGATGCTGACGGCGGGTTGGCTGTTCGGCGCGCTCACCGTCGCGGCGCTGCTGTTCGCGGTGATCGGGCTGCTCGTGACGGCCGTCCGCAACAGCGCGACCGAAGTGGCGGCGGACGAGACCGAGGCCGTACCGGACGAGGTGGCGCGGGCCCGCGAGGCCTGGCGGCACGCCCTGCTGGAGCGGGGGATCATGCCGTTCCTGCGGGACGCGCTGGCCGATCCGAGTGCGGGGCCGGGCTTCCCCACCCCCAGAACGCCGGCGGCCGGGCGCATCCCCAACCTGGGATACAGCCGACCCGACTTCACCAGCCCCGGATCCCCCTCGGAGGGACCCCGCCCCGGCTACACGCCCCCGGACTTCACCAGCCCGGACTTCGGCGGCCCCGACCACCGGCCGGATTAACCCCCGGCCGGATTGACCCCCGCCGGCCGTGCGAACAAGTCGACTCGTCGGACTAATAATCCGCCCCCCATGGCCGTTCGAGCTTCCTTGCAGGGCATGACCCGGATGCCTACCGTCGGCTCGTGAAAGCAAAAGTCTGCCTCAGCATGATCGTCAAGAACGAGGCGCACGTGATCCGGAGATGTCTCGAATCGGTGCGTCCGCTGATCGACACATGGGTCATCGTGGACACCGGCTCGACCGACGGGACCCAGGACGTCATCCGGGAATACCTCGCCGATCTGCCCGGCGTCCTGCACGAGCGGCCCTGGCGGGGGTTCGACGGCAGCCGCAGCGAGGCCATCGAGCTCGCCCGCTCCAGCGCGGACTACCTGCTGTTCATCGACGCCGACGACGTGATGGAAGTCGAGTGCGGGTTCCGGTTGCCGGACCTCACGCTCGACGCGTACCACCTCGCCGTGCACCACGAGCCCGTCGTCCACTGGCGGCCCGCCCTCGTCTCCACGCGCCTGCCGTGGAGATACGTCGGCGTACTCCACGAACACCTCGCGTGCGAGGCCCCGTACAGCCGCGGAACGCTGGAGGGCCTCAACATCCTCGTCGTCGGCGGCGGGGCCCGTCAGCGCGAAGGCGGCGAGCGGGAGAAGTACCTGCACGACGCGAGGATCCTCGAACAGGGGCTGGCCGAGGAACCGGACAACGCGCGCTACGCGTTCTACCTGGCGCAGAGCTGGCGCGACGCGGGAGAAGCCGAGAAATCCCTCGCCGCCTACGACCTCCGGGCGGACATGGGCGGATTCGCCGAGGAGTCCTTCTGCGCCCGGCTCTACGCGGCACGGATCGCGGCCCGGATCGGGAGACCGCCGGCCGAGGTGACCGACCGCTACCTGCGTGCCCACGAGAGCCGGCCCTCGCGCGCCGAATCGCTCGGCGATCTCGCCCGCGTCTGCCGCAACGAGGGCCGCTGGCCCCTCGCGTACATGTTCGCCCGGCAGGCCGTACGGATCCCCCGCCCCGACGACGTGCTGTTCGTCGAGTCCGAGTGGTACGAGTGGCGCGCCCTCGACGAACTCGCCGTGGCCGCCTACTGGGTCGGCGAGTACCGGGAGTCGCTGGACTGCTGCGAACGGCTCCTCACGGGTGATGCCCTCCCCGACGAGCACCGGGACCGGGTCCTCGCCAACCTCGGTTTCGCACGGCGCAAGGTGGACCCGTACCTCGTGGTCGCCTGACGCGGCAGGGCGCCGCCCCGGCCCGACAGGCCTGGGAGCGGCGCCCTCCGTCCGTGCGGCGCGTCAGTCGGCCAGCGGCAGGTAGACGCGGTTGCCCGAGGCCGCGAACTCGGCGGACTTCTCCGCCATGCCCGCCTGGATCTCGTCGGCCTTCAGGTCGCCGCCGTGCTCGCGCCGGATGTCCTGCGAGATCTTCATCGAGCAGAACTTCGGACCGCACATGGAGCAGAAGTGCGCGGTCTTGGCCGGCTCGGCGGGCAGGGTCTCGTCGTGGAACTCACGGGCCGTGTCCGGGTCGAGGGCCAGGTTGAACTGGTCCTCCCAGCGGAACTCGAACCGCGCGTCCGACAGCGCGTCGTCCCACTCCTGGGCGCCGGGGTGCCCCTTGGCCAGGTCGGCGGCGTGCGCCGCGATCTTGTACGTGATGACGCCGGTCTTCACGTCGTCGCGGTTGGGCAGGCCCAAGTGCTCCTTGGGCGTGACGTAGCAGAGCATCGCGGTGCCCCACCAGGCGATCATCGCGGCGCCGATGCCCGAGGTGATGTGGTCGTAGGCGGGCGCGACGTCCGTGGTGAGCGGGCCGAGCGTGTAGAACGGCGCCTCCTCGCAGATCTCCTGCTGGAGGTCGATGTTCTCCTTGATCTTGTGCATCGGGACGTGGCCCGGCCCCTCGATCATCGTCTGCACGTTGTGGCGCTTGGCGATCGTGTTGAGCTCGCCCAGCGTCTTCAGCTCCGCGAACTGCGCCGCGTCGTTGGCGTCCGCGATGGAGCCGGGGCGCAGGCCGTCACCCAGCGAGTACGTGACGTCGTACGTCGCGAGGATGTCGCAGAGCTCCTCGAAGTTCGTGTAGAGGAAGTTCTCCTTGTGGTGCGCGAGGCACCACGCGGCCATGATCGAGCCACCGCGCGAGACGATGCCGGTCT
This sequence comes from Streptomyces sp. NPDC005533, assembly GCF_042871845.1. Classification (NCBI taxonomy): domain Bacteria; kingdom Bacillati; phylum Actinomycetota; class Actinomycetes; order Kitasatosporales; family Streptomycetaceae; genus Streptomyces; species Streptomyces sp. NPDC005533. Next base: position 165,490 of record NZ_JBIAJH010000012.1, on the reverse strand, counting down.
TGCGGCGGGCGGTCAGCGGCACGTAGGGCAGCAGCACGCCGGCGTGGACCGTCATGTAGTCGACGCCCTGCTCGGCCTGCTCGATGACCGTGTCCTTGTAGATCTCCCAGGTCAGCTCCTCGGCCCGGCCGTCGACCTTCTCCAGCGCCTGGTAGAGCGGCACGGTGCCGATCGGGACGGGGGAGTTGCGCAGCACCCACTCGCGGGTGGTGTGGATGTTGCGGCCCGTCGAGAGGTCCATGACCGTGTCGGCGCCCCACTTGGTCGCCCAGGTCATCTTGTCGACCTCCTCCTCGATGGAGGAGGTGACCGCGGAGTTGCCGATGTTGGCGTTGACCTTCACCAGGAAGCGCTTGCCGATGATCATCGGCTCGATCTCCGGGTGGTTCACGTTCGCGGGAAGCACCGCGCGACCTGCGGCGATCTCCTCGCGGACGACCTCGGGGGAGACGTTCTCGCGGATCGCGACGTACTCCATCTCCGGGGTGATCTCGCCCCGGCGGGCGTACGCGAGCTGCGTGACGGCCTGGCCGTCACGGCCCCGGCGGGGCTGACGCGGGCGGCCCGGGAAGACCGCGTCGAGGTTCTTGAGGCCACCGCGGGGCGAGGTGTGCTTGATGCCGTCGTCCTCGGGGCGCACGGGACGGCCCGCGTACTCCTCGGTGTCGCCACGGCCGATGATCCAGTTCTCGCGCAGCGGGGCGAGGCCCCGGCGGACGTCGGTCTCGATCTGGGGGTCGGTGTACGGACCGGACGTGTCGTAGAGCGTCACGTCCTTGCCGTTGGTGAGGTGGACCTGGCGGACCGGCACCCGGATGTCGGGGCGGGAGCCCGCGACGTAGCCCTTGTGCCAGCCGGGCTGGCGCTCGGTCTGGCCGTCGGCGTCCTGGCCGACGGCAGGCGTGCGTGCGTCCTGAATGGTCATGAGACCTATCTCCCTACGCCGGCATTACCCGGTAACAGGTTCGGCGGTCGACGCAGCCTCCTCCCGCACGCATCCGTGATGCGCGTACGGTGATCAGCGTCCTCTCAGCCCGGTGCTCCGAGCTCCCGCGTTGTGCAAAGGTGCCCCCACGCTAGCGTCATCCATGGCGTGCTGAACAGTGGGCCCCCTCATCTCTTGCGATGATCTGCTGGTGACGCCCTCGCCGCAGCCCCCCACCGAGCCCACAGAGCCCCCTGGCCACATCGGCCACGAGCACCACGGCCCCGGGCACTCCGCCGAACACTCGTCCGGGCCGTCCGCCGGTCACCACGGTGGCCACTCCGCCGGCCACGGCGGTCATTCCCACGGACACGGACACGGCCACGGCCACGGCCCGGCGGCCCCCGTCTCGAAGCACCTGCGCAAGGTCATCGCGGCCGTGCTGATCCCCTTCGCCACCGCCGTCTTCATCGGCATGGTGGTGCTCTGGCCGGGCGGCGCCCCCGCCCACGAGCGCACGGGGGTGGGCTTCGACCGCCAGACGCAGCAGGGCAGGGTCGTCTCCCTCGAACACGTCGACTGCAAGTCCGTGAACGCCGCGCAGGTGCCGCCGACCGCCGACCCCTCCACGCCCGAGGGCCGCGAGGCGCAGGCCGCGCAGACCGGGGAGTGCAAGAAGGCCACCGTCGAGGTCGGCAGCGGTCCGGACAAGGGCCGCACCTTCGTGGAGATCGTCCAGCCGGGCGCGCCACGGCAGTTGACGGACGGCCAGGAGGTCGTCGTGGCGTACGCGCCGGACGCCCCCCGCGACCTGCAGTACTCCGTGATCGACGTGAACCGCAAGATCCCCCTGGCGGTGCTGGCCGGCATCTTCGCGGTCTCGGTCGTCCTCGTCGGGCGGATGCGCGGGCTGTTCGCCCTGATCGCGCTGATCGTCAGCTTCGGCGTGCTGACCCTCTTCATCCTCCCGGCGATCCTGCAGGGTTCGAACCCGCTCGTGGTCGCGGTGGTCGGGGCGAGCGCCATCATGCTGATCGCGCTCTACATGTGCCACGGCCTGACCGCCCGCACCTCGGTCGCCGTCCTCGGCACGCTCGTCTCGCTGCTGCTGATCGGTCTGCTGGGCTCGGTGTTCATCGACTGGGCGTCCCTCACCGGCAACACGGACGACAACACCGGGCTGATCCACGGGCTCTACCCGGACATCGACATGAGCGGTCTGCTGCTCGCGAGCGTGATCATCGGATCGCTGGGCGTGCTCGACGACGTGACGGTCACCCAGACCTCGGCGGTCTGGGAACTGCACGCGGCGGACCCCTCGATGGGGCCGCGCGGCCTGTACCGGGCGGCGATCAGGATCGGCCGCGACCACATCGCGTCGGTGGTCAACACGCTGGTGCTGGCCTACGCGGGTGCCGCGCTTCCGCTGCTGCTGCTGTTCTCGATCGCCAACAGCAGCATGGGCTCGGTGGCCAACAGCGAGCTGGTCGCGGTGGAGATCGTACGGACGCTCGTCGGCTCGATCGGACTGGTGGCCTCGGTCCCGGTGACGACGGCGCTGGCCTCGCTGGTGGTGGCCGCCGACCGGCCGGGCCCCCCGGACGTCGCGGCGGCCTCGGGACCGGTCCGCGGCGGCCGGGGCCGGCGGCGCAAGCGCTGAGGGTGGTGCGTCAGCCGGCGTTCTGCTCGTTCTGCTTCCACTCGGCCAGGATCTTGCCGAGCGCCTCGTCGAGGTGCTCCTCGAAGTCGCCCAGGTTCCGCTCCTGTCCGAGCGGGACGAGCCGGTCGGTGCGGTCGAGGAACGCGACGAGCGGCGCCGCGCTGGCGCGGAACAGGGCCCTGTCGGCGCCGACCTGCAGCCGGATGTGGACGTCGGACAGGTCTTCCGGGGTGGTGGGGGCGATGTGCACATCGCCGTCACCGCACGGCTTGTTGATGCCGTCGAGGAGGAGCTCCCGGCCGAACGCCCAGGTCACGGGCGCGTCTCCGGGAAGGTGGAAGGTCAGGCGGACCGCGTAGGGATCACGGGCTTCGTACCGCAGTTCCACCGGAATCCTGAACGACAGCTCCTCGGAAACGAGGAAACTCATCATGACCTCTGCCTGTACCGACTCGCGCATTGCCTACCCCGCTGTAGTGGAAGTGGCCAGGAATGATCCCCCAGGCTCCTCTTGACAAGAGTGGTGGAAGCGCTAGCAGATCACAAGGAGTGAGTTTTCAGATACTGATAGAGAACGAGAGGGTGCTCAACAGCGCGCCTACTTCACTCCGTAGCCGATCGACTACATAGAGCAATCGATCTTCCTGGTGCAAGGGGAGAGAAATCGCCATGGTTGCGGCGGTATCGCCCGCTGTGATGGGGATGGCCGCGCAGACTGTGCCAAGTGCATATTCCTGGCGTTCGGTTACTGGCTGCATTCGCCCGAGGGCCCCGATCCGATACTCCAGGGACCGGAGATCCCGCACGGTAAAAGCGGTGATCGGCTCGACCGGATGACGGTCGTAATGGTCCTTGCGCATTTCCTCGTCGAGTTGTCCGAGCAGGCACTGCCCGATGGCGTGCGCATGGCCGGTCGCACGGAAGTCGGCCCACTCCTGGCAGGCCGGGCTGGACTGGGTGTCGGAAACGCCCACGACCTCGATCTCACCCTCACGGTAGACCGCGAAGTAGACGGGGGCCCCGACCGCGTCGCGGAAGTGCGCGAGGGAGTCGAGGATCATGCTGCGACGTTTCTGCTGGAGTCCCCCGGCCGCGAGCCGGCCCGCGGCGTCACCCAGGACGAAGACCCCGCCCTCCCGGCGCAGATAGCCCTCGTGCGTGAGGGTGCGCAGCAGGTGGTACGCGGTGGGGAGCGGGAGCCCGGCCTCGCGCGCGAGCTGTTTCGCCGGCGCTCCCCCGCTGTGGGACCCCGCGGCTTCGAGGAGTCTCAGCGCCCTCTGCACCGAACCGATCAGTGTCGGCACACCGGCATTGTGAACCGGAGACAAAGCTCACCCCCAGGTGTGGCGGCGGGCCTTCGGGGAGACCCATCCTGCGGGGGCCGCCCCCGCGTAGGCCGTGGCCCCTGGGGGTCGTACTCGGCGGCTCATCAACATCACCGCAGGTCAAAGCGGCAGTACCGGCTTTCGGTGCCCAGGGAACGGCGCAGATTGCCACTCTATCCGCCGATTCCCGGGATGTGAGCGGTTTAGCCCGCCGCGTTCCCTCATCTGGCTTAATCCCGGAACCACCCGGCTCGTCCCCTTCCGCCCGCCTCCGGCCGCTCCCCGGGGCCGGCCCCCTCCTCCTACCAGTCGCCGGAGGAGGACTTCGTCCGGCCGCCGACCTTCTTCACGACGAACACCAGGCCGGCGACGAGGCCGATGAAGAGGAGCAGCTTGAAGACGAACCCGATCAGCACGCTCAGGACGGTGGTGATGACACCGCCGAACACGAACAGCGCCAGCAGGGGAACGGCGACCCACTTAACCCACCAGGGCATGCCTGCGAATGTCTCTCGGATGCCGTTCATGTCCTCGACCTCTTCCTCGTCCGTGACTTCCTGCTCTCGATGCTAGGAGTCCACGGCCCCGGATCGGGGCCCGCGAGCCCCCGGAGTCCCCTGACCCTCCCCTTAGGGGAACCGGAGCCGCGACCCTCGGGTGTCCGGTGCGCTCAGCTCTCCGGCGGGGAGAACACCACCATCACCTTCAGGTCCTCGGTGATGTGGTGGAACTTGTGCGCGACGCCCGCCGGGACGTAGACGACGCTGCCGCGCGCCACGGTGGTCGTCTCCTCCCCGACCGTGATCGAGGCGCGCCCGCTCACGACGAAGTAGACCTCGTCCTGGCGGTGCGGCTGCTGCGGATCGGCCTGCCCGGCATCGAGCGCGTACAGCCCGACCGACATGTTCCGCTCGCGCAGGAACTGGAGATAGGCGCCGTCGTTGGCGGCCCGCTCGGCTTCGAGCTCGTCAAGCCGGAACGCTTTCATCGTGGTTGTGCCCCTTGTGTTCGGTAGCGCCGTCGCATCCGCTGATCTGCCGATGTCCCACCGGGATCATCTCTGCCACGATCAGACACATGATGAATTTCGTAGTCAAGACGCTCGCCAACGCCGCGGCCCTGGCCGTCGCCGTCTGGCTGCTCGCCGGCATCACCCTCGACGACGGCAGCAGCCTGGGCCGCCGGACGCTCACCCTGATCCTGGTCGCCCTGGTCTTCGGCCTGGTGAACCTGATCGTCAAGCCCTTGGTGAAGCTGCTCTCGCTGCCGCTGTTCGTCCTCACCCTGGGCCTGTTCACCCTCGTCGTGAACGCCCTGATGCTGCTCCTGACCTCGTGGCTGGCCTCGAAGCTCGACCTCAGCTTCCACGTCGACGGATTCTGGACCGCGGTCCTCGGCGGCCTGATCATCTCCATCGTCTCCTGGGCCGTGAACATGGTCCTGCCCGACAAGAACTGAACGGGACTTCCATGACGCCCACGTACCGCGTCTGCTTCGTCTGCACGGGCAACATATGCCGCTCCCCCATGGCGGAGTCCGTCTTCCGTGCCCATGTGACGCGAGCCGGCCTCGACCACCTGGTCGAGGTGGACAGCGCCGGGACCGGCGGCTGGCACGAGGGCGACGGCGCCGACCCGCGCACCGTCTCCGTCCTGGAGGCCGCGGGCTACGAGCAGGACCACCGGGCCCGGCAGTTCCGCGCCTCCTGGTTCGACCGCCTGGACCTCGTCATCGCGCTCGACGCCGAACACCTGCGGGACCTGCGGGCGCTCGCACCCACCCCGCAGGACGCCGCCAAGATCCGGCTGCTGCGGTCCTACGATCCGGCGGCCACGGCCGCGGAGGCCGACGTACCGGATCCCTACTACGGGTCCCTCGACGGGTTCGAGGACTGCCTGGAGCTGGTCGAGGCGGCGAGCCCCGGTCTGCTGGACGCCGTACGCGAGGCCGTGAAGGAGCACACCGCGTGAACGAGTACGCCCCCGAAGGAACCGCCGAGGCGATCGGCGACGGCACGCGCGCGCTCCGCGCAGGGCTGCCGGAGCCCGTGAAGAACGAGCCGACCCTGCCCGGACCGGTCTTCGCCGCCCACTTCCACCTCCCCGGCGACGTCGAAGGCCCGTACGCCTACGGCCGCGACACCAACCCCACGTGGACGCTGCTGGAGCGGGCGATCGGAGAACTGGAGGCCCCCGGCGAGGAGGTGCACACCATCGTCTTCGCCTCCGGCATGGCGGCCGTCTCCGCCGTCCTCCTCTCCCAGGCGCGCACCGGCGACACCGTGGTCCTGCCCGACGACGGCTACCAGGCACTGCCCCTGGTGCGGGAGCAGCTGGAGGCGTACGGCATCCACGTGCGCACCGCCCCGACCGGCGACGACGCCCAGCTCGCGGTCCTCGACGGAGCCCGGCTGCTGTGGATCGAGACCCCGTCCAACCCCGGGCTCGACGTGTGCGACGTCCGGCGCCTCGTGGACGCGGCGCACGCCGGCGGGACGCTCGTCGCCGTCGACAACACCCTCGCCACCCCCCTCGGACAGCGGCCCCTGGAGCTCGGGGCCGACTTCTCCGTGGCGAGCGGCACCAAGGGCCTCACCGGCCACGGCGACCTGCTCCTCGGGTACGTGGTCTGCCGCGACCCGGAGCTCGCCGCGGGCGTCCGGCGCTGGCGCAAGATCGTCGGCGCGATCGCGGGCCCGATGGAGGCCTGGCTCGCCCACCGCTCCCTGGCCACGATCCAACTGCGCGCACAGCGCCAGTGGGCCAACGCCCTGGCCGTCGCCGAGGCGCTGGCCGGCCGCCCCGACGTGACCGGGCTGCGCTACCCGGGGCTGGCCACGGACCCCTCGCACAAGACGGCGGCCCGCCAGATGCGGGGCTTCGGGTCGGTGGTCTCCTTCACCCTGCCCGACCGGGCCCACGCGGAACGCTTCATGTCCGCTCTGCGCCTGGTCGAGGACGCCACGAGTTTCGGCGGAGTGCGGTCCACCGCCGAGCGGCGCGGCCGGTGGGGCGGTGACGCCGTGCCGGAGGGGTTCATCCGCTTCTCCGCCGGAGCCGAGGACACCGAGGACCTGGTCGCGGACGTGCTGCGGGCCCTCGACCGCGCAGGCCGCGCCGGCTGAACAGGCCCTGGACGGACGGTCCGAGCCTCCCCCCTCGTGGCTCGGACCGCCCAGGGTTCCGCGCGCGAAGAACCACGCGACAAGGCTAATTGACTCTGCGTCAGAGTCCAATCACGGTAACGACAGGGGCCTATCGGCATATTTATAGTTGAAGGCCCCCACCGAGAGGTGCCGCGATGGACCTGGCCCTGCTGCGCACCTTCGTCGCCGTCCACCGGGCCGGCTCGTTCACCCGGGCCGCCGCCCTCCTGGGCCTGTCCCAGCCGGCCGTCACCTCGCAGATACGCACCCTGGAGCGCCAGTTGGGGCGGCCCCTCTTCCACCGTCGGGCCCGTGGCGTCACCCCCACCGCCGTCGGCGACGAACTGGCCCACCAGGCGGCCCCGCACCTCGACGCCCTGCTGCGGATCACCGAGTCCGGGCGGGAGGCCGCCGGTGCGTCGCGCACCCTCCACGTCGCCGGGCCGCCCGAGTTCCTCGGCCTGCGCGTGCTCCCCGCCCTGGCGCCCCTCGTCGGCCAGGGCCACACCCTGCGCGCCACCCTGGAGACCGGCGCCGAAGCGACCCTGGAGGGGCTCGCCGCAGGCCACCACGACCTGGTCGTCACCACCGCCCACCCGCGCGGCGGGCTCTTCGCCGTGACCGCCCTGTGCGACGAGGAGCAGGTCCTGGTCGCCGCGCCCTACTGGGCCGCCCTCGTCGGCACGGGGCGGCTGTCCGAGGAGGGCCCCGCCGCTCTCGACGGCATCCCGCTCGTGGAGGTCCACGAGAGCCTGCCGCTCGTCACCCGGTACTGGGCCGCCGTCTTCGACACCATGCCCGATGCCCGGTCCCTGGCCGCCACCGTGGTCGCACCCGACCTGCGGGCCGTACTGGAATGCGTCGGGGCCGGCGCCGGACTCGCCGTCCTGCCCCGCTACCTGTGCCGGGAAGCCCTCGACAGCGGCCGGATCGTGGCCCTGGCCGAGCCCTCCGTACCGCCGCTGCGCACCTGGTTCCTGGTCGTGCGGACCGGGAGCCTCGCCCTCGCCCACCTCGCGCGGGCGCACGACCTCCTGGTGGACGCCGCCGTGCACTGGTGAGCCCCCTCTTTTCCGGCCCGTGGCGCGTTTCAGAAGGGGAGCGGTGGGCCACTCTTCTCCCATGACCGAACGTCCCGTGGTCAAACGCACCGCCCGCGCGATCCTGCTCGACGGTGACGACCTGATCCTCATCAAGCGCACCAAGCCCGGCGTCGATCCGTACTGGCTCACCCCCGGCGGGGGAGTGGAGCCCTCGGACTCCACCGTCGTCGACGCCCTCCACCGAGAGGTCCACGAAGAACTCGGCGCGAAGATCACCGATGTGGTGCCCTGCTTCGTCGACACGGTCGAGCACATCGCCGACAGGGGGGTGACCGGCGTGAAGGTGCAGCACTTCTTCGTCTGCCGCCTCGAATCGATGGACCCGAGCCTGCGCCACGGCCCCGAAATCGACGAGCCCGAGGGCGAGTACGAGATCGTCCGCGTGCCCTTCAGCCGCGTGGGCATCGCCGCCGTCCATCTCGTCCCGCTGTCCCTGCGGCACTACCTCGACGGCAACATCGAGGGCGTACGCGCCATGCACGCTCCCGACCTGGGCTGAGCCCGGCCGAGACCGGCGGCCTGCCCGCCGGTCTCAGCCGGCGATGCCCACCAGTTCCTCCACGGCGTCGTGGCGGATCCGCTCGCCGGGGATGCCGATCCGAAGGAGCTCGTCCACCCCGCTGCGGATCATCGCCGGCGGCCCGGAGACGAAGGCGTCGTAGGAGCTCCACGGCCCGTGTTCGCCCACGGCGTGGGGCAGTTGCCCGGCCAGCCCGTCGCCCACCACCGGGCGCACCGACAGCCACGGATGCGAGCGCTGCAGCCCGAGCAGCGTGTCCTTGTCGTACAGATCGCTGTCGCTGCGCGCCCCGAAGAACACCTCCACCGGCCGCCGCTCGCCGTGCTCGGCCACGTCCTCGATGAGCGCCTTGATCGGGGCGATGCCGGTGCCGCCGCCCAGGCACAGCATCCCGTTGTCCGTGCTGTGGTCCACCACCATCGACCCGGCCGGCGGTCCGAGGCGCAGCACGTCCCCGGGGCGGGCGTGGCGCACCAGCGCGTTGGAGACCCAGCCCGCGGGGACGGCCTTGACGTGGAACGACAGCAGCCCGTCGGCGCGGGGCGCCGAGGCGAAGGAGTAGTGCCGCCAGACCCGCGGCCACCAGGGGGTCTCCAGGCTCGCGTACTGGCCGGCGAGGAAGGCGTACGGCTGGTCGGGGCGGACCGTCAGCACCGCGATGTCCGAGGTGCGCAGATCGTGGGAGACCACTTCCGCGTGCCACCACGCCGGGGCCCTCACCTCGTCCTCGGCCGCCGCGTCGATCATGATCTGGGAGATCGCGGTGTACGCGCGCACCCATGCGGCCTGGGTCTCCGGCCCCCAACTGTCGGTGGCGTACCGGGCCAGCGCTCCGACCAGGGCCTCGCCGACCACGGGGTAATGGCCGGCCATCGTGCCGTACTTGCGGTGCCCCGTGCCCAGTCGGCGCAGGTAGGGGGCGAGTACCTCTGGATCGTCGATGTGCTCGGCGGCGGTCAGCAGCGCCTTCAGCAGCCTCTCGCGCTGCGTGTCCATGGCGGCGGGGAACATGCCCCGCACTTCGGGGTGCCCGGAGAAGACCAGCGCGTAGAAGTACGAGGTGACCTTGTCGGCGATGGGGGCGATCTCCGCGAGGGTTCGACGGATGAGCACGGCATCCGGTGAGGGCTCGGCCGCGCCGCCCTCGCCGGGTATCCGGGCCGGGTCGCGTCTGGCCGATCTGGTGGGCGGAGCGTCCATGCGGTGCCTCGCTTCGAGCATCTCGGTCGGTCTGCACACGCCACGGTCTGTGAATCCGTGGTTCCGGGTTCCCCAGCGTGCCAGCCGGTTCAGATGCCGGTGGGGAAATGCGGAAAATCCGCGTTTCGAACCCACTTTCCTCCTAAGATGCCTGAACTCCCGGGCGTGCCACCCCTACGAGCTGGTATGCCTCCCTCAGGTCCCGGCCCTGGTAGACATGGGTCGCGCGCTCCGCCAGCCAGGGCCGCGCGTTGACCGCCACCGACACCGGCACCACGTCGAAGAGCACCGAGTCGGTCACCGAGTCCCCGTACGCGACGCAGTCGCCCCGGCTCACGCCGAACCGCTCGCACAGCCGGTCCGCCACCGTGACCTTGCCCTCGGGCGTGAGGATCCCCGCGGCCTCCACGGGCCGGGTGAACGGCACCTCCGGATAGACCGAACCGTGCGCGGCGTGCGCACCCCACTCCAGGAGCAGCTCCACGAAGAAGGAGGGCGACAGGGAGATCACCGCGCAATAGTCCCCGCGCTCCCGGATCTCCTGCCAGACGTCCCGGATTCCCGCGAGCCAGGGGGACCCGTCGAACGCCGCCCGGACATGCGCGGGCGTGAGCTGGGCCCAGAGCGCGTGGGCGGCCACCGAGAACTCGTGCGGCCCGATCTCCAGCGCGCCGAAGGCCCTCTCCAGCTCGGCGATCTCGGCGCCCAGGCCGAGTTGACGGGAGATCTCGACCGGTGCGGCCGACCCGTACATCAGCGTGCCGTCGAGGTCGAAGAGGTGCAGGAGCGTCATAGCCGTCGAGGCTAGTGGCTTGGTTTCACGTGAAACAGCGTGTTTCACGTGAAACATCTCCCCCCAAATCCTCTGGACGGCTCCCGGCCCATGATCCAGTCTGAGCCGGTGACACCACCACACATCACTGATCTGCCGATCCGGGCGCTGACCGTGGACGATCTCCACCGCTGCGCCGACTTGTCCGAAGACCGCGGCTGGCTCCGCGAGGACCACAAGTGGGGTCTGCTCCTCGCGGCCGGAAAGGGCTACGGCGTCGACGCCCCGGACGGCCGGGGACTCGCGGCCGCGTGCATCGTCACCGAGTACGGCCGCACCGTCGCCGCCCCGGAACTCGCCGCCATCGGCATGGTCCTCGTCGCCGACCGCTACGCCCGTCAAGGCCTCGGCCGACGCCTGATGACCCACGTCTGCGACGACGTCCTCAAGGGTGTCCCGCTCACCTTGCACGCCACTCCGTACGGCCGCCCGCTGTACGAGGAGCTCGGCTTCAAGACCACGGGCCGCGTCGAGATGCTGAAGGGCGCCTTCCGGCCCGAGGGCGACCCCGGCGCGTACGGCACCCCCCTGGTCCGGCCGGCCACCGCGGGCGACCTCCAGGACATCCTGCGTCTGGACGCCGAGGTCTTCGGCACCGACCGCACGCACATGCTCACCAGACTGCCCGCCTTCGCTGACCAGTTGATCGTCGCCGAGGACCGCAGCGGAGACGGCACCCTGACCGGCTACGCCGCCGCCTGGCCCAATATGGACACCCATGTCATCGGCCCGCTGATCGCTCAGGACACGGGCACCGCCCAGTCACTGGTCACCGCGCTCGCCGCGGGTACGGACCGGCTGCTGCGCACCGATGTCGACGTACGGCACAAGGAGCTCGTCGCCTGGCTCAAGGACCGCGGCCTCGACTCCGTGGCCTTCAACGCCGTCATGACCCGTGACATCCCCGGCCTGCCCGGCGACTGGACCCGCCGCTGGGCTCCGCTCACCGTGGCAGCGGGCTGAGGAAGGAAGCACCCGTCATGACCGACACCCCCGAGCCGGCCATCCGGCCCGCGACCGAGGCCGATCTGCCCGCCATCGTCGCCATGTTGGCCGACGACCCGCTGGGTGCCACCCGCGAGTCCCCCGACGACCTCACCCCGTACCGTGCGGCCCTGCGGCGCCTCACCGGAGACCCGAACCAGCATCTGGTCGTCGCCGTCCGTGCGGACCGCGTCGTGGGCACCCTCCAGCTGACGATCGTGCCCGGTCTCTCCCGCAAGGGGGCCACCCGCTCCATCATCGAGGGCGTCCGGGTCCACGCGGACGAGCGCGGCGGCGGGCTGGGCACCCGGTTCATCGAGTGGGCGGTGGAGAAGTCCCGTACCGAAGGCTGCTCGCTCGTCCAGCTGACCTCGGACGTGACCCGCACCGACGCGCACCGTTTCTACGAGCGGCTCGGTTTCACCGCCTCCCACGTCGGGTTCAAGCTGCAGCTCTGAGCGCGACGGCCCGCGGGCCGGGTCGCCCTGTCGGCGGCCCGGCCTACGATCGGGAGGATGAGCCCCAGCCTGCCCCTCGTCACCACCGCCGAGCGCCGCCACCGGCTCGGCCGGCGCCACCGCCTCGCTCCCTCGGCCCGGGCCGCCACGGTGGCGGAGGCAGCGGACTCCGTCGTCGCCCTGCACGCCACCGACGCCGCGACGATCTTCCTCTCCGCCCGCGCCCGGCTCGCCGAAGGCGACCCCGCTCTGGTCGAGCAGGCGCTCTACGAGGACGTCAGCCTCGTACGGCTGCTCAGCATGCGCAACACGCTCTTCGCGGTCTCGGCGGACCTAGCCCCGTACGTCGACACCTCGTCCGCCCGGGCGATCGCCGTCAAGGAGCGCCGAACCCTCCTGAAGCACCTCGACGAGGACGGGCAGGGACTCGACGCACAGTGGCTGGCACAGGCGGAGGCCGCCGTGCTCGACGCCCTCGACGTGCACGGGCCGTCCACCGGAAGCCAGTTGTCGGCCGCCGTGCCCGCACTGCGCCAGAAGATCACCATCGGCCGGGGCAAGAAGTACGAGACGGAGACCGGTGTCGCCACCCGTGTCATCCGGCTGCTGGCCGCGGACGGCCGGATCCGGCGCAGCCGCCCGCGCGGGTCGTGGACCTCCAGCCAGTACCGCTGGGTGCACACCGAGCCCTGGCCCGCCGTACCCGCCGCCGAGGCCCGTGCGGAGATCGCCCGCCGCTGGCTCCACGCCTACGGTCCCGCCACCGAGGCCGACCTCAAGTGGTGGACCGGCTGGACCCTCACGGACGTACGCAGGGCACTCGCCGCCGTGGGCCCGGACCAGGTCCGCCTCGAGGACGGCAGCACCGCCCTCGTCGGCCCCGGCGACACCGCGCCCGAACCGGCCCCGGAGCCCTGGGCCGCGCTGCTGCCCGGCCTCGACCCCAGCGGGATGGGCTGGGCCGACCGCGGCTTCCACCTCGACCCCGCCCACAAGCCCGCGCTCTTCGACTACGCCGGCAACATCGGTCCCACCGTGTGGTGGAACGGCGAGATCGTCGGCGGCTGGGCCCAGCGTGCCGACGGCGAGATCGTCTGGCGGCTGCTGGGCAACCCCGGCCGGGCCGCCGAGGAGGCGGTCACCGCCGAGGCGGCCCGCCTCGCCTCATGGGTGGGCGAGGCCCGGATCACCCCGCGCTTCCGCACCCCGCTGGAACGCGAACTCGTCGTCTGAGCCCGGCCCGTCAGCCGATGCCCCGCCAGCCCTGCGGGTCCACCCCGCCGGGCACCGGCGCCTGGGCGTCGTACGGTTCGCGCGTGAAGACGAAGGACGCCAGATCGAGGTGGCTCACCGAGCCGTCCTCCCGGCGCACCGCCCGCAGCGTCTCTCCGGCGTAGTAGCCGGACAGTCCGGTCCAGGTACCGTCCGGCCCGGGCCGGAACCGGGCCGTGCGCCCGGATCCGCCCAGCGGGCCCAGCTCCAGCAGTCCGTCCGCCGTCAGCCGCACCACCTGCGCCGAAGTCCCCCAGTACCAGGGGCCGCACAGCTCCAGGGGCACCCGGTCCTCCGACGCCGGGAAGGGCCGCCACGGCTTCGGGAACCGCGGCTCGGCGTCCGCCACGATCCCCACCAGTTCCGCCGCCACCGTCGCGGCCGGAAGCCCCGAGGTGCAGTTCGCCAGCACCACCGCCGCCACGTCGTCCGCCTCGCTCAGCCACAGGCCCGCGACGAAGCCGGGCAGCGAACCGCTGTGGCCCGCGAGCCTCCGCTCGCCCTGGGCCGTCAGCTGCATCCCCAGCCCGTAGCCGAGATCGGCGAGACCGGGCTCCGGCGGCGCCGCCGGCGTGCGCATCTCCCGTACGGACTCCGCGCTCAGGACCCGTTCGTCACCGTGCAGCAGGAAGTCGGCGAACCGCGCCAGGTCCCTGGTCGTCGACCAGAGCTGTCCGGCGGGAGCCATCAGCCCGAGATCCTCCAGCGGCTCGGGCATCATCAGGTCCGCCCACGGGTGGACCGCCCAGCCTCCCGCGTGCGGGGCCCGCGGCTGCCCGCTCGTGCGGTCCAGACCGAGGGGCTCCAGCACCTCGGCCCGCAGCGCCTCTTCCCAGGGCTGCCCGCGCAGCGCCTCCACCAGCGCACCCAGCAGGGTGTAGCCGGGGTTGGAGTAGTGGTGGCGCCGTCCCGGCGTGAGGGCGAACGGCTCGTCGCCCAGGACGTCGGAGAGCTCGGGACGCAGTGCGCCGGGGGTGCGCTCCCACCACGCGCCGGGGGTCTCCGCCGCCAGTCCGCCGGTGTGGGCCAGCAACTGAGCGATGCTCACCTCGCCGGCGCCCGTCCCCGGCAGGTGCTTCTCCAACGGATCCGAGAGGCTCAGCAGTCCCTCGTCCCGCAGCCTCATCACCAGAACTGCCGTGAAGGTCTTGGTGATCGAACCGATCCGGTACTGGACGTTCCCGTCGGGACCGTGCCCTTCGACCGAGGTCCGAGAGCCCTCCCAGACCACCTCACCGCCCCGCAGCACGGCCGCCACGACGGACGGCGCCCGTCCCGCGCTCTGCGCGACGGCGATCCGGTGCCGGAGGGCACGCCGGGTGGCAGGGAGAAGTTCCAGGTCCTCAGAAAGGTCATCCATGATCGGATGCTACGTGTTGGCCATGTCCACGAAGCGTGAGTAGTGGCCCTGGAAGGCCACGGTGATCGTGGCCGTGGGGCCGTTACGGTGCTTGGCCACGATCAGGTCCGCCTCACCCGCGCGGGGGGACTCCTTCTCGTACGCGTCCTCGCGGTGCAGCAGGATCACCATGTCGGCGTCCTGCTCGATCGATCCCGATTCACGCAGGTCGGAGACCATCGGCTTCTTGTCGGTGCGCTGTTCCGGACCACGGTTCAGCTGGGAGAGCGCGATCACGGGGACCTCGAGCTCCTTGGCCAGCAGCTTGAGGTTTCGGGACATGTCCGAGACCTCCTGCTGGCGGCTCTCGGGACGGCGCGAGCCGCCCGACTGCATCAGCTGGAGGTAGTCGATGACCACGAGCGAGAGGTCGTTGCGCTGCTTGAGCCGGCGGCACTTGGCCCGGATCTCCATCATCGACAGGTTGGGGGAGTCGTCGATGTAGAGCGGGGCGGCGGAGACGTCCGGCATCCGGCGGGCCAGCCGGGTCCAGTCGTCGTCCGTCATCGTGCCGGAGCGCATGTGGTGCAGCGCCACCCGGGCCTCCGCCGAGAGCAGGCGCATGGCGATCTCGTTGCGCCCCATTTCGAGGGAGAAGATCACGCTCGGCAGGTTGCTCTTGATGGAGCAGGCGCGGGCGAAGTCCAGGGCGAGCGTGGACTTGCCCATCGCGGGACGGGCGGCGATGACGATCATCTGGCCCGGGTGCAGGCCGTTCGTCAGCGAGTCCAGGTCCGTGAAACCGGTCGGAACGCCCGACATCTGGCCGCTGCGCGAGCCGATCGCCTCGATCTCGTCGAGGGCGCCCTCCATGATGTCGCCGAGCGGCAGGTAGTCCTCGGAGGTCCGCTGCTCGGTGACGGCGTAGATCTCGGCCTGGGCGCTGTTGACGATCTCGTCGACGTCGCCGTCGGCCGCGTAACCCATCTGCGTGATCTTCGTGCCCGCGGCGACCAGACGGCGCAGGACGGCCCGCTCGTGGACGATCTCCGCGTAGTACTCGGCGTTCGCCGCCGTCGGCACGGACTGGACCAGGGTGTGCAGGTACGAGGCCCCGCCCACCTTGCTGATCTCGCCGCGCCGGGTCAGCTCGGCGCCGACGGTGATCGGGTCGGCCGGCTCGCCCTTGGCGTACAGGTCGAGGATGGCCTGGAAGATCGTCTCGTGGGAGGGTCGGTAGAAGTCGTGGCCCTTGATGACCTCGACGACGTCGGCGATGGCGTCCTTGGAGAGCAGCATGCCGCCGAGCACCGACTGCTCGGCGTCGAGGTCCTGCGGAGGGACGCGCTCGAAGCCGCCACCGCCGCCGCCGTCCCAGGAGCCGCCCTCGCGGCCCCGGTCGTGCTGTTCGTCCCCGCGGCCACGGCCTTCGCTGTTACGGCGCGAACGAGCGGGCAGACGGTCACCCGGACCGCTGTCGGCCCAGGGGTCGTCCATGGGCTCGGGCATACTCACCGGGCCGCCTCCTCCCGTCCGCAAAGCGGACCTTGCCGTGCCACTCTTTCTACGACACGGCTCTGACATGTGGGGCACCCGAATCGGCTGTCGGCGAGTCGGGCAACGCACCACGGTAGGGCCGGGAGCGGCGTCAGCCAATCTTGTTATCCACAGGCTGTGTGGATGAGATGTGGATGACGGCGCCAATGCTGTGGGTAACTCCCCGGAAGCTGTGCACGGACCGGGGGACGACGCTGTGGACAAAATCACCCGGGCCACCCCGTTACCCCTCCTGAGCTGCGATTTTCCCCTCAGGAGCCAGTGGGGAGAAAAAATCTTGGCCACGGTCTCCAGATCGCCTCCAACGAGTCGCGGAGAAGGTTCACATCGGCGTCACAGTAAGGATCACAGCTGGGTTGCATCCATTACCTGTGGAAGATTAGATTGAGCACATGACACAGGCCCTCACCACACCCGAGGCTGGGCGGAGACGGCACGACCGCGAGATCCTCGCGCTCGCCGTCCCCGCCTTCGGCGCACTCGTCGCCGAGCCCCTCTTCGTGATGGCCGACAGCGCCATCGTGGGACATCTCGGCACGCCCCAGCTCGCCGGCCTGGGCATCGCCGCCGCTCTGCTCACCACCGCCGTGAGCGTCTTCGTCTTCCTCGCGTACGCCACCACGGCGGCCGTCTCCCGACGGGTCGGCGCAGGCGACCTGCAGGCGGCGATCCGACAGGGCATGGACGGCATCTGGCTCGCCCTCCTGCTCGGCGCGGCCGTCATCGCAGTGGTGCTGCCCGCGGCTCCGTCGCTGATCTCCCTCTTCGGGGCCTCCGACACCGTCGCCCCGTACGCCGTCACCTATCTGCGCATCTCCGCCTTCGGCATCCCGCCCATGCTGATGGTGCTGGCCGCCACCGGAGTCCTCCGCGGCCTCCAGGACACCCGCACCCCGCTCTACGTGGCCGTGGGCGGCTTCACCCTCAACGTGGGCCTGAACGCGGCCCTCGTCTACGGGGCGGGGCTCGGCATCGCCGGCTCCGCCTGGGGCACGGTCATCGCCCAGTGCGCGATGGCGGCCGCGTATCTCTTCGTGGTCGTCCGCGGAGCCCGCCGGCACGGCGCCTCCCTGGTCCCGGACACCGCGGGCATCCGGGCCTGCGCCCAGGCCGGCGCACCCCTGCTGGTCCGCACCCTGTCCCTGCGCGCCATCCTGATGATCGCGACAGCCGTGGCCGCGCGGCTGGGGGACGCCGACATCGCCGCCCACCAGATCCTGCTGGCCCTGTGGAGCCTGCTCGCCTTCGCGCTCGACGCCATAGCCATCGCCGGACAGGCGATCATCGGCCGCTACCTGGGCGCGGGCGACACGGAAGGCGCGAAGACCGTCTGCCGCCGCATGGTGCAGTGGGGCATCGTCTCGGGCGTCGTGCTCGGCCTGCTGGTCGTCCTGGCCCGCCCGGTGTTCATTCCGCTGTTCACCAGCGATCCGGCGGTCGAGGCGGCCCTGCTCCCCGCCCTGCTGGTCGTGGCCCTGTCCCAGCCCGTGTCGGGCGTCGTCTTCGTGCTCGACGGCGTCCTCATGGGCGCGGGCGACGGCCGCTACCTGGCCCGGGCCATGCTGGTGACGCTGGCCGCGTTCGTCCCGGCCGCCCTCCTCGTGCCGGTCGTAGGCGGCGGCATCACCACGCTCTGGTGGGCCATGACCCTGATGATGCTGGTCCGGATGGTCACGCTCAGGGTGCGCGCCTGCTCCGGCCGCTGGCTGATCGCGGGAGCCACCCGCTCGTAGGTCCCCGCTCCACGGCTGCACGCCGATGTTTCACGTGAAACAACGGCGTGGAACACCGGGAAACGACGAAGGGCCGCACCCCGAGGGGTGCGGCCCTTCACACGCAGCCCTTAGGCGGCGACGACCTCGATGCCCACGTTCGCGGCGACCTCGGTGTGCAGACGCACGGAGACCTGGTACGAACCGAGGGTCTTGATCGGGGCGCCCAGCTCAACGCGGCGCTTGTCGACCTTCGGACCACCGGAAGCCTCGATCGCCGTGGCGATGTCGGACGGGGTCACGGAGCCGAAGAGACGGCCGGCGTCACCCGCACGGGTGGCCAGACGCACCTTCACGCCCTCGAGCTTGGCCTTGATCTCGTTGGCCTGCTCGATGGTCGCGATCTCGTGGATCTTGCGGGCGCGGCGGATCTGCGCCACGTCCTTCTCGCCACCCTTGGTCCAGCGGATCGCGAAACCACGCGGGACCAGGTAGTTGCGAGCGTAACCGTCCTTGACGTCGACGACATCGCCGGCGGTGCCGAGGCCAGAGACCTCGTGGGTCAGGATGATCTTCATTAGTCGGTCACCCTTTCCTTATCGCGCGGTGGACGTGTAGGGCAGCAGCGCCATCTCACGGCTGTTCTTCACGGCCGTGGCGACGTCACGCTGGTGCTGCGTGCAGTTGCCGGTAACGCGGCGGGCACGGATCTTGCCGCGGTCGGAAATGAACTTCCGCAGCATGTTCGTGTCCTTGTAGTCCACGTACGCGGTCTTGTCCTTGCAGAATGCGCAGACCTTCTTCTTAGGCTTGCGCACAGGCGGCTTCGCCATTGTGTCTCTCCTGTGTGATCAAGAAGTGGGGATGCGAGCTGCCCTAGAAGGGCGGCTCGTCCGAGTAGCCACCGCCGGAGCCGCCGGAGCTTCCGCCCCAGCCGCCCCCGCCGCCGCCCTGCTGCTGGCCACCGGCCGGCGCGCTGGACGCCCACGGGTCGTCGGAGGGAGCTCCGCCGCCCTGCGGGGCGCCGCCGCTGGGGGCTCCGCCCCAGCCACCGCCGCCACCCTGCTGCTGGCCGCCACCGCCGCCGTACCCACCCTGACCGCCGCGACCGGTGGTCTTGGTGACCTTGGCCGTGGCGTTCTTCAGGCTGGGGCCGACTTCCTCGACGTCCAGCTCGTAGACCGTGCGCTTGACACCCTCACGGTCCTCGTACGACCGCTGCCTCAGCCGGCCCTGCACGATGACGCGCATGCCTCGCTGGAGGGACTCGGCGACGTTCTCCGCCGCCTGCCGCCACACCGAGCAGGTCAGGAACAGGCTCTCGCCGTCCTTCCACTCATTGGTCTGACGGTCGAAGGTGCGGGGGGTGGACGCGACACGGAACTTCGCGACCGCCGCACCCGAGGGGGTGAAGCGCAGCTCGGGGTCGTCGACGAGATTGCCGACGACCGTGATGACGGTCTCGCCTGCCATGGATGAACCTCTCGGCGGGGATTGCTGCTGGGCTGCTGTGCTACTCGGTCCCGATTACCGCTGAACCGAAGTTCAGTGGGTCTCGGGGCGAAGGACCTTGGTCCGGAGAACCGACTCGTTCAGGTTCATCTGTCGGTCAAGCTCCTTGACGACCGCAGGCTCGGCCTGAAGGTCGATGACCGAGTAGATGCCCTCGGGCTTCTTCTTGATCTCGTAAGCGAGACGACGACGGCCCCAGGTGTCGACCTTCTCGACCTTTCCGTTGCCCTCACGGACGACGGAGAGGAAGTTCTCGATCAGCGGGGAGACAGCGCGCTCCTCGAGATCGGGGTCGAGGATGACCATCACTTCGTAGTGACGCATGTGGAACCCACCTCCTTTGGACTCAGCGGCCACGGTCGTTCCGTGGCAGGAGGGTCGTGATGCGTGCGCACGGTGTCCGAGAACAGACACCGCGCAGCTGTACAGACTACCTCCTCGACTCCTTCCGGTTGAAATCCGACGGGAGGGGGCCCCAATCTGTATCCAACGGGTGTGCTCGGTGCTATGCCCCCGGCCCCTGCCGGAGGCCGCCCCGGCGCACCGCTCTGCGTCAGCCAGGAGGTGCCTTCCATGGCACAGGCCATGCAACGTCAGCCCATCTCCCTGCTCTCCACCGACGGCAAGCCCCACCCGCTGCAGGACGCCCTGATGGCGGTCACTCTGACCCTCGGCGCCGTGGCGTTCGTCACGGCCTTCTTCCACAACCTGCACCTGCTCAGCTCCTGGGCCGGACTGATCGGAATTCTGACCGGCGCGTACGGACAGTTCGTCTCCGTCACGACACGCGAGCGCTTCGCGCTGATCATCGGCCTTGGCGCGTCTGCCATCGGCTTCTACCTCGGCATGTTCCACGGCGGCCTCTTCGGCGGCTGACCGGGCCGATCAGGGCACCTCCGCGGCAGGGCGCCGGCTCCGCACCGGCCCGGGCCTCCGGCCCGTCCCCCAGAAGGGTGGCGCCCCTGTCGCAGTAGGCTTCGCGCCATAGCCAGCGAAGCCGCCGGAGGAGACGCCCCGCATGAGCCTGTCCCTGAGGACCATCAGCCGAGAGCAGCATCTGGGTTACCTCCAGAGCCTGCCCTCGGCGAGCCACTGCCAGGTCCCGGCGTGGGCCGACGTGAAGAACGAGTGGCGTTCCGAGAACCTCGGATGGTTCAACGAGTCCGAGGAACTCGTCGGTGCCGCCCTCGTGCTGTACCGCCAGCTGCCCAAGGTGAAGCGCTACCTCGCCTACCTCCCCGAGGGCCCGGTCATCAACTGGTACGCCCCGAACCTGGAGGAGTGGCTCCAGCCGATGCTGGCCCACCTCAAGCAGCAGGGCGCCTTCACCGTGAAGATGGGCCCGCCCGTCGTCATCCGCCGCTGGAACTCGACGGCCATCAAGGCCGGCATCCAGGACCCGGGCGTGAAGCGCCTGCGCGACGTGGAGGCCTCGGTCATCGAGCCCCGCGCCTTCGAGGTCTCCGACAAGCTGCGCCGCATGGGCTGGCAGCAGGCCGAGGACGGCGGCGCCGGATTCGGCGACGTCCAGCCCCGCTACGTCTTCCAGGTGCCGCTGGCCAACCGCTCGCTCGACGACGTCCTCAAGGGCTTCAACCAGCTGTGGCGCCGCAACATCAAGAAGGCCGAGAAGGCCGGCGTCGAGGTGGTCCAGGGCGGCTACGACGACCTGCCGACCTGGCAGCACCTGTACGAGATCACGGCCGAGCGCGACAAGTTCCGCCCGCGCCCGCTCAGCTACTTCCAGCGCCAGTGGACGGCCCTCAACGCCGAGGACCCCAACCGGATGCGCCTCTACATCGCCACGCACGAGGGGGAGCCGCTGGCCGCCGCCACGATGCTCACCGTCGGCCAGCACGTCTGGTACTCGTACGGCGCCTCCGCCAACCACAAGCGCGAGGTCCGGCCCTCGAACGCGATGCAGTGGCGCATGCTGCGCGACTCCTACGCACTTGGCGCCAGCGTCTACGACCTGCGCGGCATCTCTGACACGCTGGACGAGAACGACCACCTGTTCGGACTGATCCAGTTCAAGGTCGGTACGGGCGGCGAGGCCGTCGAGTACGTCGGCGAGTGGGACTTCCCGCTCAACAAGGTGCTGCACAAGGCGCTCGACATCTACATGTCGCGCCGCTGATCCCCTGACCCCCGCTGTTATCGAGAAAGGTGCCGGACGGGCCATGGCGCTCACGCTCTACGTCGACACCGCGCGCTGGCGTGCGCACCAGAAGCAGATCCAGGACCAGTTCCCCGGGATGATCCCGGTCTGCAAGGGCAACGGTTACGGCTTCGGCCACGAGCGGCTGTGCGAGGAGGCGACCCGCATGGGCGCCGACGTGCTCGCCGTCGGCACGACGTACGAGGCCGCGAGCATCAAGGACTGGTTCGGCGGCGACCTGCTCGTCCTCACCCCGTTCCGGCGGGGCGAGGAGCCGGTGCCGCTGCCGGACCGGGTCATCCGCTCGGTGTCGTCGCTGGACGGGGTCCGCGGTCTGGTCGGCGCCCGCGTGGTCATCGAGTGCATGAGCTCGATGCGCCGCCACGGCATCTCCGAGCAGGATCTGGGCCAGCTGCACGGGGCCATCGAGGACGTCCGGCTGGAGGGCTTCGCCCTGCACCTGCCGCTGGACCGCCCGGACGGCTCGGACGCCGTCGAGGAGGTCATCGGCTGGATGGACCGGCTGCGCGCGGCCCGGCTGCCGCTGCACACCATGTTCGTCAGCCACCTGAAGGCCTCGGACCTGGCACGGCTGCAGCAGCAGTTCCCGCAGACCCGCTTCCGGGCCCGCATCGGCACCCGGCTGTGGCTGGGCGACCACGAGGCGACCGAATACCGCGGCGCCGTCCTCGACGTCACGCGCGTGGCCAAGGGCGACCGGTTCGGCTACCGCCAGCAGAAGGCCGCCTCCGACGGCTGGCTGGTCGTCGTCGCGGGCGGTACCTCGCACGGCGTCGGCCTGGAGGCCCCCAAGGCCCTCCACGGCGTGATGCCGCGCGCCAAGGGCGTCGCCCGGGCCGGGCTGGCCACCGTCAACCGGAACCTGTCGCCGTTCGTGTGGGCGGGCAAGCAGCGCTGGTTCGCGGAGCCGCCGCACATGCAGGTGTCGATCCTGTTCGTGCCCTCGGACGCGACCGAGCCGAAGGTCGGCGACGAGCTCGTGGCGCACCTGCGCCACACCACCACGCAGTTCGACCGGGTGCTCGACGCCTGAGCCGGCCCGTCAGTCCTCGGGGTCCAGGCCCCAGTCGACCCGCTGTCCCCCCGAGGGCGCCGCGTACCGCGGCGCCCTCGCCGCGTCCGACAGCACGAACACGTCCTCGGCCCCGTCCAGGACGCCGCCCGACGGGTCGTCCGAGCCGTCGCGGCGCACGACGTCCCGCTCGGGCAGCAGGATGTCCCGGACGACGACCGCGCACAGGTACAAGGTGGCCAGCAGGTGGGCGGCGATCGCCAGTTGGTAGCCCTCCACGGGCAGACCCTGGTGCTTGTCCCCGCTGCTCGTGTAGGCGAGGTAGAACCAGATCCCGAGGAAGTAGACGATCTCGCCGGCCTGCCAGATCAGGAAGTCCCGCCACCGCGGCCGGGCCAGCGCGGCGAGCGGGATGAGCCACAGCACGTACTGCGGCGAGTAGACCTTGTTGCACAGGATGAAGGCGGCGACGACCAGAAAGGCCAGCTGCGCGAACCGGGGCCGCCGCGGGGCGGTCAGGGTGAGCAGGCCGATCGCCCCGCACAGCAGGAGCGTCAGCCCCGTCGCGTACGTGTTGGCGTCTTCCAGGGGGTTGCCCGAGCGCTGTGAGATCAGCAGCCACACGGAGCCGAAGTCGATGGGCCGTTCCTGGCTGAAGGTGTAGAACTTCGTCCAGCCGTCCCAGGCGAAGAGCATGACGGGCAGGTTCACCAGGAGCCAGGCCCCGGCCGCGCCCAGGACGGCCGCGCCGAATGCGCGCCACTTCCCGGCCCGCCAGCAGAGCACGAACAGCACCCCGAGCAGCAGGACGGGATAGAGCTTGGCCGCGGTGGCCAGGCCGATCAGGACGCCGAAGAGGACCGTCCGCCCGCGGGACCACATGAGCATCCCGGCGGCGGTCAGGGCGATGGCCAGCAGGTCCCAGTTGATCGTCGCCGTCAGGGCGAAGGCGGGCGCGAGCGCGAAGAGCAGGGCGTCCCAGGGCCGGCGGCGGTGGGTGCGCGCGACGCACACGGCGATGACCGCCGCGCAGGCCATGAGCATGCCCGCGTTGACCATCCAGTACATCTGTTCGCGGTGCTGCATGGAGCCGCTGCCGGGGGTCAGCCAGGAGGCGATCTCCATGAAGAGCCCGGTGAGCACCGGGTACTCCAGGTACTCCATGTCGCCGGGCAGCCGGTCGAAGTAGGGCGTCAGGTTGTCGGCGAAGCCGCGTACCGCGTACAGGTGCGGGATGTCGGAGTAGCAGGCGTGCGTGTACTGCGAGCCCGCGCCCCGGAACCACGCCCAGTCGTAGCAGGGCAGCTTCTGCACCATGCCGAGCGCGAACATGCCGATGGCGAGGAGGGCCACGACGCGGACCGGCCCCAGCCAGTGGCCGCCGAGCCGGGCGTAGCGGCCGAGCGGGCCTCCGATGAACTCGCTGCCGGCTGCTGCGACCTCGTCCTGCTGCGTCGGCAGTACGGGACGGTCCTCGTGCACCTGGGTCATGGGGGCCATCCTGCCGTACGGGGCGGGACACGGGGGAAGGCCGCCGCACCACTCGGTGCGACGGCCTTCCTGTGTTCACGGGGCGGTGGGGCGGATCAGTCCGGGACGGCGCCGGCGGTTGCTCCGTTGGTGGGGCAGGGGCGGCCGGGTCGGCAGCTGTTCGACGGGGACGGTGATCCGCTGGCCCCGCCCTGGGTGCCGGCGATGATCCCCGAGGTGCCGCCGTTGTTCGTGCCCCCGTTGGTCGTGCCGCGCGTGGGGTCGTCCGGGTCGCAGTACAGCTCCCACGGCTTGCAGGACGGCTTGCCGCCCTTGGACGGGGTCGGGGACGGCGTCGGGGAGGCCGGCGGGGTCGTCGACGGGGACGGGGACGGCGAAGCGGGGGCCGACGGCGTGGGGGAGGGGGCACCCGCGGAGTCGGCGGTGACGCCGACGTCGTCGGGCTCCGGGAACTCCTTGATCGGGGCGTCCTTGAGCGCTTCGCGCATGTACTGGGTCCAGATCTCGGCCGGGATGTCACCACCGTGGATGGACGGGATGGCGCCCACGCCGTTCATGGACTGCAGCTTGCGGTCCTGCGAGTTGGGGTCGGTGCGGAAGAGGACGACGGAGGTGGACAGCTCCGGGGTGTAGCCGACGAACCACGCCGACTTGTTCTCGTCCGTGGTACCGGTCTTGCCCGCGGCGGGCCGGCCGAGCTTCTTGGCCTCCTTGCCGGTGCCGTTCTTGACGACGTTCTGCAGGACCTTGGTGATGTTGTCCGCGACGGCGTTGTCCATGGCCCGCTGGGGCTTGGGCGCCTCGAAGCCGGGGAGCTTCTCGCCGTCCTTCTCGACCTCGGTCACCGAGTAGGGCTCGTGGTGTGTGCCCGAGGCGGCGAACGTGGCGTACGAGTCGGCCATCCGGATGGCGCTGGGGGTGGAGGTACCGAGGGCGGACGAGGCGTCCGTGTTCGGGTTGATCGACTCCTCGAGGATGCCGGTGGCCTTGGCGAGGTCCCGCACCTTGGTGTGGCCGACGTCGAAGATCAGCTGGGCGAACGGGACGTTGATGGACTTCTCCATCGCCTCGTTGAGGGTGACGTATCCGTAGGCGGTCGGGCTCTCGTTCTTCTGCTTGAACGGGTTGCCCTTGGCGTCGCGCAGTGGCTTGCCCTCGCGGTTGTTGATCACCGTGAGGTCGTTGGCCTGGTACTTGCTGTCGGCGGAGATGCCCCGGCCGTTGGAGTTCTGGGTCCCGTACTGCATGGCCGCCGCGAGCACGTACGGCTTCCAGGTCGAGCCGACCGGGACACCGCTGGTGTTGGCGTTGTTGCTGAAGTACTTCTGGTCCCAGCCCGGGCCGCCGTACAGGGCGACGAGCGCCCCGGTCTTGACGTCCACGGAGGCTCCGCCGAACTGGACGAAGGTGTCGGTGTCGGGCCGCTTCTTCTCGTCGATGAAGCCGTCGCGAGCGTCCGCCACGGCCTTGGCGAGCGCCTCCACCCTCGGCTTCTCGAAGGTGGTCTTGATCCGGTAGCCGCCCATCGCCATCTGCTCGACGGTGATGCCCTTGGTCTTCATGACGTACGCCTTGGCCGTGTCGACCAGGTAGCCGATCTGGCCGGTCATGCCGCGGGCCTGCTCCGACTCGACGCGGGCGGGGAAGTCCGAGTCCTTGTACTTCGCCCGCTCGGTCTTGTCCATCCGGCCGACCTCGACCTGGCGGTCCAGCACCCAGGCCCAGCGCTTGCGGGCCCGGTCCTCGTTGAGTTCGGGAGTGGCCGCGGGGCCGATGCCGCCGTCCGGGTTGTAGAGGTTCGGGCCCTTGAGCACGGAGGCCAGGAAGGCGCACTCGGAGGGGTTCAGGTCCTGGCTGTCCTTGCCGAAGTAGGCACGGGCCGCGGCCTGGATGCCGTAGGCGTCGCGTCCGTAGTACGCGGTGTTGAGATAGCCCGCGAGGACCTTGTCCTTCGGCTCGGAGACGCCGAGCCTTATCGCGATGAAGAGCTCGGTGACCTTCCGCTTGAGCGTCTGGTCGGAGTCCAGGTAGGTGTTCTTCACGTACTGCTGGGTGATGGTCGAGCCGCCCTGGGTGGAGCCGCCCGTGCCCATGTTCCAGACGGCGCGGGCGATGCCCATCGGGTCCACGCCCTTGTCCGTCTCGAAGGACTCGTTCTCCGCCGCGATCACGGCGTCCCTCATCGAGCGGGGGATGCTCGAGATGGGGACGATCTGCCGGTTCATCGAACCGCCCGTCGCCACCATCTGGCTGCCGTCGGCCCAGTAGAAGACGTTGTTCTGCGCCTTGGCCGCCTTGTTCGGGTCCGGCGTACTCACCATGGCGATACCGATGCCGGCACCGGCGATGATCACCGCGAAGAAGCCCAGGGTGGTACCGGAGACCAGCTTCCAGGAGGGCACGAAGCGCTTCCAGCCGTCCCGGTCGGACCGCGGGTAGTTGATCAGCCGCTTGTCGGGGCGGCCCGCGCCGCGAGCGGCGTTCGCGGCGCCTCGTCCGCGGCCCCCGGACCCTCTCTGGGCAGCCCGGCGCGCCTCGGCACGACTGGCCGGCGCGGGCTCCTGCGGGTACGGGCCGCTGTGCGACGCGGTGGGGACGTCCCGTCCGGCCGGGGCGCCCCTGCCGGGGCGCTGCTGGGCGGCGCGGCGGGCTGAAGCCCGCCCACCACCCTGGGGCTGCGGCGGTTTGCGGCGGTGCTCGCTCATCGAACGACTACTCCTCGGGCAGGCGAGTGGCCTGGAAGCGGCAGGTGAATTCCGGTTCCCCCGGTGTCATGGCCCACAGACTACGCACGCTCAAAACCCGACCAGTGCCGAAGTTCACCCCAAATCAGGCAAGTCCACTGCTGCGAATTGGTGATGTGACACCGGTCACCAGATCACCCCTTGTCGATCAGGGCGGCCCGTTCTATCGTCTGGATGTATCGAGTCGATACATCAGCTCGGCATAAAGACCCAGGGGCGGAGGAGAGGAAGGCGGATGAGCAGACGCTCAGGCATCCTCGAGTTCGCCGTCCTCGGCCTGCTGCGCGAGTCCCCCATGCACGGCTATGAGCTGCGTAAGCGGCTCAACACCTCACTGGGGGTGTTCCGAGCCTTCAGCTACGGGACGCTCTACCCCTGCCTCAAGACGCTCGTCGCCAACGGCTGGTTGATCGAAGAACCGGGCAACGCTCCGGAAGACGCTCTCGCCGCTTCACTCGCAGGGCGCCGCGCCAAGATCGTCTACCGGTTGACGGCCGCGGGCAAGGAGCACTTCGAGGAGCTCCTCTCCCACACGGGCCCCGACACCTGGGAGGACGAGTCCTTCGCCGCCCGCTTCGCCTTCTTCGGCCAGACCGAACGAGACGTGCGCATGCGGGTGCTGGAGGGCCGCCGGAGCCGGCTGGAGGAGCGTCTGGAGAAGATGCGCGCCTCCCTCGTCCGTACGCGGGAGCGCCTCGACGACTACACGCTCGAGCTGCAGCGGCACGGCATGGAGTCCGTGGAGCGCGAAGTGCGCTGGCTGAACGAGCTCATCGAGAGTGAGCGGGCGGGACGGGATCGGAGACGGTCCGGCCCGTCCGACGAAACTGAAAAATGAGGCCTGCATCTCGCAGACCTCGTCCGAGAACAAACAGGGAGCAACCGGAATGGGTTCGGTTCGCGTAGCCATCGTCGGCGTAGGCAACTGCGCCGCCTCGCTGGTGCAGGGCGTCGAGTACTACAAGGACGCCGACCCGGCGGCCAAGGTCCCCGGTCTGATGCACGTCCAGTTCGGCGACTACCACGTGCGTGACATCGAGTTCGTCGCCGCGTTCGACGTCGACGCGAAGAAGGTCGGCCTCGACCTTTCGGACGCCATCGGCGCCAGCGAGAACAACACCATCAAGATCTGCGACGTCCCGAACGCCGGTGTGACCGTCCAGCGCGGCCACACCCTGGACGGCCTGGGCAAGTACTACCGCCAGACGATCGAGGAGTCCGCCGAGGCCCCGGTCGACGTGGTCCAGGTCCTCAAGGACCGCGAAGTCGACGTCCTGATCTGCTACCTGCCGGTCGGCTCCGAGGCGGCGGCGAAGTTCTACGCCCAGTGCGCCATCGACGCCAAGGTCGCCTTCGTCAACGCCCTCCCGGTCTTCATCGCCGGCACCAAGGAGTGGGCCGACAAGTTCACCGAGGCCGGTGTCCCGATCGTCGGCGACGACATCAAGTCCCAGGTCGGCGCCACCATCACGCACCGCGTGATGGCGAAGCTGTTCGAGGACCGCGGTGTCCGTCTTGAGCGCACCATGCAGCTCAACGTCGGCGGCAACATGGACTTCAAGAACATGCTCGAGCGCGACCGCCTCGAGTCGAAGAAGATCTCCAAGACGCAGGCCGTCACCTCGCAGATCCCCGACCGTGAGCTCGGCGAGAAGAACGTCCACATCGGCCCGTCCGACTACGTCGCGTGGCTCGACGACCGCAAGTGGGCCTACGTCCGCCTCGAAGGCCGTGCCTTCGGTGACGTCCCGCTGAACCTCGAGTACAAGCTCGAGGTGTGGGACTCCCCGAACTCCGCCGGTGTCATCATCGACGCCCTGCGCGCCGCGAAGATCGCCAAGGACCGCGGTATCGGTGGCCCGATCCTGTCGGCCTCCAGCTACTTCATGAAGTCCCCGCCGGTGCAGTACTTCGACGACGAGGCCTACGCGAACGTCGAGAAGTTCATCAAGGGCGAGGTCGAGCGCTAGTCGAACCCCAAGGGTCCGCGAGGACACCTGGACTTCGACTGTTCTTCCGCGGAGGGTCCCCGGGCAATATGCCCGGGGACCCTCCGCGTATGTGACCCTTGCCCTCATGCCTGTCGTACGTGATCTGCG
The DNA here is from genome assembly GCF_042871845.1 of Streptomyces sp. NPDC005533. Classification (NCBI taxonomy): domain Bacteria; kingdom Bacillati; phylum Actinomycetota; class Actinomycetes; order Kitasatosporales; family Streptomycetaceae; genus Streptomyces; species Streptomyces sp. NPDC005533. The sequence goes on along the minus strand of NZ_JBIAJH010000012.1, from coordinate 136,421 downwards.
CGTACTCCTGCGCCTCAGGGACTTCCGCAACCTGCTCGCCGTACGGCTGCTCTCCCAGGCGGCGGACGGCGTCTACCAGGTCGCCCTCGCCACCTACGTGGTCTTCTCCCCGGAGAAACAGACCTCGCCGGCGGCCATCGCCTCCGCCATGGCGGTGCTGCTCCTGCCCTACTCGGTGATCGGTCCCTTCGCAGGGGTGCTGCTCGACCGCTGGCGCCGGCGTCAGGTCTTCCTCTACGGCAACCTGCTGCGCGCCTTCCTCGCCTGCGTCACCGGGATGCTGATCGTCGCGGGAGTACCCGACTGGCTGTTCTACGCCTCGGCGCTGTCCGTGACCGCCGTCAACCGCTTCGTGCTGGCCGGGCTCGCGGCCTCGCTGCCCCGCGTCGTCGGCCCCGACCAGCTGGTCACCGCGAACGCGCTCTCCCCCACCGCGGGCACCCTGGCGGCGGTCGCGGGCGGCGGGCTGGCCTTCCTCGTCCGGCTGCTGGCCTCCGACTCCAACGCCCTCGTCGTCCTGCTCGGGGCCGGGCTCTACCTGTGTGCGGCCCTCGTCTCCCTGCACCTGGCCATCGGCCTGCTCGGGCCCGACCACCCCCCTGGCCGGGTCCACCCCTCCGTCGCCGAAGGGGTCGCCCTCACCGTGCGGGGCATGGCCGAAGGCCTCAGGCACCTGGCCGGCCGGCGCGAGGCGGCCCGGGCGCTCGCCGCGATGACCATGATGCGGTTCTGCTACGGCGCCCTGTTCGTCATGCTGCTCATGCTGTGCCGCTACTCCTGGTCGGACAACGAGGCCGACGGGCTGGCCCTGCTCGGCGTCGCGGTCGGCGCCTCCGGGGCGGGGTTCTTCGCTGCCGCCGTCGTGACCCCCTGGCTGGCGGGCCGACTGGGCACGCTCGGCTGGATCACGGCCTGCTCCGCGGGAGCCGCGGTCCTGGTGCCGGCCCTCGGCCTGTTCTTCGCCCCCGGGCCGATGCTGGTCGCCGCCTTCGTCCTCGGCCTCGCCACCCAAGGGGCCAAGATCGCCACCGACACGGAGGTGCAGTCCCGGGTGGACGACGACTTCCGCGGCCGCGTCTTCTCCGTCTACGACGTGCTCTTCAACGTCGCCTTCGTGGGAGCGGCGGCGGTGGCCTCCCTCATGCTCCTCACCGACGGGCGCTCGGTGGCCCTGATCCTCTGTGTGTCCGCCCTCTACGCCGCGACCGCGCTGCTGCTGGGCCGGCAGGAGCGACGCCTCGTCTGAGGACGCCCCCGACCGACGGCCGGCGTCGATGTTTCACGTGAAACATCGACGCCGACGGGCCTTCCTCAGGCCTGCGCGGCCCACCACTCCTTGAGCGCGGCGACCGCGGCGTCACGGCCCATCGGGCCGTTCTCCAGCCGCAGCTCCAGCAGGAAGGCGTACGCCTTGCCGATCACCGGACCCGGGCCGACGTCCAGCACCTGCATGATCTCGTTGCCGTCCAGGTCGGGCCGGATCGCGTCCAGCTCCTCCTGCTCCTGCAGCTGCGCGATGCGCTCCTCCAGCCCGTCGTAGGTCCGGGAGAGGGCGTTGGCCTTGCGCTTGTTGCGCGTGGTGCAGTCGGACCGGGTCAGCTTGTGCAGACGCTCCAGCAGCGGGCCGGCATCGCGGACGTAGCGCCGCACCGCGGAGTCGGTCCACTCCCCGTCGCCGTAGCCGTGGAAGCGCAGATGCAGCTCCACCAGCCGGGACACGTCCTTGATCATGTCGTTGGAGTACTTCAGCGCGGTCAGCCGCTTCTTGGTCATCTTCGCGCCCACCACCTCGTGGTGGTGGAAGGAGACGCGGCCGTCGCTCTCGAAGCGGCGGGTGCGGGGCTTGCCGATGTCGTGCAGCAGGGCCGCGAGGCGCAGCACCAGGTCCGGGCCGTCCTCCTCCAGGGCAATCGCCTGCTCCAGGACGATCAGCGAGTGGTCGTAGACGTCCTTGTGCCGGTGGTGCTCGTCACTCTCCAGCCGCAGCGCGGGCAGCTCGGGCAGCACCCGGTCCGCCAGCCCGGTGTCCACGAGCAGTCCCAGACCGCGGCGCGGGTTGGCCGACAGGATCAGCTTGTTCAGCTCGCCCTGGACCCGCTCCGCCGAGACGATCTCGATGCGGTCGGACATCGCCTTCATGGCCGCCACGACCTCTGGGGCGACCTCGAAGTCCAGCTGCGCGGAGAACCGCGCCGCCCGCAGCATCCGCAGCGGATCGTCGGAGAACGAGTCCTCCGGCGTCCCGGGGGTGCGCAGCACTCCGGCGGCCAGGTCCTCCAGGCCCCCGTGCGGGTCGATGAACTCCTGCTCGGGAAGGGCCAGGGCCATGGCGTTGACCGTGAAATCGCGCCGGACCAGGTCCTCGTCGATCGAGTCGCCGTAGGAGACCTCGGGCTTGCGCGAGGTGCGGTCGTAGGCCTCCGAGCGGTACGTCGTCACCTCGATCTGGAAGTTCCGCACGACGTCCCCGACGCGGGCGCTCTTCTGCGCCCCGACGGTGCCGAAGGCGATGCCCACGTCCCACACCGAGTCCGCCCACGGCCGGACGATCTTCAGCACGTCCTCGGGGCGGGCATCGGTGGTGAAGTCGAGATCGTTGCCGAGACGCCCGAGCAGCGCATCGCGGACGGACCCGCCGACCAGGGCGAGGCGGAAGCCCGCCTCCTGGAATCGGCGGCCGAGCTCGTCGGCGACAGGGGCGACCCGCAGCAGTTCACTGACCGCGCGGCGCTGCACCTGACTCAGGGCACTGGGGGTGTCTTCGTTGGCGTTCGGCACAACAGAAAAGGGTACGTGCCCGGCCCACCGGGAGCCGCCCCGTTTTGCGCGACCCCGGTAGCCGGCCGCCCCGGGGCCGGGCCGATCATGTGGAGCAAGGCGCGGCACTCGCACACAGCGGGCCTCGTTACCATGCGTGGACGCACAAAAGACGAGCACTGACACTTCGAGGAACGGGCTAGCGCGTGGCCGAGGCGGCAGACATCCAGGGGGCGTCCCCCGCTCCTGTCCGGCGCCGCTGGCTGCGGCGCGCGATCGTCCTGCTCGCCGGGACGCCCGTGATGGCCGCTCTGGTCTACTCTCCCGCCCCCGAGGCCCAGGCGGTCCAGGCGACCGGTGTGGACGTCCAGCTGACCTCCATGACCCCTGCCGCGCCGGTCAAGGGGGACACCCTGACGATCTCCGGCACCGTGGTGAACACCGGCTCCGAGACGATCAACGACGCGCACGTCGGCCTGCGGGTCGGGCCCGCGCTCGCGGACCGGTCCTCCATCGACGAGGCCGCGGAACGCAACGGGTTCCGGGCCGGCGCCGACCCGGGCGAGATCGATCCGGCCTACGCCGTGAAGATCGCCTCGCTGCCGTCGAAGGTCCACCAGGACTTCACGCTGACCGTCCCGGTGAACAAGCTCGAACTGGACAAGGACGGGGTCTACCAGCTCGGGGTCTCCCTGTCCGGGGCGACCGAGAGCCGCCCGTCCGAACAGGTCCTGGGGATCAAGCGCACCTTCCTGCCCTGGCAGCCGGAAGCCGCCTCCAAGCGCTCCCAGCTCACCTACGCGTGGCCGCTGATCTCCACCACCCGCGTGACCGCGGAGACCGGCTCCGACGAGCTGCAGACCCCCGTCTTCCTCGACGATTCCCTCGCCGACGAGCTCAAGCCCGGCGGCCGCCTGGAGCAGATGGTCACCCTCGGCAAGGACCTGCCGATCACCTGGGTCATCGACCCCGACCTGCTCTACACCGTCGACGCGATGACCAAGGGCTACCGGGTCCGCACTCCGGGCGGAAAGCCCGTCCAGGGGAAGAACAAAGCCGTCGCCGAGCAGTGGCTGAGCTCCCTGGAAGCCGCCGTCCAGGGCAAGAAGGTCGTCGCCCTGCCCTTCGCGGATCCCGACCTCGCCTCCCTCGCCCACCACGGCAAGGACGTCTCGGGCACCCTGGGCCAGCTGCGCCCCGCCACCGACAAGGCGAAGCAGGCTGTCGAGACCGTCCTGCACGTCACGGCGTCCACCGACTTCTCCTGGCCGGTGGACGGGGCCATCGACCCCTCGATCGTCAACGTCGCCACCTCGGCCGGCGCCCACAACGTCCTCACCCGCAGCGACAGCCTCGTGGAGAGCGGAGCGCTCGGCTACACGCCGTCGGCCGCCCGGCCCATCGGCGCGGGCACCACCGCCGTCGTCGCGGACGCCGAACTGTCCACCGCCTTCGAGGGCGACATGCTGAACGCCGGGACCTCCACCCTGGCCGTGCAGCGGTTCCTCGCCCACAGCCTCGCCCTCAACCTGCAGAAGACCGACGAGCAGCGCAGCTTCGTCGTCGCCCCGCCGCGGATGCCCACCGTCAGCCAGGTGCAGACGATGGCAGCGGCCGTACGCGGGCTCCAGGCGGGCCGGTGGACGCAGCCCGGGGACCTGGAGGCCGCGGCCGCCGCCAAGCCCGATCCCGGCGCCGCCACCCAGGTGCCGGGCGCCGGTCAGTACCCCGAGGCCCTGCGCAAGCAGGAGCTGCCGGTGTCGGCCTTCGAGAAGATCCGCTCCACACAGAACAGCCTCGACCACTTCAAGGTGATCCTGGCCGCGCCCGACCGCGTGGAGATCCCCTTCGGCAACACCACCAACCGGGAGATGTCCACGTCCTGGCGCGGGCGTCCCGAGGAGGCGCGCCTCTACCGGGACCAGGTGCAGGACTACCTGATCGGTCTCACCGAGAAGGTCAAGGTCATCCCCAAGTCCGACGCCACCCTGTCCGGACACAGCGCCACCATCCCGGTCAGCGTCCAGAACAGCCTCGTCCAGGACGTCCACGACCTGGTCCTGCGGGTGAAGTCCGCCAACCCGACGCGCCTGATGTTCGGCGACAGCGGCCAGGCGGAGCAGCAGGTGACCGTCCAGGGCGACCACACCCAGACCGTGAAGTTCACCGCCAACGCGACCGCGAGCGGTCCGGTCGAGGTCACGGCGCAGCTCTTCACCAAGGACGGCGTCCCCTACGGGAAGGAACGACGGTTCACCGTCGAGGCCACCGAGATCACCCCCACCGTGATGCTCGTCATCGCCGGCGGTGTGCTCCTCCTGGTCCTGGCGGGCATCAAGATGTACGCCAGTCGCAAGCGCGTCGCAGCCCGCGCGGCCGCCGAGGAGAGCACGCAGCCGAGTGACGAGTCCACGGACACCGGACCGCAAAGCACCGAGGGGTCCGGCACGGGTGAGACAGTGGACCGTTGAGCGATGCCGTGGCCGGTCGGCCTGGGGACGATGAGGTGGGGTTTCGATGAACGCGCCGTACGACGGTGAACGCGCGCAGGGCACTGGTGGGCCCGCGCCCTCCCAGGGCACTGCCCCGGGCACCCCGGTGCCCGGGCAGGTTCCCGCGCCTGCGCCCGCGCCGGAACGCGACCCGTATGTCCAGGATGCCTACGACTACGACCCGTACCGGGCCCAGGACCTGTCCGCCCAGGACCCCGTCGCCGAGGTCCTCTACGACCGCGCCTCGCACCCCCCGCCGCCGCCCGGCACCTTCCAGGAGCCCGGACCGCTCTACGCGGCGCCGACCGCGCCCTCGTACTCCCCCGACCCGCGCGTCTGGGCCCAGACCCCGCCGCCCGAGCCGGACGGCCCCTCCCGCCACCTGCCGTACGGCGACCACGCGACCACCACCCAGTTCGTCGGCGTCGACTCCCTCGTCACCCAGGCCGCGGACGAGCAGCCGGAACCCGATGCCTTCGCTCACCTCTACCGGGACCAGGAGGCGGCGCCCCGCACCCCCGCCGAGGAAGCCCCCGTCGCGGCGCCGGCACCGAGCAAGCCCGCCGGACGCGCCTCCAGCCTCCTGAAGTCCAGCGCGCTCATGGCCGCCGGCACGATCGTCTCGCGCATCACCGGCTTCGGCCGGACCCTGGTCATCGCCGGCGCGATCGGCGTGGGCACGTTCAACGACACGTACCAGATCGCCAACACCCTGCCCACGATGATCTACGTGCTGGTCGGTGGCGGCGCCCTCAACGCCGTCTTCATCCCGCAGCTGGTCCGGGCCATGAAGAACGACAAGGACGGGGGAGAGGCGTACGCCAACCGGCTGCTGACCCTCGTCGTGGTCCTGCTGGCCGCCATCACCACCATCTGTGTCCTGGCCGCACCGGTGTTCATCACGATGATGTCGCCGAAGATCGCCTCCGACCCGCAGCAGATGGAAGTGGCCGTCGCGTTCGCCCGCTACTGCCTGCCCACCATGTTCTTCATGGGCATCCACGTGGTGCTCGGTCAGATCCTCAACGCCCGCGGCCGGTTCGGCGCCATGATGTGGACCCCGGTCCTCAACAACATCGTGGTCATCGCCACCTTCGGCGCCTTCATCTGGGCCTTCGGCGGCTTCACCACCTCCGGGGTCAACGCCACCACGGTGACCAGCGACGGGGTGCGCCTGCTGGGTGTCGGCACGCTGCTCGGCCTCACCGTCCAGGCCCTCGCGATGCTGCCCTACCTCCGCGACGCAGGCTTCCGGCCGCGCCTGCGCTTCGACTGGAAGGGCCACGGCCTCGGCAAGGCCGCCCGCCTGGCCAAGTGGACGTTCTTCTTCGTCCTCGCCAACCAGATCGGCCTCGTCGTCGTCACCCAGTTCGCCACCTGGGCTGGATCCGTCGCCGAGAAGCAGGGCCACTCCGGTACCGGCATCACCGCCTACAACTACGCGCTGCTGCTGTGGCAGATGCCGCAGGCCATCATCACCGTCTCCGTCATGACGGCCGTGCTGCCCCGCATCTCCCGCTCGGCCCACGACGGGGACGCCGCCGCGGTCCGCGACGACATCTCCTACGGGCTGCGCACCTCGGCGGTCGCGATCGTGCCGTGCGCCTTCGCGTTCCTCGCCCTCGGCGTGCCGATGGCCACCCTGCTGTACGCCGGCTCGGGCTCGGGCGCTCAGAACATCGGCTACATCCTGATGGCCTTCGGCCTCGGGCTGATCCCGTACTCCATCCAGTACGTCGTCCTGCGCGGCTTCTACGCCTACGAGGACACCCGGACGCCCTTCTACAACACGGTCATCGTCGCCGCCGTCAATGCGGCGGTCTCCGCGGCCTCCTTCTTCGTGCTCCCCGCCCGCTGGGCGGTCGTCGGCATGGCCGCCGCCTACGGTCTCGGCTACACCGTCGGCGTGGGCGTCGCCTGGCGCCGGCTCAAGACCCGCCTCGGCGGCGACCTCGACGGCGCCCACGTGATGCGCACCTACGCCCGCCTCACCGGCGCCTGCGTCCCGGCCGCCGCGGTGGCCGGTGCCGTCGCCTACGCGGTCACCCAGTGGCTGGGCAGTGGAGTCGCCGGTTCCGCCGCCGCCCTGGTGACCGGAGGCATCGCCCTGGCGGCCGTGTTCCTCATCGCCGCCAAGCGGATGCGGATCGAAGAGCTCAACGCGATGGTGGGAATGGTCCGCGGACGTTTGGGGCGCTGATGCGCACAACCGTCGCCCCCGTTCGTGTGTCGTGCATAGCGTCGGACTGTGGGCACAATTGGCATGGCTTCGCAGACTGGCCTACAGCGCGCAACGGATGGGGAGGCAGGAACGACGGTGGCGGAACGTAGCACGGCTGCCGTCGACGTGGCCGACAGCAGCGGCGATGAGCCGCTGGCCGCGCAAGCGGCAAAGGCCACGTCCGACGGGGTGGACACCCAGAACGGACGAGCCGCGGACGGACCCATGCCCGACAAGGACGGCGAACGCACCAAGGCGGCCCCCGCGGCCGCACCCGAACTCCACAGCGGCCACAAGCTGGCCAGACGCTACCGGCTGGAGGAGTGCGTCACCCGTGTGGACGGCTTCAGCAGCTGGCGCGCGATGGACGAGAAACTGCGGCGGGCCGTCGGCGTCCACCTGATGCCCGCCGACCACGCGCGGGCACGCTCCGTCCTGGCCGCCGCGCGCTCCTCCGCACTCCTCGGCGACCCCCGGTTCGTCCAGGTCCTCGACGCCGTGGAGGAGAACGACCTCGTCTACGTCGTCCACGAATGGCTGCCCGACGCCACCGAGCTCACCGCACTCCTCGCCGCAGGCCCCCTGGAGCCCCACGAGGCCTATCAGCTCGTCAGCCAGGTCTCCCAGGCCATGGCCGCCGCCCACCGCGAAGGACTGGCCCATCTGCGGCTGACGCCCAGCGCGATACTGCGCACCTCCACGGGCCAGTACCGGATCCGCGGCCTCGCCGTGAACGCCGCCCTGCGCGGCATCACCAGCGAGACCCCGCAGCGCGCCGACACCGAGGCCATCGGCGCCCTCCTGTACGCCGCCCTCACCCAGCGCTGGCCGTACGAGAACGACGCGTACGGCCTCGCCGGCCTGCCCAAGGGCGTGGGCCTGATCGCCCCCGACCAGGTCCGCGCCGGTGTCCACCGGGGTCTGGGCGAACTCGCCATGCGGGCGCTGGCCAACGACGGGGCCACCGCCTCCCGCCAGGAGCCCGCCTGCACGAGCCCCGAGGAGCTGGCCAAGGCCGTCGCCGCGATGCCCCGCATCCGGCCGCCGGAGCCCGCCTTCACGGCCCCGCCGGAGTACCAGCACACCACCTACCAGCAGGGCAACTACGGTCGCCCCACGCCTCCCGGTGCCCACACCACACAGGTCCGGCCCGTACAGCCGCCGCCTCCCCCGCTGCAGAGCCGTACCGGCAAGGCCCTCAAGTGGGGTGTCGCCGCCCTGCTCATCGCCGCCCTCGGCCTGGGCAGCTGGCAGCTGGCCGACGCCCTCCTGGGCCGCAACAACGGCGGCACCAACGGCCCGAACCAGACCCAGACCGATTCCGAGGACGACCCGAAGCCCGTGACGCTGGGCAAGCCCCTGACCGTCAACGGCGTCTCCGTGTACGCACCCGGTGGGGACCCGCTGAAGCCGGAGGACGCGGCCAAGACGGTCGACAACGACCCGTCCACCAGCTGGATCACCCCGCGGTACGACGGCTACGCGAACTTCGGAAACCTCGAGAAAAACAACCGCAGGGCCGGTAGCGGCATCATCGTCGACCTCGGCAGCGTGCAGGAGGTGGCGGGCATCGACGTGACCCTTTCCGCCCCCGGGCACAAGCTCCAGGTCCGCGCCGCAGCGCCCGACGCCTCCTCACCGACGTCGCTGGCCAGGTTCCCCGAGCAGATCGCCGAGGAGAAGACCGTCGAGAAGAACCTCGCGGTCACGCTCGGGCACACGATCAAGACCCGCTACATCCTGATCCACATCACCGCGCTGCCCCCCGAGGGGGGCGACAGCTACCGCGGCGGCATCAGCGAGATCAAGATCCTCGGTGCCAACCCCTAGGTCCCGTCCACCCTCGCGGGCCCGCTGCGCTCCGGCACGGCGGGCCCTCGTCATTCCCCCGCCCAAGCCGTAATCTCCCTCCCGGAGGCGAGGTGTGATGCACGACGCGACGACCGGCGACGCCAGTGACGCGGACCTGCTGGCCCGGCACGTGGCCGGCGATCCCGACGCGTTCGGGGAGGTCGTGCGACGGCACCGGGACCGGCTGTGGGCCGTGGCCCTGCGAACCCTCGGAGACCGCGAGGAGGCCGCGGACGCCGTGCAGGACGCCCTTGTCTCCGCCTACCGGGCCGCCCACACCTTTCGCGGGGAATCCGCCGTCACGACCTGGCTGCACCGCATCACGGTGAACGCCTGCCTCGACCGCGCGCGGAAGGCAGCCTCCCGCAGGACCTCTCCCCTCGACGACACGGACCGCCTGGAGCGGCTCCTGGAGCCCCACGAGTCCGCCGAGGCCCCCGCGGAGCGCCAGGACCTCCACCGCCAGCTGCTGGCCGCCCTCAGCACCCTCCCGGCCGATCAGCGGGCCGCGCTGGTCCTCGTCGACATGCAGGGATACCCCGTCGCCGAAGCCGCCCGCATCCTCGAGGTCCCCACCGGCACGGTGAAGAGCCGGTGCGCACGCGGCCGGGCGAAGCTCGTCCCCCTCCTCACTCATCTGCGCACGAATGCCGGGGATAACACCGCCATCGAGCGGGGAAGGAACCGGTCGCCGGGTCCACCCGTCCCACCAGCGGCAGAACCCAGGCATGCAGACCCAGACGCTGTGAAGGGCGGAGGTGGACGACCGTGAGCCCCACAACCGGCACGACCGGCACGATCCGGCACCCGGACGTCTCGGAGATCTCCGACCTGACCGAAGGTCTCCTCTCCCCGTCCCGGACCGCGGAAGTCCGCCGCCATCTCGACGACTGCGCCCTGTGCGCCGACGTCCGCGACTCCCTGGAGGAGATCCGCGGGCTCCTCGGCACTCTTCCGGGGCCGGTCCGGATGCCCGGTGACATCGCCGGCCGCATCGACGCGGCCCTCGCCGCCGAGGCCCTCCTCGACGCCACCCAACCCCGGATCCACGCCGCGCCCGACGCACAGCCGCGCACCCCGAGCCGCGATGTTTCACGTGAAACATCGCCCGCCGGTCACCCGTCCGGCCCAACCGGCCCGGGCCGACGCCGCGCCCGCCGTCGGATCGCCGTGCTCTCGGGCCTGGTCGGAGCCGCCGCCTGCGCCCTCGGCCTCTTCCTGTTCGGCGACTTCTCCGGCACTCCCACGGGTGACACGGCCGCCCGTACGGAGACCCCGAGTTCCGCGGATCGGGGCGCGGCCGTCGCGCGCGGCGGTGACTACACGGCCGAGGGACTCCAGGACACCGTGCGCGGGCTCATCGCCACCCACGGCGCCAAGACCGCTCCGGGGGAGCAGAACAACACCTACGGCATGGAGAACACGGCTCCGGCCCCGGGCGTCGCCCCTGGTGACAAGCGGGCGGCGGCGTCCGTCCCCGACTGCGTCCAGGGCGCCACCGGCCGCCCGGAATCCCCGCTCGCCGCCGAGCGCGGCACCTACCAGGGCGCCGGCGCCTACCTCCTCGTCCTCCCGCACCCGGACGACTCCGCGCGCGTGGACGCCTACCTGGTCGACTCGGGGTGCGAGAACAACGGCTCGGCCACCACCGGAAAGGTCCTCCTGACGCGCACCTATCCCCGGAGCTGACGGGTTCCGCTCCACGGTGGGACGGGCGGGGAATGCATGCGCCGTAGGATCCGTTGGGTGGGGTGAGAGTCCGCACCGGCCCCCGGTAGGCAGCACGCAGTCCGCAGAGACGAGGAAGAAACCCGTGAGCGACGTACGAAACGTGATCATCATCGGCTCCGGGCCGGCCGGTTACACCGCCGCCCTGTACACCGCACGCGCTTCGCTCAAGCCCCTGGTCTTCGAAGGCGCGGTCACGGCGGGTGGCGCGCTGATGAACACCACCGAGGTGGAGAACTTCCCGGGCTTCCAGGACGGGATCATGGGCCCGGACCTCATGGACAACATGCGCGGTCAGGCCGAGCGCTTCGGTGCCGAGCTAGTCCCGGACGACATCGTGGCCGTGGACCTCAGCGGTGAGATCAAGACCGTCACCGACACCGCCGGCACCGTGCACCGCGCCAAGGCCGTCATCGTCACCACCGGCTCCCAGCACCGCAAGCTCGGCCTGCCCAACGAGGACGCCCTCTCCGGCCGCGGCGTCTCCTGGTGCGCCACGTGCGACGGGTTCTTCTTCAAGGACCACGACATCGCCGTCGTCGGCGGCGGCGACACCGCGATCGAGGAGGCCACCTTCCTCTCGCGCTTCGCCAAGTCCGTCACGATCGTCCACCGCCGTGACAGCCTGCGCGCCTCGAAGGCCATGCAGGACCGCGCCTTCGCCGACCCGAAGATCAAGTTCGCCTGGGACAGCGAGGTCGCCGAGATCCACGGCGACCAGAAGCTCTCCGGCCTCACCCTGCGCAACACCAAGACCGGTGAGACCTCCGCGCTGCCGGTGACCGGCCTGTTCATCGCCGTCGGCCACGACCCGCGGACCGAGCTGTTCAAGGACCAGCTGGACCTCGACGAGGAGGGCTACCTCAAGGTCGACGCGCCCTCCACCCGGACCAGCGTCACGGGCGTGTTCGGCGCCGGCGACGTCGTGGACCACACGTACCGTCAGGCCATCACCGCTGCGGGCACGGGTTGCTCCGCCGCCCTGGACGCCGAGCGCTTCCTCGCCGCCCTCGCGGACGTCGAGAAGGCGACCGCGACCGCCACTGTCTGACCGCTTCACCCCACACACACCCCACCCCGCAGGAAAGAAGGAGGCCCGCCGTGGCTCTCAAGACCGTGACCGACGCTGACTTCGACGCCGAGGTCCTCAGGAGCGAGAAGCCCGTACTGGTGGACTTCTGGGCCGAATGGTGCGGACCGTGCCGCCAGATCGCGCCGTCTCTCGAGGCCATCGCCGCCGAATACGGCGACCAGATCGAGATCGTCAAGCTCAACATCGACCAGAACCCGGCCACGGCCGCCAAGTACGGCGTGATGTCCATCCCGACGCTGAACGTCTACCAGGGCGGCGCGGTCGCCAAGACGATCGTCGGTGCCAAGCCGAAGGCCGCCATCCTGCGTGACCTCTCGGACTTCGTCCAGGTCAAGACCGCCTGACGCACAGCGTTTCACGTGAAACGGGACCGCCCCTGGGGGCGGTCCCGTTTCGCATACCCCGCTCAGAGCGGCCGCAGTGCCGGTTCCTTGCGCGCCGCGCCCAGCAGCCGGTCCAGCGCCAGCTCCACGTCTTCCTTCCAGGACAGCGTCGACCTCAGCTCCAGTCGCAGCCGGGGATGCACCGGATGGGGCCGTACGGTCTTGAATCCCACGGCCAGGAGATGGTCCGCGGGCAGCAGACACGCCGGACCCTCCCAGCGGGCGTCCCCGAACGCCTCGATCGCCCGGAAGCCGCGCCGCAGCAGGTCCTTCGCCACGGTCTGCACCATGACCCGCCCCAGACCCTGCCCCTGATACCCCGGCATGATCCACGCAGTGATCAGCTGCACTGCGTCCGGCGAGACCGGGCTGGTCGGAAAGGCGGTGGCCCGTGGCACGTACGCCGGCGGCGCGTACAGCACGAACCCCACCGGAACCTCGTCCACATAGACCACGCGGCCGCAGGATCCCCACTCCAGAAGGACAGCGGAGATCCACGCCTCCTTCTCCAGTGCCGGAGTGCCCGCCTTCATGGCGGCCTCACCGCTGACCGGGTCCAGTTCCCAGAACACACAGGATCGGCAACGTCGCGGCAGATCCTGGAGGTTGTCCAGCGTGAGCGGTACCAGCCGACGACCCATGACCGCATCGTATCCACTGGCCCCCCGTTCTTCGACAGCACGGCGAAGGGGCGGACCGCGCCGGTTCGCACCAGCACGACCCGCCCCTCGGCGGCCTTGGGATCACTCCCCGGAAAGACCCTGCTCCAGCACCCGGCCCTCGCCCGGCGCCAGCGTTCCGAGAATCCGCTCCAGATCCTCCATCGACGCGAACTCGACGGTGATCTTGCCCTTCTTCTGGCCCAGGTCCACCTTCACCCGGGTCTCGAACCGGTCCGACAGCCGCGTCGCCAGCTCGCTGAGCGCCGGAGCCAACCGGGTACCGGCGCGCGGGCCCTTCGGCTTCACCCCGCTCGAAGGCTCCGAGGCCATCAGAGTCACGATCTCCTCGACCGCGCGGACCGACAGGCCCTCGGCCACGATCCGGTGCGCCAGCCGGTCCTGCTCCTCGGAGTCCTCCACCGAGAGCAGTGCCCGCGCGTGCCCGGCCGAGAGCACGCCCGCGGCCACCCGGCGCTGCACCGACGGCGACAGCTTCAGCAGCCGCAGGGTGTTCGACACCTGGGGACGCGAACGCCCGATCCGGTCCGCCAACTGGTCGTGCGTGCAGTTGAAGTCCTGGAGCAGCTGGTCGTACGCCGCAGCCTCCTCCAGCGGGTTCAGCTGAGCCCGGTGCAGGTTCTCCAGCAGCGCGTCCAGGAGCAGCTTCTCGTCGTCCGTCGCCCGGATGATCGCCGGAATGGCCTCCAGCCCGGCCTCCCGGCAGGCACGCCAGCGCCGCTCACCCATGATCAGCTCATAGCGACCAGGGGCCGACTGTCGCACCACCACCGGCTGGAGCAGGCCCACCTCCTGGATGGAGGTCACCAGCTCGGCGAGCGCGTCCTCGTCGAACACCTCGCGGGGCTGCCGCGGGTTCGGTGTGATCGCGTCCATCGGAAGCTCCGCGAACGTCGCTCCCGCCACCCCGTTGGTCTCGGCCGGCACCGGATCCGCCTCTTGCGCCGGGACGACCGCGAGCGATGTTTCACGTGAAACATCCGCCTGCGCCAACGAAGCGAGCTTGGCCGCCGCCACCCCCCGCTCCGACGTCATGACCGGCACCGCCGACGGAGACGTCGAACCGGCACTGATCACCGGCGGCGTCTTCTCCTGCGGGGCCGCGGGAATCAGCGCACCGAGCCCCCGCCCCAGACCTCTACGTCGCTCGCTCACTGGATCCCCTCCGCCACACTCTGCGTGCTGTTCATGCCCGCGCCCAGATGGGCGTGCTGGGCGTCGTACTGCATTCCGACCCCTCGATACGCGATCTCTCGCGCCGCCTCCAGATAGGAGAGGGAACCGCTCGATCCCGGGTCGTACGTGAGCACCGTCTGCCCGTAGCTCGGCGCCTCGGAAATGCGCACCGATCGGGGGATGCTCGTCCGCAGCACCTCCTTGCCGAAGTGGCTGCGCACCTCCTCCGCCACCTGCGAGGCCAGCCGGGTCCTGCCGTCGTACATGGTCAGCAGGATGGTCGACACGTGCAGCGTCGGGTTGAGGTGGGCCCGCACCAGGTCGACGTTGCGCAGCAGCTGGCCCAGGCCCTCCAGCGCGTAATACTCGCACTGGATCGGGATCAGCACCTCCGCGCCGGCCACCAGCGCGTTCACCGTCAGCAGCCCGAGTGAGGGAGGACAGTCGATCAGGATGTAGTCGAGGGGCTGCTCGTACGCCTGGATGGCCCGCTGAAGCCGGCTCTCCCGCGCCACGAGCGACACCAGCTCGATCTCCGCGCCCGCCAGATCGATCGTGGCCGGAGCGCAGAAGAGCCCCTCCACATCCACGACCGGCTGGACGACCTCCAGAAGAGGCCGGCTGTCCACGAGTACGTCGTAGATCGACGGCACGTCCGCGTGGTGGTCGATGCCCAGGGCCGTGGAAGCGTTGCCCTGCGGGTCGAGGTCGACCACGAGGACCCGCGCCCCGTGCAGGGCGAGGGAGGCCGCCAGGTTCACGGTCGTCGTGGTCTTGCCCACGCCGCCCTTCTGGTTGGCGACCACGATGACACGGGTCTGCTCCGGCCGGGGCAGCCGCTCTCCGGTACGACCCAGCGCCTCGACCGCCTGCTGGGCGGCTCGGCCGATGGGGGTGTCGTTGTCTACAAGGGGCGGAGGCAATGTTTCACGTGAAACATCGTCTCCCGCCGATTCAGAGCGGGGACCGGGGACCGGATCGGCCATCGGCCCCGCGAGGTTGGCGTCGGACCGCACGGTGTCACTCTCCTCGACATCAGGCTCGCGATGAACAGAGCCTGCCATGTCACCGGGGTCGCGAACCAGCGGGGCCCGTACTCCTGTGGATGAATCCACCGATGTGGACAACTCCGTCCCCCTTGCGTCCTTGCGGTGAAGGGGGGACGCAGCCGCACGACCGCGGCTGATGATTCCGTGCAGCAGAGAGCGACGTTTCACGTGAAACACGATGCCCGGACCGCGCCCAGACCGGGTCTTCGGGCCGCTACGACACTCCGAAATCCATACCTATGGGGCCCAACGGAGGCGAAATCTCCGCCGAGCCCCACACGTCAGCGAATCAACGGCGACGGCGGGTGCGTCCCACCCGGGCCGCCTTAGCCCGCTTGGCCGCGAACCTCACCCCACCGGGGCTCTCTCCGACCTCGACCCGCACCACCGTCGACAGCGGGTCCACCAGACCCTCGCCCACGTGCAGCACCGAGGTCTTCACCACACCGAGCTTCGCCAGCGCGGTCTTCGCCGACACCAGCTCCTCTTCCGCGGTGTCGCCCTTGAGCGCCAGCATCTCCCCGTACGGGCGCAGCAGGGGCACGCCCCAGCCGGCCAGCCGGTCCAGCGGGGCCACCGCACGGGCCGTCACCACGTGCACCGGCTGCACCTTGCCGAGAACCTCCTCGGCCCGGCCGCGCACCACGGTGACGTGGTCCAGGCCCAGCAGCTCCACGGCCTCCTGGAGGAAGGTCGTGCGCCGCAGCAGCGGCTCAAGCAGTGTGATCTTGAGATCCCGGCGCACCAGCGCCAGCGGGATACCTGGCAGACCGGCGCCCGAACCCACGTCGCACACGGTGACGCCCTGCGGCACCACCTCCGACAGCACAGCGCAGTTCAGCAGGTGCCGCTCCCACAGCCGCGGCACCTCACGCGGCCCGATCAGGCCCCGCTTGACTCCCGCGTCCGCCAGCAGCTCCGCATACCGCACAGCTTCCGGGAAAAACTCACCGAACACCGCGCGCGCCTCTTCAGGCGCCGGGGGAAGCTCAGCTGCCTCCGTCACGGGGACCGTCCTTCCGTACCGCATGGTTCTGGAGAAACCACGTCTTCAAGATGCCGCGTCGTTCACATGCCAGGCTGACAAACATCGGCCCCGCCTGCGACACAGACGGGGCCGGATACTCGCGCCAGGGGTCAGGCCGGGAGCACAACGACGAAGCGGTGCGGCTCCTCGCCCTCGGACTCGCTCCGCAGACCGGCGGCCGCCACGGCGTCGTGGACGACCTTCCGCTCGAACGGGGTCATCGGGGCCAGCTTCATCGGCTCGCCCGAAGCCTTCACGTCCTCCGCCGCCTGCGCGCCCAGCGCCGCCAGCTCCTCGCGCTTCTTCGCGCGGAACCCGGCGATGTCCAGCATCAGCCGGCTGCGGTCCCCGGTCTCCCGGTGCACGGCGAGGCGGGTCAGCTCCTGCAGAGCCTCCAGGACCTCACCGTCGCGGCCCACGAGCTTCTGCAGGTCGCGGCTGGCGGAGTCACTGACGATCGACACCGCGGCCCGGTCGGCCTCGACGTCCATGTCGATGTCGCCGTCCAGGTCGGCGATGTCCAGCAGACCCTCGAGGTAGTCGGCCGCGATCTCACCCTCCTGCTCGAGGCGGGTCAGGGTGTCGCCACTCTCAGCGGCGGCGGTGGTGGTGCCTTCCGTCACGGGAGGGACTCCTTCTTACTTCTTGGGAGAGGGCTTGCTGGGCGTCTGACGCTGCGACTTCGACTGCCGCTTGGGCTGCTGCCGCTTCGCGACACCGCCGCTCGCCGCATCCGAATCCGCCGTGGCCTCGGAACTCCTGATCACGGAGCCGTCCGGCTGGGCCGCGAGGCCCTGCTTCGTCAGCGCCGTGATGAACTTCCGCTCGTTGTCGTTGCGGTCCGGGCCCTTGGCCACGATCGCCGCGACGATCTTCTTCTTGCTCCGGCCCTTGACGTCACCGTGCGAGCCGATGTGCTTCAGCAGGCGGGTCAGGTACTGGTCCTGCGCCTTGCTGCCCGGCGTCGGGTTCTGGTTGATCACGTACATCTGCTGGCCCATGGTCCACACGTTCGTGGTCAGCCAGTAGACGAGAACACCGACGGGGAAGTTGATGCCCATGACCGCGAAGATCACGGGGAAGATGTACATCAGCATCTTCTGCTGCTGCATGAACGGCGTCTTGACCGAGAGGTCGACGTTCTTCTGCATCAGCTGGCGCTGCGTGTAGAACTGCGACAGCGACATCAGGACGATCATGACGGCGGTGACGATGCGCACGTCGGTGATCGAGGCGCCCAGGGCGGCGACCTCGGCGGCGCTGTCGGTGAACTTGGAGGCCAGCGGGGCCCCGAAGATGTGGGCCTCACGCGCGCTGGCCAGCAGCGGACCGTCGATGTAGCCGATCTCTTCACCGTTGGCGATGCTCGCCAGCACGTGGTAGAGCGCGAAGAAGAACGGGGACTGCGCCAGGATCGGAAGGCACGAGGAGAGCGGGTTGGTACCCGTCTCCTTGTACAGCTTCATCATCTCTTCGGACTGGCGCTGCTTGTCGTTCTTGTAGCGCTCCTGGATCGCCTTCATCTTCGGCTGGAGCGCCTGCATGCCTCGCGTCGCCTTGATCTGCTTCACGAAGAGCGGGATCAGACAGATGCGGATCAAGACCACCAGGGACACGATGGACAGACCCCAGGCCCACCCGCTGTTCGCGCCGAAGATGGCGCCGTACAGCGAGTGGAACTGGACGATGACCCACGAGACGGGCGTGGTGATAAAGCTGAACAGACCGGCGATCGTGTCCACTAATCAGGCTCCTTGAGCATTGCGAGATCTACGCAACGCACTGCGCAGCTGCTCGTGCCAACGCGGGCGTTTACGGGGTGGGACGTGATCCACACCACCCGGGGACCACGGATTGCACCGCAGGATCCGCCAGGCGGTCAGGGCCGTCCCCTTGACCGCACCATGCCGGTCGATGGCCGTGTACCCGTAGTGCGAACACGACGGGTAGTACCGGCACACCGGCCCGAGCAGCGGACTGATCGTCCACTGGTACAGCTTGATCAAAGCGAGCAGCGGGTACTTCATCGAGCCACGCCTCCCAGGAGCCGCACCAGAGCGGCATCCAGGTCCCGGGCCAGTTCCTCGGGGCCGGCATCACCCGCTCCGGGCAACGCACGTACCACCACCAGGCTACCGGCGGGCAGCTGGGAGAGCCGCTCCCGGACCAGATGACGAAGACGGCGCTTCACCCGGTTACGTATGACGGCGTTGCCGACAGCCTTGCTGACGACGAAACCCGCACGCGACGAGGGATCGATCTCCCCCGACTCGTGCGGGTCCGTTGCACCGCTTGTACGTAGGTGGACGACGAGGAGCGGGCGACCAGCCCGACGACCTCGGCGTACCGCGCTCGCGAAGTCCTCGCGCCGCCTCAGCCGATTTTCGGGAGACAGCACGACGTCACGACCTGCGTGTTGTTACGCGGAAAGGGCGGCGCGGCCCTTGCCACGACGGTTCGCGAGGATCGCGCGACCGGCACGGGTACGCATCCGGAGACGGAAGCCGTGGGTCTTGGCACGACGGCGGTTGTTCGGCTGGAAGGTGCGCTTGCTCACTCGGGGGCTCCAGAGAATGAATCGTTGTGGCGGGACATCGCCTGGCTGTCACCGTGCGCCCACGAGGAAACTCGCGTGTTCGCCCGAGTGGCACCGCTAAATGATCACTATCAGTGACCTTCGCCCATCGGTAGGCAGGCGGCAGCAGCCATCGACAACTCGACCTCGTTACGGTACGCGCGGCTACGCCATCCGGTCAAACCGAGCCGGCGGGGCCCCACACTGTGCACAGGCTGTGGACAACGACTTGAACCGTACCCGCTGGCCTGACTACCGTTGTCCGACCCCGGTTTTTTTGTCCCGACCGTCCCAAAGAACCACACATTCGTGGGACCCCTGTGAGAGAGCGTGCTCTGTGGCTGACGTACCTGCCGATCTTGCCGCAGTGTGGCCAAGGGTGCTCGAAAAGCTCCTCGGGGAGGGACAGCCGGGGATCGAGCCGAAGGACAAGCAGTGGGTCGAGAGGTGCCAGCCCCTGGCGCTCGTCGCCGACACCGCGCTGCTGGCCGTCCCCAACGAATGGGGAAAGCGCGTCCTCGAAGGCCGGCTCGCCCCGCTGATCAGTGACGCGCTCAGCCGTGAATGCGGCCGCCCCATCCGGATCGCCATCACGGTGGACGACTCCGCGGGCGAGCCCGCGCCCCCCGCCCCGCCCGCGCAGCAGTCCGGCGGGTACGAGCCGTACGGCGGCCAGCGCCCCGGCGGCGGCTCCGGCAACGGGGACGACCAGCTCCCCACGGCCCGCCCCGCCTACCCGGACTACCAGCAGCAGCGCCCCGAGCCGGGCGCCTGGCCCCGCGGCGGCCAGCAGGACGACTACGGATGGCAGCAGCCCCGACTCGGCGGTTTCCCCGAGCGCGACCCCTACGCCTCCCCGCAGCCGGGCTACCTCCAGCAGTCCGAGCCCTCCGGCTACGAGCAGGGCTCCTACGACCAGCAGCAGTACGAGCAGTCCCCGTACGAGCCTCAGCAGCCCCACCAGTCGCACCAGTCGCATCAGTACGAGCAACAGAAGTACGAACAGCAACAGTACGAACAGCCCGCGCCGCGCCAGGCCCCCGGCCGGCCCGCCGCGCCCCCGGCCCCGTCCGGCGGATCCACCTCGGGCCCGCTGGAGCCGACCGCCCGGCTGAACCCCAAGTACCTGTTCGACACCTTCGTCATCGGCGCCTCCAACCGCTTCGCGCACGCGGCCGCGGTGGCCGTCGCCGAGGCGCCGGCGAAGGCCTACAACCCCCTCTTCATCTATGGGGAGTCGGGCCTCGGGAAGACGCATCTGCTGCACGCCATCGGGCACTACGCGCGGAGCCTCTACCCCGGGACCCGCGTGCGGTACGTGAGCTCCGAGGAGTTCACCAACGAGTTCATCAACTCCATCCGCGACGGCAAGGGCGACGCGTTCCGCAAGCGCTACCGCGAGATGGACATCCTGCTCGTCGACGACATCCAGTTCCTCGCGAGCAAGGAGTCGACGCAGGAGGAGTTCTTCCACACCTTCAACACGCTCCACAACGCGAACAAGCAGATCGTGCTCTCCTCCGACCGGCCGCCCAAGCAGCTCGTCACCCTGGAGGACAGGCTCCGCAACCGCTTCGAGTGGGGGCTGATCACCGACGTCCAGCCGCCCGAGCTGGAGACCCGGATCGCGATCCTGCGCAAGAAGGCCGTCCAGGAGCAGCTCAACGCCCCGCCGGAGGTACTGGAGTTCATCGCCTCCCGCATCTCGCGCAACATCCGCGAGCTGGAGGGGGCGCTGATCCGGGTCACGGCCTTCGCGAGCCTCAACCGGCAGCCGGTCGACCTGGGCCTGACCGAGGACGTCCTGAAGAACCTGATCCCGGGCGGGGAGGACAGCGCCCCCGAGATCACCGCCTCCGACATCATGGCGGCCACCGCCGACTACTTCGGTCTGACCGTGGACGACCTGTGCGGCTCCTCGCGCAGCCGGGTGCTGGTGACCGCCCGGCAGATCGCCATGTACCTGTGCCGGGAGCTCACCGACCTGTCGCTGCCCAAGATCGGGGCCCAGTTCGGCGGTCGCGACCACACCACGGTGATGCACGCGGACCGCAAGATCCGCGCGCTGATGGCCGAGCGACGGTCCATCTACAACCAGGTCACGGAGCTCACCAACCGCATCAAGAACGGCTGAGCGCGGGCTCCGTACCGCTCGCCGGGGCCGCGAAACGGCCCCTTCACACGCTTTCAGAGGGCGCTCCCGGGCTGCGACGGGGGCGCCCTTTTTCGTCCGCGCGCCCCTGACCTGTTCGAATACGCCCCCTGAGGAGCAACTCATCCACAGATTGGGGGACTTTCTTCCGTCCACACCCTGGGGACGGGTTCCGTCACCCACAATCTGTCCACAGGCTTGCCGGGTGAGGTTCCATCAGGCCAGGTCAGCACCCTGTGGAATTGTGCGCAAGCGTCATCCACAGGCTGTGGACAAATATTTCGTCCACAGGTCTGTCCACGACGTTGTCCACCGCCTCCCCACAGGTTCGCGCACCCTGTGCACAGGATCGGGTCTGTTCTCCACACCCTTGTCCACTGTTCGGCAACGCACCAGCCCCTCTCACCGCCCGGAGTGAAAGCGGTCACACGGAAGTAGACGTTTGGGTTGTGGAGTACCGGGGGAAAGCTGGGGACACACCTGTGGAGTAGTCGGGGGTACCTGGGGACAGCCTGTGCAGAACTTTTCGTTCTCCACAGAGACACGAGGTTGTCCACCGGTGTCACCCACAGGGTCGGTGGATAAAAAACGCGCGATGACCTGCGAGAACGGGCTTATCCACCGTTTCCACAGGCCCTACTACTACCCCCATAGAGAGTTAGGCCGGTTTCGGTTTTCAAGCGGGTCCTGTGCACAACTCGTCGAGAGCCCGCCCCGACGCCTCGCTCCCGACTTGACCGCCGGCCGCACGGACTGTCGGCGCCGTACGTCAGACTGGTCCCCGGCATCGGTCGAGGCATCGACGAGCCGACGACGAAGGCCGGCAGACGAGCGAGCAACAGCAGGAGGCGGTTCCGGTGAAGATCCGGGTGGAGCGCGACGTACTCGCGGAGGCGGTGGCCTGGGCTGCCCGTAGCCTCCCGGCCCGGCCGCCGGTGCCCGTTCTCGCGGGCCTGCTGCTCAAGGCCGAGGACGGCACGCTGAGCCTCTCCGGCTTCGACTACGAGGTCTCGGCCCGCGTCTCCGTCGAGGCGGACGTCGAGGAGGACGGCACCGTCCTGGTCTCCGGCCGGCTGCTCGCCGACATCTGCCGCGCCCTCCCCAACCGCCCGGTGGAGATTTCCACAGACGGTGTACGGGCGACCGTGGTCTGCGGCTCCTCGCGGTTCACACTCCACACCCTGCCTGTGGAGGAGTACCCGGCGCTGCCGCAGATGCCCACCGCCACCGGCACCGTTCCCGGCGAGGTCTTCGCCTCCGCCGCCAAGCAGGTGGCCACCGCCGCCGGCCGCGACGACACGCTGCCCGTCCTGACCGGTGTCCGCATCGAGATCGAGGGCGACCGCGTCACCCTGGCCTCCACCGACCGCTACCGCTTCGCGGTCCGCGAGTTCCTGTGGAAGCCGGAGAACCCGGACGCGTCGGCCGTGGCCCTGGTGCCCGCCAAGACGCTCCAGGAGATCGCCAACTCGCTGACCAGCGGTGACACCGTCACCCTGGCGCTGTCCGGCTCCGGCGCGGGCGAAGGCCTGATCGGTTTCGAGGGCGCGGGCCGCCGCACCACCACCCGGCTGCTCGAAGGCGACCTGCCCAAGTACCGGACGCTCTTCCCGACCGAGTTCAACTCCGTCGCCGTGATCGAGACCGCGCCGTTCGTCGAGGCCGTCAAGCGCGTGGCCCTGGTGGCCGAGCGCAACACCCCGGTCCGCCTCAGCTTCGAGCAGGGGGTGCTGATCCTGGAGGCCGGCTCCTCCGACGACGCACAGGCTGTGGAAAGGGTCGACGCGCAGCTCGACGGCGACGACATCTCGATCGCCTTCAACCCGACCTTCCTGCTGGACGGCCTGAGCGCGATCGCCTCCCCGGTGGCGCAGCTCAGCTTCACCACGTCCACCAAGCCCGCGCTGCTCAGCGGCCGTCCGGCGGTCGACGCGGAGGCCGACGAGACCTACAAGTACCTGATCATGCCGGTACGCCTCTCCGGCTGATTCTTCGCAGGTCAGGCCCGGTTTCGCGGTCAGCGAGGCCGGGCCTGCGCACGTGCGGGGGCAGGAGGCCGGCAGCGCGCGCCCCATGGGGCCGGGCGGCCCGGCCCGGCGTAGGCTCGGGGCCTGGGGTGTCCCCGGGATCCACGGACGCCCCGGCAAAGACGGCCACAACGCTTAAGGAACCACCTGATGGAGCTTGGTCTCGTCGGTCTCGGCAAGATGGGCGGCAACATGCGCGAGCGCATCCGCCGCGCAGGCCACACCGTCATCGGATACGACCGCAACCCGGACCTCGCCGATGTCCACAGCCTGCGGGAACTTGTGGACAGCCTGCAGGCCCCCCGCGTCGTGTGGGTGATGGTCCCGGCGGGCGCGGCGACGCAGTCCACCGTCGACGAGCTCGCGGAGCTGCTCTCGATCGGCGACATCATCGTCGACGGCGGCAACTCCCGCTGGACCGACGACGAGAAGCACGCGGCGGAGCTCGCGACCAAGGGCATCGGCTTCGTCGACTGCGGTGTCTCCGGCGGCGTGTGGGGCCTGGAGAACGGCTACGCCCTCATGTACGGCGGCGAGAAGGACCACGTCGCCCGGGTCCAGCCGATCTTCGACGCCCTCAAGCCCGAGGGTGACTTCGGCGCCGTCCACGCCGGCAAGGTCGGTGCGGGCCACTTCGCGAAGATGGTCCACAACGGCATCGAGTACGCCATGATGCAGGCCTACGCCGAGGGCTGGGAGCTCCTGGAGAAGGTGGACTCGGTCACCGACGTCCGCGAGGTCTTCCGCTCCTGGCAGGAAGGCACCGTCATCCGCTCCTGGCTGCTGGACCTGGCCGTGAACGCCCTCGACCAGGACGAGCACCTGGAGCAGCTGCGCGGCTTCGCGCAGGACTCGGGCGAGGGCCGCTGGACGGTGGAGGCGGCGATCGACAACGCCGTCCCGCTGCCCGCGATCACCGCGTCGCTGTTCGCGCGGTTCGCCTCGCGGCAGGACGACTCCCCGCAGATGAAGATGATCGCCGCGCTGCGCAACCAGTTCGGCGGCCACGCGGTCGAGAAGAAGTAGCAGCTCACAGAGCCGCACAGGATCACCAGCAGCACAGCACCACAGCGAGTAGTGGGAAGCCGGGGGAGGTCGGCGCCGTATGCATGTTTCGCATCTCTCATTGGCCGACTTCCGCTCGTACGCCCGGGCCGAGGTTCCCCTCGACCCGGGCGTCACCGCTTTCGTCGGGCCCAACGGCCAGGGGAAGACCAACCTCGTCGAGGCGATCGGCTACCTCGCGACGCTGGGCAGCCACCGGGTCTCCGCGGACGCCCCGCTCGTGCGGATGGGCGCGGAGCGGGCGGTCATCCGCGCGGCCGTCACCCAGGGGGAGCGCCGGCAGCTGGTGGAGCTGGAGCTGAACCCCGGGCGGGCGAACCGGGCCCGGATCAACCGGTCCGCGCAGGTCAGGCCGCGGGACGTGCTCGGGATCGTCCGGACCGTGCTGTTCGCTCCGGAGGACTTGGCCCTGGTCAAGGGTGACCCCGGGGAGCGGCGGAAGTTCCTGGACGAGCTCGTCACCGCGCGGTCACCGCGCATGGCGGCGGTCCGATCCGACTACGAGCGGGTGCTCAAGCAGCGCAACACCCTGCTGAAGTCGGCGGCGATGGCGCGCCGGCACGGCGGCCGCTCGATGGACATGTCCACCCTCGACGTGTGGGACCAGCACCTCGCGCGCGCGGGCGCGGAGCTGCTGGCGCAGCGCCTCGACCTGATCGCGACGCTGCTGCCGCTCGCGGACAAGGCGTACGAGCAGCTCGCGCCCGGCGGCGGCCCGCTGGGGCTGGCGTACAGGTCCTCGGCCGGCGAACCGGTGGACAACGGCACGGCGCGCACCCGGGAGGCGCTCTACGAGGCGCTGCTGGCCGCGCTGGCGGAGGTGCGCAAGCAGGAGATCGAGCGGGGCGTGACCCTGGTGGGCCCGCACCGCGACGACGTGCTGCTGCGGCTCGGGGAACTGCCCGCGAAGGGGTACGCGAGCCACGGCGAGTCGTGGTCGTACGCGCTGGCGCTGCGGCTGGCCTCCTACGAGCTGCTGCGTTCGGAGGGCAGCGAGCCGGTGCTGATCCTGGACGACGTGTTCGCGGAACTGGACGCGCGGCGCCGGGAGCGGCTGGCGGAGCTGGTGGCGCCGGGCGAACAGGTGCTGGTGACGGCGGCGGTGGACGACGACGTCCCGGGGGTGCTGGTGGGAACGCGGTTCGCGGTGTCCGGCGGTGAGGTGACCCGGCTGTGAGCGAGCAGGGCAAGAACCCCCAGGAGGGCCGCAAGGCCCCGGAGGTCTCCGGGGTGGACCTCGCCCGCCAGGCCCTCGCGGCCGCGCGGGAGCAGGCGCGGGCCCGGGGCAACGCGGCCGGCGCCAGGAAGGGCCGGCAGCCGGGACTGCGCTCGGGGGCCCGCGCGGACGGCCGGGACCCGATGCCGCTCATGGCGGCCCTGGACCGGCTGCGCACCGAACGCGGCTGGGAGATGCCGATGGCGGTCGCGGGCGTGATGGAGCGCTGGCCGGAGATCGTCGGCCCGGAGATCGCGGCGCACTGTGAACCGGAGCGGTACGAGGACCGTGAGCTTGTCGTGCGGTGCGATTCCTCGGCGTGGGCGGCGCAGCTGAAGCTGCTGGCGCCGCAGCTGGTGGCGCGGCTGAACGCGGATCTGGGGCAGGGGACGGTCCGGATGATCAAGGTGCAGGGGCCGGGTGGGCGGCCGAAGGGGTACGGGCCGTGGCGGGCGCCCGGCAGCAAGGGTCCCGGCGACACCTACGGCTAGACCGCCGGACCGCTGCCGGACCGCTGCCGGACCGCCGCCGGACCGGCGCGGTCCTGCGGCCGGCCGCGCGACCGCGGACGGCCCGCTCCGCGGGATTCCGGGGCCGCTTCGGGTGGCGTCCCTCACGGTAGCCGGAGGTTGACAGGCCGAAGCGCTGGATGCCCGTGTGAGCCTCTTTGAGCCCCGTCCCGGATGTGGGGAGTCGGAGAGAGGAGGTTCAGGGCGGCACATGCGGACTCAGGTACCCGCAAACCCCCATTCATGTCCGTGGTACCGGTAGACTGAAGCGAATCCCGCCGCTTGCGGGATCTAGCTGATACACGCTGACAACGCAGATCGACGCAGCCGCTCCTGCTTGCATGCCTGCTGGCCCGGAGTACGGCCTGTGCTGTGCCAGAAAGGGCGCTTCGTGGCCGATTCCGGCAACCCCAACGACAACCAGTCCACAGCCGGCGGGAACGGCGAGGTCACCGCCTCGTACGACGCCAGTGCGATCCAGGTCCTCGAGGGCCTGGACGCGGTCCGCAAGCGGCCAGGCATGTACATCGGCTCGACCGGTGAGCGCGGGCTCCACCACCTCGTGTACGAGGTGGTGGACAACTCGGTCGACGAGGCCCTGGCCGGGCACGCGGACACCATCGACGTCACGATCCTCGCCGACGGCGGTGTGCGGGTCATCGACAACGGCCGCGGCATCCCGGTCGGCATCGTGCCGTCCGAGGGGAAGCCGGCCGTCGAGGTCGTCCTGACCGTCCTGCACGCGGGCGGCAAGTTCGGCGGTGGCGGCTACGCCGTCTCCGGCGGTCTGCACGGCGTCGGCGTCTCCGTCGTGAACGCCCTGTCGACCAAGGTCGCGGTCGAGGTCAAGACGGACGGCTACCGCTGGACCCAGGACTACAAGCTGGGCGTGCCGACGGCCCCGCTGGCCAGGAACGAGGAGACCGACGAGCACGGCACGTCGGTGACGTTCTGGGCCGACGGCGACATCTTCGAGACGACCGAGTACTCCTTCGAGACGCTGTCGCGGCGCTTCCAGGAGATGGCCTTCCTCAACAAGGGCCTGACCCTGACGCTGACCGACGAGCGCGATTCGGCCAAGGCCACCGTCGGTGCGGACGACCCCGACGCGGACGCGGCCGAGCCCACGGCGCGCACGGTCAAGTACTACTACGAGGGCGGCATCGTCGACTTCGTGAAGTACCTGAACTCGCGCAAGGGCGAGCTCATCCACCCGACCGTCATCGACGTCGAGGCCGAGGACAAGGAGCGCATGCTCTCGGTCGAGATCGCGATGCAGTGGAACTCGCAGTACACCGAGGGCGTCTACTCCTTCGCGAACACGATCCACACGCACGAGGGCGGTACGCACGAGGAGGGCTTCCGTGCGGCGCTGACGGGCCTGGTCAACCGCTACGCGCGCGACAAGAAGCTGCTGCGCGAGAAGGACGACAACCTCGCCGGCGAGGACATCCGCGAGGGTCTGACGGCGATCATCTCGGTGAAGCTGGGCGAGCCCCAGTTCGAGGGCCAGACGAAGACCAAGCTGGGCAACACCGAGGCCAAGACCTTCGTGCAGAAGGTCGTCCACGAGCACCTGAACGACTGGTTCGACCGCAACCCGGTCGAGGCCGCGGACATCATCCGCAAGTCGATCCAGGCGGCCACCGCGCGCGTCGCGGCCCGCAAGGCCCGTGACCTCACCCGTCGCAAGGGCCTGCTGGAGAGCGCCTCGCTGCCGGGCAAGCTGTCCGACTGCCAGTCGAACGACCCGACCAAGTGCGAGATCTTCATCGTCGAGGGCGACTCGGCCGGTGGCTCCGCGAAGTCCGGCCGCAACCCGATGTACCAGGCCATCCTGCCGATCCGCGGCAAGATCCTGAACGTCGAGAAGGCCCGGATCGACAAGATCCTCCAGAACACCGAGGTCCAGGCGCTGATCAGTGCCTTCGGTACCGGTGTGCACGAGGACTTCGACATCGAGAAGCTCCGCTATCACAAGATCATCTTGATGGCGGACGCCGACGTCGACGGCCAGCACATCAACACCCTGCTGCTGACCTTCCTCTTCCGCTTCATGCGGCCGCTGGTCGAGGCCGGTCACGTGTACCTCTCCCGCCCGCCGCTCTACAAGATCAAGTGGGGCCGGGACGACTTCGAGTACGCGTACTCGGACCGCGAGCGCGACGCGCTGGTGGAGCTGGGCAAGCAGAACGGCAAGCGGATCAAGGAAGACTCGATCCAGCGCTTCAAGGGTCTGGGCGAGATGAACGCCGAGGAGCTGCGCGTCACCACCATGGACGTGGACCACCGCGTCCTCGGCCAGGTCACGCTGGACGACGCGGCGCAGGCCGACGACCTGTTCTCCGTACTGATGGGCGAGGACGTCGAGGCGCGCCGCTCCTTCATCCAGCGCAACGCCAAGGACGTCCGCTTCCTCGACATCTGAGTCGGCTCCGCTGACCGCCGCCTGAAAGGACTTCTGACCAGCAATGGCCGACGAAACCACCCAGCCCGCAAAGAACGCCGAGAACCCGGCGGAGGAGCAGCCCGTGCTCCGCATCGAGCCCGTCGGGCTCGAGACGGAGATGCAGCGCTCCTACCTCGACTACGCGATGTCCGTCATCGTCTCGCGCGCCCTGCCGGACGTGCGCGACGGCCTCAAGCCGGTCCACCGCCGCGTGCTGTACGCGATGTACGACGGCGGCTACCGGCCCGAGAAGGGCTTCTACAAGTGCGCCCGCGTCGTCGGTGACGTCATGGGCACCTACCACCCGCACGGTGACAGCTCGATCTACGACGCCCTGGTCCGCCTGGCCCAGCCGTGGTCGATGCGCATGCCGCTGGTGGACAGCAACGGCAACTTCGGCTCCCCGGGCAACGACCCGGCGGCCGCGATGCGCTACACCGAGTGCAAGCTCATGCCGCAGGCCATGGAGATGCTCCGGGACATCGACGAGGAGACCGTCGACTTCCAGGACAACTACGACGGCCGCAACCAGGAGCCGACGGTCCTGCCGGCGCGCTTCCCGAACCTGCTGGTCAACGGCAGCGCCGGCATCGCGGTCGGCATGGCGACCAACATCCCGCCGCACAACCTGCGCGAGGTCGCGGCCGGCGCCCAGTGGGCGCTGGAGCACCCGGAGGCCTCGCACGAGGAGCTCCAGGACGCGCTCATCGAGCGGATCAAGGGCCCGGACTTCCCCTCCGGCGCCCTGGTCGTGGGCCGCAAGGGCATCGAGGAGGCGTACCGGACCGGTCGCGGCTCCATCACGATGCGGGCGGTGGTGGAGGTCGAGGAGATCCAGAACCGCCAGTGCCTGGTGGTCACGGAGCTCCCGTACCAGACCAACCCCGACAACCTCGCGCAGAAGATCGCGGACCTGGTGAAGGACGGCAAGGTCGGCGGCATCGCCGACGTCCGTGACGAGACCTCGTCGCGGACCGGCCAGCGCCTGGTGATCGTCCTGAAGCGGGACGCCGTCGCGAAGGTCGTGCTGAACAACCTCTACAAGCACACCGACCTGCAGACGAACTTCGGCGCGAACATGCTGGCGCTGGTGGACGGCGTGCCGCGCACGCTGTCGATCGACGCCTTCATCCGCCACTGGGTGACGCACCAGATCGAGGTCATCGTCCGGCGCACGAAGTTCCGCCTGCGCAAGGCGGAGGAGCGCGCCCACATCCTGCGCGGTCTGCTCAAGGCGCTCGACGCGATCGACGAGGTCATCGCGCTGATCCGGCGCAGCAACACGGTCGAGATCGCGCGCGAGGGCCTGATGGGCCTCCTGGAGATCGACGAGATCCAGGCCAACGCGATCCTGGAGATGCAGCTCCGCCGTCTCGCGGCCCTGGAGCGGCAGAAGATCGTCGCCGAGCACGACGAGCTCCAGGCCAAGATCAACGAGTACAACGCGATCCTGGCCTCGGAGGAGCGTCAGCGCTCCATCGTGAGCGAGGAACTGGCGGCCATCGTCGAGAAGTTCGGCGACGACCGGCGGTCCAAGCTGGTGCCCTTCGACGGTGACATGTCCATCGAGGACCTGATCGCCGAAGAGGACATCGTCGTCACGATCACGCACGGCGGTTACGTCAAGCGCACCAAGACCGAGGACTACCGCTCGCAGAAGCGCGGCGGCAAGGGCGTGCGCGGCACGAAGCTGAAGCAGGACGACCTGGTCGACCACTTCTTCGTGTCCACCACGCACCACTGGCTGCTGTTCTTCACGAACAAGGGCCGCGTCTACCGGTCCAAGGCGTACGAGCTCCCGGACGCCGGCCGTGACGCCCGCGGGCAGCACGTGGCGAACCTGCTGGCCTTCCAGCCGGACGAGAAGATCGCCCAGATCCTCGCGATCCGCGACTACGAGGCGGCGCCCTACCTGATTCTGGCCACCAAGGGCGGCCTGGTGAAGAAGACGGCGCTCAAGGACTACGACTCGCCCCGTTCGGGTGGCGTGATCGCGATCAACCTCCGGGAGACCGGCGCGGACGGCGCCGACGGCACCGCCGACGAGCTGATCGGTGCGGAGCTGGTGTCCGCCGAGGACGACCTGCTGCTGATCAGCAAGAAGGCGCAGTCGATCCGCTTCACGGCGACCGACGACGCGCTGCGTCCGATGGGCCGCGCGACCTCGGGCGTGAAGGGCATGAGTTTCCGCGAGGGTGACGAACTGCTCTCCATGAGCGTTGTGAGGCCGGGTACGTTCGTCTTCACCGCGACCGACGGCGGCTACGCCAAGCGGACGCCGGTGGACGAGTACCGCGTCCAGGGTCGTGGCGGTCTGGGCATCAAGGCCGCGAAGATCGTGGAGGACCGCGGGTCGCTCGTAGGGGCGCTCGTGGTGGACGAAACGGACGAGATTCTCGCCATCACGCTGGGCGGTGGTGTGATTCGTACGCGCGTCAACGAAGTCAGGGAGACCGGCCGTGACACCATGGGCGTCCAGCTGATCAACCTGGGCAAGCGCGATGCCGTGGTCGGCATCGCCCGCAACGCCGAGGCCGGTCAGGAAGCTGACGAGGTCGAGGCCGACGAGAACGACACCGAGGTGGCCGACGGACAGGCCGCCGAGGCCGCCGAGGGCACGCAGCCTTCGGCCGGGGAGCACGAGGAGTAAGTCGTGAGTGGAGCCACGGGCGCCGGACCGGCCAGGACTGGGGAGAACGGTGCCCGTGGCCCCGCCGCGGACTCCCAGGGTGGCGACGCCACCGCCGAGGGCAGGGGGATCGCCGTGACGGACACCCGAGGGCCGCAGCCGACGGCCGGCGCGGAAGCCGGCCAGGACCGGCCCGCACCGCCGCCGTACCAGCCGCCGCAGGCGTACGCGGCGCCCTCGGGCCCGGGCGCGCCCCGGGCGAACGGGGGAGCCGCCGCGCAGCGCAAGCCGCGTACGGGGGTCCGTACGGCGCCCAGGACGCGCAAGGCACGGCTGCGGGTGGCCAAGGCCGACCCGTGGTCGGTGATGAAGGTCAGCTTCCTGCTGTCGATCGCGCTGGGCATCTGCACGATCGTGGCGGCGGCGGTGCTGTGGATGGTCATGGACGCGATGGGCGTCTTCTCGACCGTCGGCGGCACCATCAGCGAGGCGACCGGCTCGAACGAGAGCAACGGCTTCGACCTCCAGTCGTTCCTGTCGCTCCCGCGCGTGCTGACCTTCACGTCGGTGATCGCGGTGATCGACGTGGTGCTGGCGACGGCACTGGCCACGCTGGGCGCGTTCGTCTACAACCTGTCGGCGGGCTTCGTCGGCGGTGTGGAGCTGACCCTCGCCGAGGACGAGTAGGGCCTTCGCCGAAGCGCCTGCGAGGGGTCGGATGACCTGCGCAGACGCCCCGTCGGAACGGATTTTGGCCTGACCGGGTCTGTGCGCTAATCTTCAGGAGTCAGCGCGCAGCGCGGATGGGGCTATAGCTCAGTTGGTTAGAGCGCATCCCTGATAAGGATGAGGCCACAGGTTCAAATCCTGTTAGCCCCACAGTGTCGAAGACCCCCAGGCCAAGGCCTGGGGGTCTTTGTCGTAAGGCCAGTTGGCGGGTCAGCGCCACTCGAAGGGCGCCGATCGGATATCGGTCGGTGTGTATTGTTGGCTGCCAGAAGTCCCCTACGTCAACGAAAGACGAGGTCGCGCGGTGAAGAAGCTGCTCCTGGTCGCACTGGCCGCCATCGGCGGGCTCCTCGTGTACCGCCAGATCCAGGCGGACCGCGCCGAGCAGGACCTGTGGACGGAGGCAACCGACTCCGTGCCTTCTGGTTCCGGTGTGTGAGACCCAAGGTTGATCCCATGAAGCCCCGGCTGCCGCTGCCGCCGGGGCTTTGTGCTGTTCTGTGACGAAAACTTGCGTTATGCAAAGATTTGGCTTGCGCTAGCAAACTCGGGGTGGGCGTGATGGGTCGGGTGCGGACGACGGTGCGGCTGGGGGCCGTGGTGGGGGCGGCGGCCCTGGGCCTCGCGGCCGCGCTGCCGGCGGCCGCCCGCACGGAGGGGACGCAGCCGCAGCCGGTCCCGACGTACCGGGCCGCGGACGGCGCCAAGCCGATCGAGGGCAAGCCCTCCAGCGCGGACGCCCCGCAGATCGAACCCGGCGGCGTCTACGAGGACACCCTCGGCCCCGGGGAGCGCGTGTACCGGCTCGTCCTGGAGAAGGACGACGCGAACGTCTACGTCTCCGCCGTGGTCCGGCCCCCGGCGGGCGCGAAGGTCTCCGGCGGCGACGGCATCGACGTGGAGATCATGACCACCGCCGGGAGCTCCTGCCGGGACAGCGTCGGCCGGGCCACCTTCGGCTACGACCCCTACCCCATCAGCGCGGCCGGCGTCCGGTGGGGCGGGGAGGACGAGGAGTGCGCGCCCGCCGGCGTGTACTACGCCAAGATCACCCGTACGTCGGCCAAGGGCTACGACCAGGGTCCCTGGCCGCTGGAGATCAAGATGCAGCGGGAACCGGGGCGCGGCCCGGGCGCTCCCACCACCGCGCCCGGCAGTTGGCCCTCCGGGGCCCCCGCCCTGCCCGGCACGGAGGCGGTGGGCCGCATCGGGGGCACCGGCTTCAACGACGCGCGCGCCCTGCGCGCGGGCGTGTGGCGCGACGAGATGCGGCCCGGCCAGACCCGCTACTACCGGGTCCCGCTGGACTGGGGACAGCAGCTGGGGGTCGGCGCCGAACTCGCCGCCGCCCGGATGACCAAGACGTACGGCTCCGCCTCGGGCGGGCTCACCGTCGCGCTCTACACCCCGTACCGGGGCCTGGTCTCCGACAAGGACGTCTCCTACGACGGCAAGCAGGCCGGGATCACCCTGGGGAAGACCCCTCCCGTCGCCTACGAGAACCGGTTCGCCAGTGACCGGACCGTGCGGTCCGTGGCCGTCGCGGGCTGGTACTACGTGGCCGTGACGATGGGCTCGAAGGTCGCCGACTTCACCGAGGACGCGGTGCCCGTGCCGCTGACCCTGCGGCTGGAGGTCGGCGGCACCCCGGCCAAGGCGCCCGCGTACCAGGGGAGTCCGGCCGCGGGCGGCTTCGGCGTGGGCGAGGCGGACCGGACCGCCGCCGAGAAGGGGCTGACCGCCCCGGAGGCCGCGGCGGCCGCCGACGAGCGGTCCGTGATGCGGGTCGTCGCCGGGACCGGCTTCGCCGCCGGGACCGCGCTGCTGCTCGTACTCGGCGGCTGGACGCTGCTCGGGCGGCGGGGGCGCGGTCCTACAACCGGGTGAGGGCCCAGACGCCGACGGCGAAGCAGAGCAGCGCCGCGGCGAGGAGCGAGGCCACGGCCCCGGCCGGAGGCGGGGCGACGCCGCCGGCCGTCCGGACGGGCGGGGCGGTGGAGGCGGCCGCCGTCGCCACGTCGGCGGGTGAGGGTGGCGGCAGGTGGAAGCTGCCCGTCTCCGACGGCCCGTACGCGGGCACCTGGGCCGGGACGGCCGGATACGGGGCCGTGGGCGAGGTCGGGGCGGCCGCGGCCGCGGGCACGGTGGACGCCGTCGACGCCATCGCGCGCGGATCGGTACGGGTGCGCTCCGCGGCCGACCGCACGGAGGCGGACGCGCCGAGCGGCACCACGCCGGCGGTGGGCGCCTGCGGGGTCACCGCCGCCGTGGCCGACGGTCCCTGCGGGCCGAAACCGGGCGGGAGCGGGCCGAGTTGGTCGAACACCTCCACCGGATCCTCGTCCGGCGCGGGCGGCGGCAGGAGTTCCACGGCCTCGGCAAGGGCCTTGCGCGCCCCCGTGGCCGTACGGAACCGGCTCTGGGGGTCCGGCTGGAGGAGACCGGCGAGGACGTCCCACAGCGGGGCGGGGACGCCCTCCGGGGCGCCCGGGGTGCCGTGGGCCAGGAAGTGCTCCACGAGGCCCTGGGAGTCGGGTTTGGAACCCTTGAGGAGGTACAGGGCGACCAGCCCGACGGCGAAGAGGTCGGCGGGGAAGTCGGGCTCGGCGCCCAGCAGTTGCTCGGGGGCGAAATAGCCTGGGGTGCCGACCACGTAGTCGGTCTCGGTCAGCCGGGGCTCGCCCTTGCGCATGGAGATGCCGAAGTCGGACAGCCGCAGGTGCGGCCGCCCGGTTCCGGTGGCCTCCATCAGGATGTTGGCCGGTTTGATGTCGCGGTGGACCACGCCTTCCGCGTGCACCGCGGCCAGCCCCGACAGGAGCTGGTCGAGCAGCAGGCACACGAAGCGGGGCGGCAGCGGGCCGTAGTCCCCGATCACGTGGCCGAGGGAGCCGCCGCCGACCAGGTCCATGGTGAAGAGGACCTTGTCGTCGTCGGCCGCCCAGCTGGCGGGAGCGAGCACGTGCGGGTGGTCGATCCGCAGGGCCTGTTCCCGCACGAAGCGCAGGAGGGTGTGGGCGTCGCTCTGCAGGAGGACCTTCGCGGCGACGTAGCGGCGACGGCGGTGGTCCCAGGCCCGCCACACGGCACCCGCGCCCCCGCGCCCGATCGGATCGATCAGCTCGTACCGACCGGCGAAGACCTCACCCATCGCTGCGCCCGTCCCCCGTCACCGTCGTCCGCCCTCGTGCCGTCAGTTCTGGTGGGCCTCGTAGTGGGCGACCGCGTCGGCGGTGCGGCCCGCGCCGTACACCCGGAGGAACTCTGCCAGTTCCGGGTGGCTGGGGGCGAGGGTGTTCGCCGCGTCGATGATGTCGCCGGCCGCGGAGACCGAGCGCAGCAGCGACTGGATCTCGCGGACGACCCGCTTGACCGTGGGTGCGCCGGAGCTGATGGTGGTCTGGCCGCTGTTGCTCAGGACGGATCCTCCCTGGGTCTTCTTGATCTCGTCCATCCTGTCGGTGGCCTCCCCGGCGCTGACGCTCCCGTCGGCCACCTGGCCGGCGAGATCCTGGAGGGCCTGGACGCGCTGCACCACGGCCGGGTTCCCGATCTTGGCGCGCTGGCCGCTCATCAGCTGGGACAGCATGGGCGCCGACAGGCCGAGCACGGCAGCGAGGCGGGCCTGGTTCAAGCCGAGGTCATCTATGAGCCGGCGAAAGAGCGCTCCCAGCGGCTCCCCGTACCAACTGCGCTGAAGCTCTCTGGCTCTGGCCGTGGCCTCTTGCTGTACTGCGTCCACTCTTACTACTCCCCTTCGCTGGTGCGAACCTCGCGAGCATCTTACGGAGAGTGGTCGCACGACGGGAGTCCCTATCATTTTGCGAGATGAGGGGGTACACCCGGTACTCTGTTCTGCGGAACGACCCCCTTCTCGCGTGGGACGGGTGCGTCCAGTTCCACGGGGCCTTAGCTCAGTTGGTAGAGCGCTGCCTTTGCAAGGCAGATGTCAGGAGTTCGAATCTCCTAGGCTCCACATCATCAAGGGTCCCCTGACCTGCGGAAACGCAGGTCAGGGGGCCTTTTTGCGTGCCCCGCGCGAGCGCTGTGGACGGGGTCGGCGGGGGTGGTGTGCGGCGTTCCGCAACTGTTCGCACGGAGGCGGTGTTTCTACCGTCGGCCGCCTCGTGGGTTTCCCGAGCGGGACGCGAGCGGGCCGTACGAGGATCACGACGAACGAAGGAGTCGCGCCATGCCGACCACCAGCCCTGCCACCGGTCCGGCCACGGTGGCGTTCCATGCCACGCGCGTGGGGTCGCTCGTGCTGGCGGCCACGGACGACGCGCTCCTCCTGTGCGCTTACGGCACGGCGCAGACCGCGGCGGAGCGGTTGGGCCGGGCCGGGCTGGCGCCGGTGGAGCCGGGGGAGGCGGGGGCGCCGGGGCTCAAGGTGCTGGACGAGGCCCGGGCGCAGATCGACGACTACCTGAGCGGCGGGCGCCGCGAATTCACCGTTCCGGTGGACCTGCGACTGGCCACGCCGTTCAGCCGGCGCACCAATCTGCTGCTCCCCGAGTTCGTCCCGTACGGACGGACCGCGACCTACGGGCAGCTGGCCGAGGCGCTCGAGCGGCCTCGGGCCGCCCGTGCCGTGGGCACCGCCCTGGGCACGAATCCGCTGTGCGTGGTGCTGCCCTGCCACCGGATCATCGGCTCCACGGGGAGCCTCAGCGGGTACGCGGGAGGGCCGGAGGCCAAGCGCGACCTGCTCGCGCTGGAGGAGGCCGGCGCACCGCCGGCGCACTGACCCGCCGCCGCCCGTCCCCGCCCTCCGCGCAGTTCCCGCACTCCCCGCCCCTCCCGCTACGGAAAGCAGAGCACGTGAGCGTCTACGAGCCCCCGCAGCTTCCGGGCTTCGACCTGCCCGGCCCGGACTTCGCCCCGTACCCGCCGGAAGGCGCCCGGGTGACGGACGGCGCTGCGGCCCCGGAGAACCTCGACTGGCGGGCGCTGGCCGCCGAACTGGACGAGGAGGGAGTGGCGTTGACCCCGCCGCTGCTGACGGCCGGGCAGTGCGCGGACCTCCGCGAGCTCTTCGACGATCCCACCGCGTTCCGCAGCACCGTGACGATGGCGCGGCACCGCTTCGGGAAGGGCCTCTACCGCTACTTCTCGCCCCCGCTGCCCGAGCTCGTCCAGAACCTGCGGGAGCAGCTGTACCCGCCGCTCGCCCGGATCGCCAACGACTGGGCGCGGCGCCTGGGGCAGCCGGCGTTCGCCCCCGAGTTCGACGGACTGATCGCGGCGTGCGCGGCCGCCGGGCAGCACCGCCCGACGCCGCTGCTGCTCCGGTACGAGCGCGGCGGCTACAACTGCCTGCACCAGGACGTCTACGGCGACCTGACCTTCCCGCTCCAGGTGGCGATCATGCTCGACCGCCCGGACGAGGACTTCACCGGCGGCGAGAGCGTCTTCGTCGAGCAGCGCCCGCGCGCCCAGTCCCGCCCGCTCGTCAGGCGGCCCCGACAGGGCCAGGGGATGATCTTCACGGTCAGCCACCGCCCGGTGCGCTCGGTGCGCGGCTGGAGCCGGGTGACCCTGAGGCACGGGGTGAGCTCCGTGACCAGCGGGCAGCGCCACGTGCTGGGCGTGATCTTCCACGACGCCCGGTAGAGGCGGAATCGGGGGAATCAACCGGCGCGGGGACCCGGTTTCTGCCGCCTGCTTCCAGTGAAGCGGCAGCACCGGCACGTTCGCAGGTCAACCCCTGCCTCCCGGGAGCCAATGCCTGGCGAAACCGCCGGTACGGCTGGAGGATCGCTGGAGTTTCGCACCACCCGCCTTCCGTACGGTCGACCTTGCGACGGCGCGGGGATCTTGCGGGCCGCTCGTGCACCACGGTCGACCGGCGGTTCAACGGGAGGAGCGAACATGCGGCAGGTCCAGGGCGCGGAGGGCGCGACGACGAGGCCGGAGCCCGGACCGGACGGTCCGGGGGCGTCGGCCACCAGCTCGCAGCACCGCCTGATCACGGCCTCGCTGCAGACGCTGGCGCAGCAGATGAACGAGATCGCCGAGGAGGCGTCGGCGCTGCTCACGACGCCGACGGGCGGTGCGGCCACCGACTCCGAGGTCTTCGGACGGATCGCCCGCAGAACCGTGCCCCGCTGGCACTTCGCGATGCTGAACGACACCGAGCGCAACGAGGCCCTCGTCGGCGCCCTGGAGCGGGGCATACCGGCCGGGGCGACCGTCCTGGACATCGGCTCGGGGAGCGGACTGCTGGCCATGGCCGCGGCGCGGGCCGGCGCGGGGCGTGTGATCACCTGCGAGATGAACCCGATGCTCGCGGAAGTCGCCCGTCAGGTGGTCGACGCCCACGGGTTCGGCGAGGTCATCACGGTGATCGGGAAGCCGTCCCACCTGCTGGAGATCGGCCCCGACCTCGACGGTCCGGTGGACGTGCTGATCTCGGAGATCGTCGACTGCGCCCTCATCGGCGAGGGCCTGCTGCCGTCGATCCGGCACGCGCGCCGGCACCTGCTGAAACCCGACGGGATCATGCTGCCGTCCGCGGGCCGGCTCTACGGCCGGCTCGTCAGCAGCGAGGACATCCTGCGGCTCAACCAGGTGACGACGGCCGAGGGCTTCGACGTCTCCCTCATGAACGTGCTCGCCACCCGTGGTCACCTCCCGGTGCGGCTCGACACCTGGCCCCACCGGTTCCTGTCCGACGCCGCCGAGGTGCTGGCGTTCGACCTGGCGCAGGACGCCCTGGAACCGGGCGAGCGGCCGGTCGACCTCGACGTGCGTGCCGACGGGGAGGCGCACGCCCTGGTCGTCTGGTTCGAACTGGACATGGGGCACGGCACCACGCTGTGCAACTCCCCGGGGAACACCCGCTCGCACTGGATGCAGGGGTGGGTCCCCCTGGAGAAGCCGGTGCCGGTGAAGACGGGCGAGACGGTCCCCCTGCGCCTGCGCTGGAGCGACTTCTCCCTCAGCGCGCACATCTGACCCACCGGCCCGCCCACCAGGCACACGGCCGTACGTCTTGCGATCCGGACCAAGGAGCACGCGATGAGTCACGCACCCGAGCACATCCCGTTCGAGCTCAGCGGCGCCGCCCTGCGCGACGCCATCGTGCAGTACGCCACGAACCCGATCTTCCTCGACAACACGGACTGGCAGAACCACGACAACCCGTACCGGCGTCAGCTGCGGCCGCAGGTGCTCCCGCACCTCGACTTCGACAAGGTGCCGGGCCGGGAGAACGTCCTCGACTACACGAGCCTGGCCGTGCAGCGCCTGCTCACCTCCATATACGAGGCCGACCTCGTGTTCTTCCCCAAGTCCGGGCTGGAGGGCAAGGAGGAGGACTTCCGGGCGTTCTACAGCCCGGCCAACCGCGCGCTCGGCGAGCGGGTCCGCCCCGCCCTGGAGCGGTACGCCTTCGGCTTCCTCGACGACGAGGTCGAGACCTCGGGGAAGTGGACCAAGGCCGACCTCGACAGCTACCTGGACTCCCTCGACATGGGCGGCGGCGAGGAGCGGACGCCGGTGGAGCAGGCCATCACCGGGTCCGCGGACCCCGAACGCGCGGCGCGCATGTGGCTGGTGCAGTTCGCCGCCGACTTCCTCTCCGAGGCGTCGCCGATGATCCGCAACGTGCTCGGCCACTACGGTCCCGTCCAGTCCGAGTGGTTCAAGGTCGTCATCGACGAGTACGGCTACGGCGTGCACGACACCAAGCACAGCACCCTGTTCGAGCAGACGCTGGAGTCCGTCGGCCTCCGGGCCGACCTCCACCGGTACTGGCAGTACTACCTCAACAGCAGCCTGCTGATGAACAATTACTTCCACTACCTCGGCAAGAACCACGAGCTGTTCTTCCGCTACGTGGGCGCCCTGTTCTACACGGAGAGCTCGCTGGTCGACTTCTGCCGGCGCGCCGACCGGCTGCTGCACGAGGTCTTCGGCGACTCCGTCGACACCACGTACTTCACCGAGCACGTCCACATCGACCAGCACCACGGCCGCATGGCGCGCGAGAAGATCATCGCGCCGCTGATCGAGGCCCACGGAGAGGGGATCATCCCCGAGATCGTCCGGGGCATCGAGGAGTACCGCGTCCTCCTGGAGGTCGCCGACCATGACTTCTGCGAGCAGATCGCCTGGATGGACGACCAGCCGGAGCTCAAGAAGCTGCACGGTCCCGTCTACGAGGCCATCCGGGAGGGCCGGGTGGAGGCGCCGGTGGCGCACCTGGTCGAGCCGTTCAACGAGCTGTCCAACACCCACTGCCACGAGGGCGACGAGCTCTGCCACATCGTCTCGGGCACCATGCGCTTCGAGAGCGGGCTGGGCTCCTCGCTGACCCTGGAGGCCGGCGAGGGCGTCGTCATCCGGCGCAACCGGCTGCACGGAGCCGACATCCTGTCCGAGGAGTGCGTCTACGAGATCCACTCGGTGGGGGACTACCGCACATGCCTGTCGTGACCTTCTCCGTCGCCGGACGGAACAACTGCGTGGTCGTCGCGGGCACTTCGTACGTGTACGCGACGGTCGACGGCCGGGGCTTCGTGATGAACGCCGAGTGCCCGCACCGCGGCGGCCCGCTGCACCTGGCCGACGTGACGCCGGACGCCTCCCGGCTCGTCTGCCCCTGGCACGAGCGCAAGACGTCCGCCGCGCGGCTGCGCGCCGAGATCCCCGCGGTACGGGCCGGCAGCCGGGTCACCGCGGTCTTCCCCGACCGCCGGCCGGCCGGGCGGCCGGCGGTATCCGGCCGGCCGTGCGGTGTCACAAGCCGGGAGTACCGGCCGCTGTCGCCCGAACTGGCCCGCCCCGGCGCGGCGCGCTGACCCCTTCCGGCCAAGCCCCCGGGCGGCTGCAACGCGGCGGGCCGGGCCGGTGTTCTACAGGTGATGGCGGGGTGCGGTGCGGGGCCGTGAGGGGCCGCGCACCCCACCCGCCGGACGCATGACGACGAACGAGGAGAGTGGACCATGGCGTGGGACGGGCAGAAGCCCCTTCTGCTGTTGATCGGGAGCAGTGGCCGGCGCAGCAGGGAGTTCATCCTGCGGACGGTGAGCCGGCGCTACGCGTTATGGCTGCTCCAGCCCGCACCGGTGGGCTGGGAGGACCCCTACGTGGTGGGGAGCACGGTCGTCGACAACACCGACCCCGACGCCCTGGTCGAGGCGGCCCGGCAGGTGGCCGCCGCGCACGAGGTGGCCGGGGTGTTCTGCTACGACGAGGGACTGGTCACGCCCGCCGCCCACGTGGCGCAGGCGCTCGGCCTGCCGGGCAACTCCCCCGAGGCGGTGACCGCCTGCCGTGACAAGAACGCCACCCGGATCGCGCTGGACGCGGCCCGGGTCCCGCAGCCGGCCTCGATCGGCGTCCGTTCGCTGGGTGAGGCGCGCGCCGCGGCGGAGAAGATCGGTTTCCCCGTCGTGGTGAAGCCGCGCGGCCTCGCCGGCGGGATGGGCGTGCGCAGGGCGGACGGGCCCGAGGACATGGAAAGCGCCTACCGGGCCGCCTCCGGAGCCTCCTACCCCGGAGTGCCCGTCTTCGACGTGTCGGTCCTGGTGGAGGAGTACGCCGACGGCCCGGAGATCAGCGTCGACGCGGTCTTCTTCGACGGCGCGTGCGTGCCGCTCGTCGTGGCCCGCAAGCAGGTCGGCCTGGCGCCCTTCTTCGAGGAGACGGGCCACGAGGTCGACGGGGCCGACCCGCTGCTGACCGACCCCGAGCTGCTGGAGGCGCTGCGCGCCGCGCACGCCGCGCTGGGCTTCCACACGGGAGTCAGCCACACCGAGTTCCGCATCACCGCCGGCGGTCTGCGCCTGATGGAGGTCAACGCCCGCCTCGGCGGCGACATGATCCCCTACCTCGGGGAGCTGGCCACCGGGGTCGACGTCGCGATGGCGGCGGCCGACACCGCCGCGGGCCGGACGCCGGACACCGCGGCGCGGCACCGCAAGGCCGCCGCGATCGCGTTCCTCTACCCCGACGAGGACGTCGAGATCGACTCGGTGACCGTCCACGAGGACCGCTTCGGTCCCGACGTGCACAGCGCGGAGGCCATGGTCGATCCCGGTGCCGTGCTGCGCCTGCCGCCGCGCGGCTACATCTCCCGCTACGCCCGGGTGATCGCGCTGTCCGACTCCGTCGAGCGGGCGCGCGCGGCGCTGCTGCGCGCCCCGGAGATCGTGGAGGTCGCCTCCCGGCCGGTGGAGGTGCCGGCTCCGTGAGCGCCACCGGACAAGGCTCCCCGGAGGGGCAGAAGGCCGGCCGGCCTTCCGTCACCGAGACGCTGAGGGGGATCCCCGGCCCGATCTGGCTGGTCCTGGTCGGCATGCTGATCAACCGGCTGGGCACCTTCCTCCAGATCTACCTGGTGCTCTACCTCACCGACAAGGGCTTCAGCACCTCCGCGGCCGCCTTCGCGCTCGGCGCGTACGGAGTGGGATCGGTCGTCGGCGTCCTGGTCGGCGGTTCGGTCTCGGACCGGATCGGCTACGCGCGGACCATCGTCGGTTCCATGGCCTTCGCCAGCCTGCTCACCCTCAGCCTGGTCTACCTGGACACCCTGCCCCTGGTGATCGCGGTGGCCGCGGTGATCGGCGTGGTCGCCCAGGCCTACCGGCCCGCCTCCTCGGCGCTGCTGGTGGAGGCCACCCCCGAGGAACACCACGTGATGGTGTTCGCCGTCTACCGGATGGCGTTCAACCTCGGCACCACCGCGGGTCCGCTGATCGGCGCCCTGCTCATCACCTACTCGTACAACCTGATGTTCTACGCCGAGGCGGGGGCGCAGGCGGCCTTCGCGGTGCTGGCGCTGGTCCTGGTCCGCACCGGGACGACCGCCGCCTCCGCCGGGCCGAAGCCGCAGGAGGGCAGCCGCTCGTACGCGGCCGTGCTGCGGGACAAGCGCTACCTGCTGTTCCTGCTGGCGCTGTTCCTCAACGCCGTCGTCTACATCCAGCACACCTCCGCCCTGCCGCTCCAGCTCAAGGCGGACGGTCACGGCCCGACCTTCTACTCGGTCCTGCTGTCGATGAACGCGGCCATGGTGATCTGCCTGGAGCTGCTGTTCACCAAGTACGTGCAGCACCTCCCGGCCCGGTTCGCGGTCGCCCTGGGCATCGGCCTGGTCGGCGTCGGCATGAACCTGTACGTGGCCGGCCCCGGCATGGCCGTCTTCGTCGTCGCGACCGTGGTGTGGACGATCGGCGAGATCGTCGGCACCCCGACCGCCTCCGCCTGGCCCGGCAAGGTGGCCCCCGCACACCTGCGCGGCCGGTACATCGCCGCCTGCGCCTTCCCCATGCAGATCGGCTACGCCGTCGGGCCGGTGATCGGCATCGCCGCCTGGCAGGCCTCGGCGGCCTCCGTGTGGTGGCTGTGCGGCGGCCTGACCGCGGTGGCGGTCGTCGCCACCCTCTTCGGGATGGCCGAACCCCCGG
Organism: Streptomyces sp. NPDC005533; assembly: GCF_042871845.1. NCBI lineage: Bacteria > Bacillati > Actinomycetota > Actinomycetes > Kitasatosporales > Streptomycetaceae > Streptomyces > Streptomyces sp. NPDC005533. The sequence continues at coordinate 93,199 of NZ_JBIAJH010000012.1, read as the reverse complement.
CCGCCGAGGAGGAACGGGCCGCCGGGCCCGGTCCGGCCGACGCCCGTCCCGCCGAGCCGACCGCCGCGGCCTCCGGCGGCCCGGCCGCCCCGGCCACCGCTGAAACCTCCTGAGCACCTCCCCGCCCCGCATCCGGAAGTGAGCGAAGCTGCCCATGGCCTACGCAGACGGCATCGAGAAGTTCGTGGAGACCGTCGACGGCGCCCTGCCACCCGACTTCTACACCTACCCCGTCGAACGACAGCGCGCCCTGTACGACGCGTTGACCGAGGTACTGCCCATCCCGGTGCCCGAGGGGGTCGGCCACCGTGACGCGACCGTCACCCACGCGGGCCGCACCGCCCGGATCCGTATCTACGAACCGGCCCGGCGCACGGGCGACGCCCCGCTGTTCTACATACGCGGCGGCGGCTTCGTCATCGGCTCGCTCCACAGCCACCACAGCCTGGTCGCCGAACTCGCCGACCGCACCGGCCTGGTGGCGGTCGCCCTGGACTTCGACATGGCCCCGGAGAACCCGTACCCCGGTCCGCTGGAGGACTGTTACGCCGGCCTGTGCGCCACCCTGGCCGACCTGCCCGCCCTCGGGCTCGACGGCGTCGACCCCGACGCCGCGGTGCTCTGCGGGGAGAGCTCGGGGGCCAACATGGCCGTGGTCCTCTCGATGATGGCGCGCGACCGGGGCGGCCCCCGGTTGCGCGGCCAGGCCGTGATCAGCCCGGTGCTGGACTTCACCCGGTGGCGGCACGGAGGCGAGGACGCCCCCCTGCTCTCCGGCGGCGAGATGGAGTTCTACACCGCCTGTTACTGCCCCGAGCCCGAACAGGCGGAGGACCCGTACGTGTCGCCGCTGCTGACCGGGGACTTCCACGACCTGCCCCCCGCCTACGTGGTGGGCTGCGAGATGGACTCGCTGCGCGTCGACGCCGAGAAGTGCACCGAGCGGCTGCGGCAGAACGGGACGCCGGTGACCTACGTCATGGAGCCGGGCATGGTGCACGCTCCGGTGCGCGCCCGCCGCATCAGCGAACCGGCCGGGGAGTTCTTCGCACGCTACTGCGACGCCGTGGCCGCTCTGGCCGCGCCGGCCGGTCAGGACGCAGAGGCGGTCGGCCGTGACGGACGCTGACCGGGGAACGGGCGCACCGCGGGACGACGGGCCCTGCGTGATCGTCGACCCCTACTCCTCGGGGGCCCTCTTCGCCGAGCCGCTGACCGGGCACGGCGTCCCGGTGGTGGCGGTGGTCACGGGCCCCCGCCCGCCGGAGGCCTACGCCTCCTCGTGGCGGCCGCAGGACTTCGCCGAGATCCTCGTGTACGAGGGAGACCTGGAGCCGCTCGTCCAGCGGTTGCGGGAGCTGGATCCGCGGGCCGTGCTGGCCGGCTGCGAGTCCGGGGTGGAACTGGCCGAGCGCCTCGCCCCGCGGGTGGTGCCCGCGCGCAGCAACGTGCCCGAACTGGCCGCGGCCCGTCGGGACAAGAGCAGCATGGCGGCCGCCGTCGCGGCGGCCGGCCTGCCGGTCATCCCGCAGATCTGCACCGACGACGCCGGGCAGGTGGCGGCCTGGCTGGAACGCGAGGGCCTGGCCGGGGCGGACCTGGTGGTCAAACCGCCCAAGAGCGCCAGCACCGACGGCGTGATCAAACTGGCGGGCGGCACCGACTGGCGGGCGGTCTTCGAACGCCAGCTCGGCCGGACCAACCAGTTCGGCGAGACGGACGACCGGCTCATCGTCCAGAAGTTCGTCACCGGCACCGAGTACGTGATCGACACCTTCAGCCACGACGGGAAGCACGCCGTGGTCGACGTGTGTGCCTACCGCAAGGTCGACAACGGCCCGCACATGGCGGTCTACGACACCATGCGGTGGCTCCCCCCGCAGGACCCGGCCATCCCGGGCCTCACGGAGTACGTCTTCGGCGTCCTGGACGCGGTGGGCCTGCGTTTCGGTTCGGCCCACGTCGAGGTGATGGGCACCGCCGAGGGGCCGCTCCTCATCGAACTGGGTGCCCGCCCGCACGGCGGCGGCCAGCCGCGCTTCAACCGCAACGCCACTTCCGACAGCCAGATCGACCGCACCGTGCGCTGGCTGACCGGGGGTGAACTCCCGCAGGGCTACGAGCTGCTGCTGCACCAGATGTGCGTCTTCCACATCGCGCCCCGCACCGGGACCGTCTCCGGCACGGCGGCCCTGGACGTCATCCACGACCTGCCCAGTCACCACTTCTCGGTGCAGAGCCTGAACGACGGCGACCACGTCCGCGCCACCCGGGACCTGGTCGACAGCCTCAACTTCGGGTTCGTGATCCTCGCGCACCCCGACGAGGAGCAGATCCGGCGCGACTACGAGGCGGTCCGAGCCGCGGAGCGCCTCCTGTCCATCGAGGAGTAGAGATCAACACCGCCGCGTTCCTGGTGAGTTCCCTGATCGTGATCATGATGCCGGGCCCCGACCTCGTCCTGATCACGGGTCTGGTGCTGAACGGGTCCCTGAGGGTGGCCACCGCGGCGGCCCTCGGCATGATCACCGCGGGGGCCGTCCAGGCCGGCCTCGGTGCGGCCGGGCTGGCCGCGTTGCTCGCCGCCAGCCCGCAGCTGTTCGCGGCCTTCCGGTGGGCCGGCGCGCTCGTCCTGCTCGGCTGGGCGGTGCTCGCCCTGCGGCGGTTCTCCCGCCCGGCCGGCTCCGAGGGCGCGGCGGCCGGGGCGGTAGCGGAGGTCGCGGCGGTACCGGAGGTCGCGGCGGTTCCGGCCGGGGCCGCCCCGGTCACGGCGGCCGGCCCCTCCGAACGGCAGGCCTTCGTGCAGGGCCTGCTGTGCACCGGGTCCAACCCCAAGGTGGGCATCTTCCTGATGGCGTTCCTGCCGCAGTTCGTGCCCGTCGGCATGACCCCCGAGGCGGGCGTGCCCCTGCTGGCCGCTTGCTACCTGGCCCTGGGCCTGATCTGGCTCCTCACCTGGATGAGACTGGTCCACCGGCTCGCCCGGCACCTGCGGTCCCCGCGGACGCTGCGCATCGCCGACGGGCTCACCGCCGTCGTGTTCGGCGTGTTCGCCGTCCGGCTGGCACTCGGCGGGTGACGCGGTCGCCGCCCGCGCCTCACACCGCCTGCAACCGCTCCGTGTCCTCCCGCAGCGCCAGCCTGCGCGCGTAGCGCAGGAGCGGCGCGGGGACCGAGAAGCGGCCGGGCCCGCACTCGCGGAGCAGGCTGGCACCGACCAGGCGCCGCAGGACGTGCGTCGCCTCCGGCGGAGTCGTCTGCGCCAGGTCCGCCATGGTGTACGCGTTGACGAGCCGTCCCCCGGTTCGCGCGAGCAGCCGGAAACAGCGGCGCACGGGTTCCGGCATGGACCGGTAGGACGGTTCGAACGCCGCGTGGGCCGCGGCGAACAGGTCGTCGCTCGCCACCGGCAGGTCCGTGAACGCCCCGGCCTCCTGCAACTCGACGCAGAGCTGGGCGAGAGCGCTCCCGGGATACTCCGCGACCCGGGCCGCGAGCAGCCGGACCGCCAGCGGGAGCCCGCCGCAGTGCCGGACCAGTGCCCGCGCGGCCAGCGGCTCGGCCTCCACGCGGCCGCCGCGCACCAGCTGCCCCAGCAGCGCGAGCGCCTCGTCCCGGTCGAGCACGTCGAGGGCGATCCGGGGCACACCGTCGCGGGCCACCAGCCCCGGCAGGGTGTTGCGGCTCGTGACCAGGACCGCGCACCGCGCCGTCCCCGGCACGAGCGGCCGGATCTGGCTCTCCTCGCGGGCGTTGTCCAGCACGATCAGCATCCGCCGGTCCGACAGCAGGGTGCGGTACAGGTTCGCGGCCTCGTCGAGGGTGTCGGGGATCTCCGTGTCCCGTACGCCCAGCGCCCGCAGGAACGAGGCGAGCACCTTCCCCGGGTCCAGGGCGCGCCGGTCGCCGTACCCGTGCAGGTCGCCGTACAACTGCCCGTCCGGGAAGCGCTCTCTCACCCGGTGCGCCCAGCGCACGGCGAGTGCCGTCTTGCCCACGCCGGGAAATCCCGTGACCAGCGCCGCCGGGACCTGTCCGTCCCGTTCGCAGGTGGGCAGGAGCAGCCGGTCCAGCTGTTCCAGCTCGGCGCCGCGGCCGACGAACCCGGTGCTCGCGGCCGGAATCTGGGACGGCCGGGGCCGGGGCGGCGCGGTGGGCGGCGGCGCGGTGGGCAGCCGCCGTACGGGCGCCGTCGCGCCGGCGGGCGTCCGTTCCGCCACCGGTCCCGTCCTCGGCCAGGGCAGTTCCTGGTGCAGGATCCGCAGGTGGGCGCGGCGCAGTTCGTCGCCCGGCTGGACGCCCAGCTCCTGGTCGAGCCCGGCCGTCACCGCGGCGAAGACCCGCAGCGCCTCCTGCTGTTCCCCGCAGCTCGCCAGCGCGAGCATCAGCGCGGCCTGGAGACCCTCGTGCAGCGGCTCCTCCTCGGCGGCGCCGCGCAGCGCCTGCACCACCTGGCCGGGCCGGTGCAGTTGCAGGGCGAGGTCGGCGTACAGCAGCAGGCTCTCCACCCGCTGCCGGGCGGCCGCCGTGGCGGCGGGATGGTGCGGCAGCAGCGGTTCGCCCGCCAGCAGGGGGCCGCGCCAGCACCGGTAGGCACGGCCGGCCAGATCGTGGGCGGCCGCCGTGTCCCCGGCCCGGTGCGCCTGCCGCGCCCGCAGCGAAAGGTCCTGGAAACGGGTCAGGTCGACCTGGTCGCGGTCCAGGGCCAGGGCGTACCCGGTGTGCGTACGCGTCAGGAACGACTCGGCGGGCAACCCGGCGACGGAGTCGGAGGGCAGCAGCAGCCGGCGTGCCTGGCTGACGTAGGTGTGGACCAGGCTCTGGTACGAGCGTGGCGGGTCGTCGGGCCACAGTGCGTGGGTGATCTCCCCCAGGCCGGCCGGCTCCGGGTGCTGGAGCGCCAGCAGGGCCAGTAAGCGCCGTACCTTCGTCGCCTGTACGGGTGTCTCGGCGCCCCGGTACCGGACGGAGAGCGGCCCGAGGATGCCGATGTGGAGGCGCTCGTCACCGGGGCGCCGGTCACCGGATCGCCCGCCGGCGGGGCGTACGGCGCCGTGCGCGGGCGGTGAGAGCTGCCGGGCCGCGTCCGCGTCGAGGCCCAGCGCGTCGGCCAGCAGTTGCACGGTCCGGGTCTGCGGGCGGCGCACCCGGCCCTGCTCGATGTCGCGCAGCGTCCGCACGCTCACTCCGGCGCGTTCCGCCAGTTCGTGCTGGGGCAGGCCGGCCCGCCCGCGGAACGAGCGCAGCCGTTCACCGAACGACCAGCCGCACTCCTCCGTGGATCTCGCCCCGAATACGCGGTTCTCCAACGTTCCCCCTGGTGGCTGAGGTGCAGCGCGGTGGTCCCTGTCCAACGGCTGCGAGCGGAAGGTGCGCGGCGACGGAACGCGCGGGGCGCAATCCGTCGGGATCTTCTGGGATCTTCGGAAATCGGGTCACCGTGGGTGCCGGACGGCGCGCCGCGACAGGAAAGAGCGGGAGGGGACGGCGCCCGGAAAAAGATTTTCCCAATACCCCCTGCACAATGGTTGACATCGTGCCCCCCGAAATCCCGCAGGACCATGAACAATTCGAACCGTGGGGGCGCGGCTCAGCGCCCACGATCCGACCGTAGCTCCAAAACCTTGAGCACCACGGATGGCTTCTGGCCAAGAACACCGCTGTTTTGGCCATAAGCGGAAATTGTTCTGTGCCGGCGTGCGCCCGGTGCAACGGTCTCGCGCGGTCCGGTGTTCACCACGACGATGGACGAGATGCCGCTCCCGCTGACGGAACTGCTCGCGACCGACCTGGACGACGGGTTCACCGAACTCGTCCGCACCCAGGCGGGCGCCGTGCGCTCCGTTCTGCTGCGCCTCTCGGGCTCCGCGCGGGAAGCCGACGACCTGGGGCAGGAGACCTTCCTGCGGGCCTATTCGGCCCTGCGCGCGTACCCCGTCGAGCGCCTCCGGCAGCTCCAGCCGCGGGCCTGGCTGCTCACGATCGCGGCGAACGTGTGGCGCAACCACCTCCGTACCCTGAGCCGGCGGCCCGGCGTGGCCGACGGAGTCGAGGCGGCGTGTGCCGAGACCCTGGACGCCGCTCCGGGGCCGGAGCAGCGCGCGCTCGACGGGGCACGGCGGGCCCGGCTGGTGGCCGCGCTGTCGGGTCTGCCGGACCACCACCGGCTGCCGGTGGTCCTGCGGTACATCGGCGAGCTGAGTTACCAGGAAATGGCCGCGGTCCTGGACTGCCCGGTCGGAACGGTGAAGGCGCAGGTGTCGCGGGGTCTGGCCACTCTGCGCGCCGAGCCCGCCCTGGCCGTCGACCGCACGTGGTACGGGCCGGCCCGAGAGGAACGGAAGGAGGCGGCGGGATGAGACTGCCGGACGAGTTGGGCACCCTGCGCCAGGTGGCGCCCGCGGGGTTCGCGCTCCGTGTGCTGGAGCGCGCCGGTGTTCCGGCACACCGCTACGACAGCTACGTACGCGCCGACTCCCCGGTCGGCACCCTCTACGTCGCCCACGGGCGGGGAGCGGTGACGGGTGCCGCCGCCACGGACTGGTACGCCGACGAGGCGGAGTTCGAGGAGGCCTACCGGGCCCGTACCCGGCGGTCGGTGCTCTCGGCGGCCAAGCCCCCGCCGGGTCTGGCGCGGGCCCTGCGCGGGCGCGACCGCACCCTGCGCTACGACTTCGGGCCGCTGCCCGGGGAGCAGCGCGCGGTCCTCCAGGCCACCCGGCTCATCCCGTTCGGGCAGCTGCGCCCGACGGCCTGGCTGGCCCGCGAGGCCGGACTGCCCGGCCTCGCCCCCGCGGAGGTGATGGCGGCGGTCCGGGCCAATCCCGTCCCCGTGCTCGTCCCGGCGCACCGGGTGTGCCGGGACGACGGGCTGCCGGCGGACTGCGGGCTGCCGGCCGGGTTCGAGCGGGGACTGAGGGAATGGGAGGGCGTGGACGCCGAGCGGGTGGAGCGGTTCGTGCGCCTCGGTGCCCGTTTCCTGGGCAGCGGGACCACGCGGATCTTCTGCTACCCGACGTGTGCGCACGCGCGGCGGATCACCGCCCGGCACGAGGTGCCGTTCACCTCGGCCGACGAGGCTGCCGCCGCCGGGTTCAGGGGGTGCCGCAGCTGCCGGCCGGCCACCGTGTGACGGGCGGCCCGGCCGTCCGGCCCGGCCGCCTCCCGGCCCGTCCCGCCTTCCGTGCCGCCGCGGCGGTACGGAAGGCTCGGGCCGTCACCTTCCCGCTCAGCGGTCGCGGAGTTCCAGCGTGCAGCACTTGACGCTGCCGCCGGCCTTGAGCAGCTCGGAGAGCTCGACCCCGATCGGCTCGAAGCCCCGCGCGCGCAGCTTGGCGTGCAGGCCGGTGGCCGCGGCGGGCAGCAGCACGTGGCGGCCGTCGGAGAAGGCGTTGAGTCCGAACACGGCGGCGTCCTCGGCGTCGGCCAGGATCGCGCTCGGGAACATGGCGCGCAGCACCGCCTGGCTGCCCTGGGAGAAGGCGGCCGGGTAGTACATGACCTCGTCGTCCGACAGCACGGACAGCGCCGTGTCCAGGTGGTAGAACTCCGGGTTCACCAGCGTCAGCGAGGTGACCGGGAGGCCGAAGAACTCCTGGGCCTCCGCGTGTGAGCGCGGGTCGGTGCGGAATCCGGTGCCGGCCAGCAGGCGTCGCCCGACGGTGAGGATGTCGCCCTCGCCCTCGTTGACGTACTCGGGCCACAGGGTGTCCGTGTAGCCGCGGCCTTCCAGCCATCTCAGGTACGCGGGCCCCTCGGCGGTGCGCTCCGCGTGGCGGAAGCGGGCCCCGAAGACCTTGCCGTCGACCACGGTCGCGCCGTTGGCCGCGAACACCATGTCGGGCAGGCCCTCGATGGGGTCTATCTCCTCGACCACGTGGCCGAGTTCGAGGTAGAGCTCGCGCAGCCCCTCCCACTGCTTGACCGCGAGGGCGTTGTCCGTGGCGTGCTGCGGGTTCATCCACGGGTTGATCGAGTACGTGACGTCGTAGTGCCGGGGCCGGCACATCAGCAGACGGCGGCGGGTGGCGACCCGGGTGGGGCTTTCGGAACGGTAGAGAGCGCCGGCGGGGGTGATGGGCTCGGTGAGCGGCACGAGGGCTCCTGATCATGGGGTGGAGAGGGAAGCCCGGCCGCCCGCGGGATGTGCGGGCCGGCCGGAAACGCGAACGCGACTGATCACTGCGGCCCATGGAAAAGGCGCTCCGCATTGACCGGAAGTAGTCGGGAACACCGGTCAATCAACCCTCTGACCAGGGCCTGCGCAGAGTTGATTGTCCGTGTCCGACTTCGCTTCCGGGCAATCGGGCGCTCCCGTGGAATGTGGACATCACCCGGTTTCGGGAGGCAACGCAAGGACGGGAAAGAGATCCCGAACCGTCCTGACCGACCGTACAAACCTGTCCACCTGTTCCATCTGGAGGTACTTCCATGGCGCATCGCAACGTCGAACTGCTCGCAGTCGGTGCAGGACCGGCGAACCTCGCGCTGGCGGTCGCCGTCGAGGAGCTCGCCCCCGAGCTGGCCGGCGACACCCTGCTGATCGAGCGCGAGCAGGACATCGTGTGGCAGCGCGGCATGCTGCTGCCCGACGCGCTCAGCCAGGTCTCCTTCCTCAAGGACCTGGTCACCATGCGCAATCCGTGCAGCCGCTTCTCCTTCGTCAACTTCCTCCACTCGCAGGAACGGCTCGACGCCTTCGTCAACCTGGCCAGCTTCGTTCCGTACCGCAGTGAGATATCCGAGTACCTGCAGTGGGTGGCCGACGAACTCGCCACCGTGCAGGTCGAATACGGCCGCGAGTGCACCTCCGTCGAGGCCGTGAACGGCGAGGACGGCGAGCTCTCCGGCTGGGTGGTCACCCTCGCCAACGGCGACACCATCGGCTGCCGCTACCTCGTCATCGGCGCCGGCCGCGACGCCCACGTCCCCGCGGTGTTCGACGGCCTGCCGGCCGAGCGCGTCATCCACAGCACGCAGTACACGCAGCGCATCGCCGAGGTGCGCGCGGACCTGCCGCACCGGGTCGCGGTCATCGGCGGGGCGCAGAGCGCGGCCGAGCTGTTCGGCGCCGCACTGCGGGACCTGCCCGAGTGCAGGCCCACCATGATCATGCGCTCCATCGGGCTGAACGGCTACGAGAGCAGCAAGTTCACCAACGAGCTGTACTACACGTCCTTCATCGACGAGTTCTACGAGTCCTCGCCCGAGGCCCGCCAGCAGCTGCTCGCCGAGATGTACCGCTCCAACTACGGCGGTCTGTCCCCGGCCACCCTCGACGGCCTCTACCGGCAGTTCTACCAGGACCGCCGCAGCGGCCAGGAGCGCCTGGCGCTCCACCCCATGACCGACGTGACCGGCGCGCGGATGGACGGCGAGGAGATCGTCCTGACCCTCGTCGACCGCAAGTCGGGTGCCGAGCGGGAGATGCGCACCGACCTCGTGCTCCTGGGCACCGGCTTCGTCCGCGAGATGCCGTGGGCGGTCAAGGCCCTCGCGCAGTCGATCGGTCTCGAAGAGATCAACGTGAGCCGGAAGTACCGGCTCGACCTGGGCCGCCCGGCGACCGCCGCCTGCTACCTGCAGGGCGTCAACGAGGCCACCCACGGCATCGCCGACTCGCTGCTCAGCGTGCTCGCCGGCCGTTCCGCCGAGATCACCGAGGACATCCTCGCGCACCGCCGGACGAGATCGCTGGAGATCCCGGCCCAGGAGCGCGAGCTGGCACTCGCCGGCGCGGTCTGAGCACCGCGCGCCCCTCACGAGCCGTACCCGCCTGACGAGGAGAGAACGACCCCCATGCTCACCAAGCAACTCGACCGCGACGCCCTGACGCACGAGAACGGACTGGACGCCCAGCGTCTGCTGCCCTGGCCCGAGCTCAACGCCCCCTTCGAGGGGTCCTGGTGCGTGATACGCCCCGGCACCGCGTCGACGGCGCACGCCCACCACGAGTACGAGATCTTCATCGCCGTCTCCGGCACCGCGGTCCTGGAATCGCAGGGTGTCCGCAAACCCCTCGTGACCGGCGACATCGTCTACTTCGCCCCCGGCTCGGACCACCGGGTGATCAACGAGTCCGCGGAGGACTTCGAGATGTATTCGGTCTGGTGGGACCTCGACATGACGCAGCGGTTCGCGGCACGCCACGAAGGAGCCCGGGCATGACGCGCCGTACGGTCATCATCGCGCCCCCGCCGACCCCCAACGGGGATCTGCACACGGGGCACCTGGCGGGCCCGTACCTGGCCGGTGACGTGTACGCGCGCTACCTGCGGGCGTCCGGCCGTCCGGTGATCTTCACCAGCGGCACCGACGACAGCCAGACGTACGTGGTGTCCAGCGCGGCCAAGGCGGGTCTGACGCCGGAGGAACTGGCCCTGCGCTCCGCGACGCAGATCCGCGCCACCCTGGAGGCGGCGGGCATCTCCGTGGACGGGTTCGCCCCCTTCGACAAGGGCTACCGGCAGACCGTCATCGACTTCGTCACCGACCTCCACAACGACGGCGCGTTCCGGCTGAAGACCGTGCGCCTGCCGTACGTCGAGGCCACCGGCGAGTACCTCATGGAGGGCCTGGTCGCCGGCGACTGCCCGGTGTGCCTGGTGGAGAGCCGCGGCGGACTCTGCGAGTCGTGCGGACACCCCAACAACTTCGACGAGCTGCTGCGTCCGCGCTCCACCGTCGACCCGGACGCCGTGGTCACGCACCGCGAGGCGCAGATCCTCGTCCTGCCGATGGAGGAGTACCGCGACCGCCTCGCCGACTACTACGTCAGGCACCGGGACGTACTGCGGCCGCACACCGCGCAGCTGGTCCGCGAGGCGCTGGAGCGCCCGCTTCCGGACTTCCCGATCACCTACCCCACCGCCTGGGGCATCCCGGCGCCGTTCACCGAGACGCCCGGCCAGGTCCTCAACGCCTGGGCCGAGGGCATGGCCGCCTCGATGTACTGCACCTGGTACGCGGCCGAGCAGCTCGGTGAGCACACCGACCGGTACGACGAGCACTGGCTGTCCGAGCACGGCATCGACCTCGTGTACTTCCTCGGATTCGACAACGTCTACTTCTGGGGAATGACGCACCTGGCGCTGCTGATGGCGCACGGCGACCGGTACGTCGAGCCGCACGCCATCGTGTCGAACGAGTTCTACGAGCTGGAGAACCAGAAGTTCTCGACAAGCAAAGGCCACGTGGTCTGGGCCGCCGATCTGGTGGCCGAGGTGCCCCGCGACCTGGTCCGCTTCTACCTGGCGCTCACCGCGCCCGAGCACTCCCGGACGAACTTCAGCCGCGAGGCGCTCGACACCCTGGCGAGCTCGCGACTGGTCGAGCCGTGGAACCGGCTCGTCCGCCGCGTGGCGGACCTGCTCGCCGACGTCCCGGCGGACGCGCTGCTCCCGGTGTCGCGGACCGGCGCCGACCACGCGGGCATCGTCGTCGAGCGCTTCCGCTCCCACTACGAGCTGGAGAGCTTCAGCCTCCACCGCGCGGCGGACCTGGTCGTCGTCCACCTCGACCGGCTGCTGAAGCAGGCGGACCGGGTGGCCGCGGACGTCCCGAGCGACCTCGGTGACCTGGTCCTCGCCGTCCGGACGCTGACGGCCTGCGCCGCTCCGCTGCTCGTCGACCTCGCGGCCCGTGCCGAGCGGGCCGGGGCCGATCTGACCCTGCCGGCCGGGGCCTTCACCACCGACCCCGTCGCTCCGCTGCGACTCCCCCTCCTGTCCACCGCGGTCGGGGCGTTCGCGCCCGTGGCCGAGCCGGCCGACATCCGAGCCTGACCTCCGAGGAGCACTGTGTCCACGATCGCCCCGCCCCGTCCCAATCGGGCAGAACGCCTGCTCATCCCCGCGACCTTCATCACCAACCTGGGCAACGGCATCCAGCTCACCGCCGCCTCGTACCTGGTCTTCACCGAGGCCAACACGATGCTCGCGGTCAGCTGGCTGATGATCGCCGTCACCATCCCGCAGGTGGCGCTCTCCCTGTTCTTCGGCAAGCTCGCCGACCGCTTCGACCGCCGGACCCTGGCGATGGTCTCCGACCTGGCCAGCGCCGCCGCCGCGATCGGTCTGCCGCTCTGGCTGGCCCTCGGCGGCAACCCGTCGACCGTCAGCTACGTCGCCAGCTTCATCCTGTCGATCTCCGCGGCCCTCTTCTTCCCGGCCAGCAACGCCCTGATCAAGGAGCGCATCCCGGAGTCCCGGCTCGCCCAGTTCAACGGCAACGCCGAGATCGCCATCCAGGCCGGCACGCTCGCCTCGGCGGCCCTCGGCGGCTGGGTGATCGTCTGGGTCGGCACCACGTCGCTCTTCTACTTCAACGCGATCACGTTCCTGGTCTCCGCCGCCCTGCTGTTCTTCATCGGCCGTCGCCCCGCCGGCCAGGCCGTCACCGAGGCCGCCGCGAAGGCCGCGTCGGCCGCCGCCGCCAAGCTGTCCGGCTCCCGCCCGCCGCTGGCCCGTCTCGCGGTGCTCTACATCATCGGCAACATCGTCATCATCGTCGGCAACAGCATCATGCTGGTCCTGGTCATCGAGGGCTTCAAGTCCAACGCCGGCTACCTCGGCATCGTCGACGCCCTGTTCGGCATCGGTGCGCTGTTCGCGGCCTGGGCCTTCAAGAAGATCAGCTCCAAGGCCACCGTGCTGAAGACGGCCCTGATCGGCTACCTCGCCTTCGCGGTGCTCCTGTCCATGGAGTCCATCCACCTCTACGCGATGATGGCCGTCATCCCCTTCGCCGCCATCGCCTTCTGCGTGGCACGCATCTCCGCCCGCACCGCCCTGATGAGCGCGGCGCCCGAGGAGAAGACCGGCTTTGTCTTCGGTGCCACCAACGCCTTCGGCCTCGCCGCCGGCACCACCGCCGTCGTCCTGATCTCGCTCCTGGTCGACAGCACCAACGTGAAGAACGGCTTCTACGCCCTCTCCGCCCTGGTCGTCGTCATCGCCACCATCACCGTGATCTCGCTCAGCAAGCACGACCGCGAGGTCGCCGCCGCGGCCGCCGCCGCGGAGTCCGAGTCCATCGCGGAGCCCGCCGCCCCGGCCGGGACCAGCGAGCCCGCCGCCACGGTCGAGGCCGAGGCCGAGGCCCGCGAGTCCGTCCCGGCCAAGGTCTGAGGGGAGAGGCAGAGATGAAGCTGCTCGCCATCGAGGCCAGCCAGAACGCCACCTACTACATCTCCCGCTACCAGCAGGTCCAGGAGCTCGGAGCAGAGGTCTACGTCCTCAACGGACTGGGCAGCGAGGACTTCTGGGACGCCGAGCGGTACCGGATCGCGGGATCCAAGCACATCGAGGACATCGTCACGGCCGCCAAGGTCTGGCACGCGGAGGAGGAGTTCGAGGGGGTCCTGACCTTCTCGGAGTCCGGGGTCGTCACGGTGGCGGTCGTCGCCGAGGCGCTCGGACTGCCGAGCATCGGCTTCGAGGCGGCCCGCACCAGCCGCAACAAGCTGCTGATGCGCCAGGCGCACGAGCGCGGCAGCGCGGCGCACCCCGGCTTCCGGTACGCCCCCGACGTCGAGGCCGCGCTGGCCGCCGGCGAGGAGCTGGGTTACCCGCTGATCCTCAAGCCGACCCTGGGCGCCGCCAGCAACTTCGTCTTCAAGGTCGACGACCCGCAGGAGATGGCGGCCCGCTTCGCGGACGCCACCTTGGGCATCGAGACCATGACCTGGGCGCTGATGGAGGCGGACGGCCTGGACCTCGGCCCGAACGGGATCATCGTCGAGGGCTACCTCGACGGCCACGAGCACCTCATCGAGGCGCTGGCCTGGGACGACGAGGTCTACCTCGGCTCCATCGTGGACCGGATCACCGTGGAGAGCGGGACCTTCGACGACGACGTCCACCACGCGCCGAGCTCCCTGACCCCCGAGCAGGTGGCCGCCGTCCACGCGGTGGTCCGGGACGCCGCCCACGCCCAGGGACTGCGGCGGTCCGTGCTGCACGCCGAGGTGAGGTTCCACCAGGGCAAGCCCTTCATCCTGGAGATAGCGATCCGTCCCGGCGGCGGCGGCCTGGACCACATGGCGCGCATCAGCGCCGGCCACGACCCCATCAGGTGCGTGGTCGACGTGGCCCGCGGCACCCGGCCCGACGTCTCGCACTACGCGCCGACCGGTGTGCACACCGCCGCGATGTGCCTGATCAGCGGGGCGGGCACGGTGGAGTCGATCGAGGTGCCCGCGGAAGTCCCGGACTCCGTCTTCTTCCTGAAGATCACGGCCACGCCGGGGACCGTCATCAAGCGTCCGCCGGCGGGGAACAACATCCTCGGCTTCCTGGGTGCCACGGGCGAGTCGCTGGAGGAGGCGCTGAGCACCGCCCACATCGTGGCCAGCCGGATCCGCACCGAGATGAGGCCGGAGCATGGCTGAGACCCCCCGGCGTACGGCCACGAAGCGGCACTACCTGATGTGCCGGCCCACCCACTTCGAGGTGAGCTACGCGATCAACCCGTGGATGAACCCGGACAAGCCGATGGACGCCGGGCTGGCCCTGGCCCAGTGGGAGCGGATCCGCGACCTCTACCTCGGCTTCGGCCACGAGGTCTCCTTCATCGACCCGGTCCCGGGCCTGCCGGACATGGTGTTCTCCGCCAACGGCGCCACCGTGATCGACGACAAGGTGCTCATCGCGCGGTTCCGCCACCGGGAGCGGGCGGCCGAGGCCGACGCGTACCGGGCCTGGTTCGAAGGGCACGGTTACCCCGAGGTCCTCGTCCCGGAGCACGTCAACGAGGGCGAGGGGGACTTCGCCCCGGCCGGCCGGCGCGTGCTGGCCGGTGCGGGATTCCGCAGCGACCCCGTCGCTCACGAGGAGCTCCGCGCGTTCTTCGGCCTGCCGGTGGTCGGCCTGGAGCTGGTCGACCCCCGCTTCTACCACCTGGACACCGCACTGTGCGTCCTCGACGACGACCTGGTGACGTACTACCCCGCCGCCTTCTCCGAGGAGAGCCGGGAGGTGCTGCGGGAGCTCTACCCGGACGCGATCCTCGCGACTCGGGACGATGCCGACGCCTTCGGTCTGAACGCGGTCAGCGACGGACTGAACGTGGTCCTGACGGAGACCGCCACGCACCTGATCGGTGAGCTGCGCGAGCGCGGCTTCGAGGTGCACGGCGTGGACATGTCGGAACTGCTGAAGGCCGGTGGCGCGGTCAAGTGCATCACTCAGGAGATACGACACCGGTGATCGACTACGACGGCAGAAGTTTCCGCAACACCGGATACCCGGCGGGCGAGGACGCCCCCGTCGGCCACTACCGCCAGGAAGGCGACCTGCTCTGGGCCGACTTCGACGGCGGCCCCGTCCGCCGGGGCTCGCTGAACGGCCGCGTGGAGCCCGACGGGAACCTCGAATTCGCCTACACGATGGTCCTCGCGGACGGCGAGGTGATCGCCGGCAGGTGCTGGAGCACCCCCGAGTTCCTCGACGACGGACGCATCCGGCTCAACGAGCGCTGGGAGCGCTACGGAGCCCATTCGGACAGCGGCGAATCCGCACTGGAGGAGGTACCGAGATGACCCCGCCCACCACCCCGCTCCGCGGGGGCAGCGTGACCTGGGCCTGCACCAGCGGCTTCAGCCCGGTCTTCATCTTCCCGTTCACCCCCGGCGAGTACTACGGGGTGGCCAACCTGCACGAGTTCCAGACCCTGATGTACCGCCCGCTGTACTGGTACGGCACCGGCGGCCAGCCGACCGTCGACTACGAGCGCAGCCTCGCCGAGCCGCCCGAGTGGAGCGAGGACGGACGCACGGCGACGATCACCGTGAAGCCGTACAAGTGGTCGAACGGCGAGACGGTCAACGCCGACAACGTGATGCTGTGGATGCACCTTCTGGAGGCCGAGAAGGACAGCTTCGGCGGCTACACGCCGGGCTTCTTCCCGGACAACCTGGCCGGCTACGAGAAGGTCGCCGAGGACAAGGTGAGCTTCACCTTCGACCGCGCCTACTCGCACAACTGGGTGCTGATGAACCAGTTCAGCACCATCACCCCGCTGCCGAAGGCCTGGGACCGCACCGGCGACGACCGGCCGGCCGACGCCACCCACGACCCGGCCCAGGCCTCCGCGGTCTACGCCTACCTGCGGGCCTGCAACGACGAGCGCAAGGGCTGGGACACCAGCCCCGTCTGGAGCGTTGTCAACGGCCCCTGGAAGCTGAGCAGTTACACCATCGACGGCACCTCGGGCGATTGCGTCCTGGTGCCCAACGAGCACTACTCCGGCCCCAACAAGCCCTACCTGGACGAGTTCCGGCTGGTGCCCACCGACTCGGACACCGACCAGTACGAGATGCTCCGCCGGGGCCCCGAGGCCGTCGACGGCGTGCAGATCGGTTTCCTGCCCTTCGACGAGGTCACCGAACCGGCCGAGGACCCGGAGCTGGGCGGGCCCAACCCGCTCGGCGAGCACTACGACCTCGTGCCCCAGCTCACTTACAAGATCCATTACTTCCCGATCAACTTCAACAACCCCACCGTCGCCGGAAAGATCTTCAAGCAGCTCTACTTCCGCCAGGCGCTCCAGTCCAGCCTCGACTCCCGCGGCGCGATCCGCGACGTCTACAAGGGCTACGGCTACCCGACCACCGGGCCCATCCCGGCCCTGCCGGACAGCCCGCTGCTCTCGCCCGCCGCGCACGAGGACCCGTACCCCTTCGACATCGACGCGGCCCGCCGCTACCTCACCGAGAACGGCTGGGACACCAGCACCACCCCGGGGACGTGCGTCCGGGCGGGGACCGGACCCGGCGAGGCGGGAGAGGGCATCCCGGCCGGCACCCCGCTGCGCTTCTCGATGCGGTACGCCAAGGGGCACGAGACGCTGACCGCGGTCATGCGCAAGTTCGCCGCGGACGCCGCGCAGGCCGGCATCGAGATCGAGCTCACCGAGGTCGAGGCGAGCGTCCTGGTCCTGGAGGACACCACCTGCACCCCGGGCCCCGACAGCCCGTGCCTGTGGGAGTTCAGCGACTGGAACGGCGGCTGGGGCTACGGCCCGGGCTTCTACCCCACCGGAGAGGCCCTCTACTCCACCGGATCCTCGGTCAACTTCGGCAGCTACAGCGACCCGAAAGCCGACGAACTGATCGCGCGCACGGTCGTCAGCGACGACCTGGAGGACCTCTACGCCTACCAGGACTACATCGCGCAGCAGGTCCCGGTCATCTGGATGCCCAACTTCCCCTTCCGGCTCCTGGAAGTCGCCAAGAACCTCCAGGGCGTGGCCCCGGTCAACCCCTTCGGGCTGATCAATCCCGAGGACTGGCACTACGTCGGCGAGGAGCTGTGATGTACCAGAGGCTGCTCGACCACCTCGACGGGCACCAGGCCCGCTACCGCCTGATCGACCACCCCGCCGAAGGCCGCACGGACCTGGCGAGCGTGCTGCGAGGCCACCCGCTGGAGCAGGCCGCGAAGTGCATCGTCGTCCGCGTGAGCATCACCAAGCGGGTCGGCAAGTACGTGCTCGCGGTGGTGCCCGGTGACCGGCAGGTCGACCTGGAGGCGGTCGGCTCGCTGTTCGGCGGCGGCCGGACGGCCTTCGCGACGCCGGAGATCGCCGAGCGCCTGGCCGGCAGCGTCTGCGGCACGGTGATGCCGCTCAGTTTCCACCCCGATCTGCACCTCGTCGTCGACGAGGGCCTGATCCTCACCGAAGAGATCTACTTCAACGCGGCCCGCCTGGACCGCTCCGTGGCCCTGTCCACCCCCGACTACCTGGCCATCGCCCAGCCGCAGCTCGCGGCGATCGCGACGGCCGGCGACCGGGTCCTGACCCACTCCGCGAGGTGACGAAGATGACGGAAGACGCCAAGACGACCGATGACGGCGTGGTGATCCTGGTCGGCAGCGGACAGCGGGCCTACCGCGAGTACCTGCTCGCGGCAGCCGCCCGCCGGCGCCCGATCTGGATCCTGGACGCGGTGGACCCGACCTGGCAGTCGGAGTACGTCATCGGCTCGACCACCGTCGGGCTGCTCGACAAGGAACGCCTGGTGCCCGACCAGGAGGGGCTGATCAAGGCCGCCGAGGCGGTGGCCGCCGAACACCGGGTGGTGGGGGTGTTCAGCTACGACGAGACGCTCGTGGTGACCACCGCGCTCATAGCCGAGCGGCTCGGCCTGCCCGGACTGACCTCGCGGGGCGCCGACAACTGCCGCAACAAGCACAACACCCGGCAGCTGCTGACCGCCGCCGGACTGCCCCAGCCGCACTTCGCCTACGTGACCGACGCCGACCAGGCGCTCGCGGCGGCCGACTCCTTCGGCTACCCGGTCGTGCTCAAGCCCCGCGGCATGGGAGCGAGCATCGGCGTCATCCGGGTCGACCACCCCGAGGCGGTCCGCGCGGCCTTCGAGGTCGCCGACGCCGCCGGCCATGGCGGCAACAGCGACTACGAGGGCGGGGCGCTGGTCGAGGAGTGCGTGATCGGGCCCGAGATCAGCATCGACGGCGTGGTCTTCGACGGCGCGTGGACCCCGCTCTTCCTCGCGCACAAGGAAGTGGGCCTGGAGCCCTACTTCGAGGAGACCGGACACGTCGTCAGCGCCACCGATCCGCTGCTCGCCGACGAGGAACTGCTGGGCATCCTGCGCGACGCCCACCGGGAACTGGGAGTCGGCTACGGCATCACCCACACGGAGGTGAAGCTCACCTCCCGCGGTCCGGTGATCATCGAGGTGAACGCCCGGTTGGGCGGCGACCTCATCCCGTACCTGGGCAGTCTCGCCACCGGGATCGAGCCGGGCGAGGTGGCCGCGGACGTGGCGAGCGGCACCCGGCCCGAGTGGACGCCGACCCGGTCCCGCACCGTGGGCATCCGCTTCCTCTACCCGCCGCAGAACGGCACCGTCCGCTCGGTCGACGTGCCTGCCGCGTCCGACACCCCGGGGCTGCTGGAGGCGAACGTCATGGTCGGGCCCGGGACGACGCTGCTGCTGCCGCCGGACGGCTACCTCAGCCGGTACGCCAACGTGATCTGCGCCGGCGACGACCGGCCGGCCTGCGAGGAGCACCTCGCCAAGGCCGCCGCACTGACCACGATCGTCCTCGACAGCTGACCCGTCGGCACCGGAACACGGAAAGGAGGTGTGTGATGTCGGCGAGGGTGACAGTAGTGGGCGGCGGTGTGATCGCCCTGCTCACGGCAGTCGAATGCGTGCTCGACGGACACAAGGTCACGGTCGTGGACCAAGGCCCCATCCCGCACAGCAGAGCCACCTCTTTCGACCAGCACCGGATCCTGCGGGCCCTGCACCCCTCGGATCCACAGGCCACGGCGGCCGCGCTGCGCGCGCACCACCGCTGGGTCGAACTGGAAGAGCTCTTCCTGACCCGCTTCTACGAACAGGTCGGCGCCCTCACCGTGCTGCCGCCCGCCGCGGCGGCGCAAGCGGCGGCGATGCTCGGCAACGCCGGAGGCAGCGTCAGGGAACTGACCGCGGCCGGCCTGTCCGACCGCTATCCGCACCTGCGCCTCGACGGCGGTCTCGGCGCGGTACTCGAGGACGAGGCGGGAGTCCTGCTCGCCGAACGGGTCCTCGCCGCGTGCGTCGGCTGGCTGAAGTGGCAGTCCGGCATCGAGCTCATCGAGCACCGGGCCGTGACCGCCGTCGACGGCGAGAGCGGCAACGTACGACTGGTGGACGGGCGGGTGCTGCACGCCGACGCGGTCCTGGTCGCGGTCGGCCCCTGGTCCCGCGGTCTGATGCCGGAGGCCGTCGCCGAACGGCTGACGCTGTTCCGCCAGTCCCTCCTCTACTGCCGGGTGCCCCGGCAGCAGGCGCGGGCCTGGGCGTCCACCCCGGCCGTCCCCGCCCTCGGCACCAAGGGGGGAGCCTGGCTGATCCCGCCGGTGGCGGGCACGGCCCTCAAGCTGACCTCGGCCACCGCCTGCCGGGTGGTGGACGAACTCACCGATCACGCCACCGATCCGTACTGGCAGCGCCGGCTGGAGAAGGAGTTCGGGGACCTGCTGCCCGGCTTCGGTCCGGCCTGGGTCACCGCCGCCAAGGACGCCTACTACTCCTCCTTCTCCGAGACCGGCGGACCGCTGGTGGTCGCCCTCGGCGGCGACGCGTACGCGTACGCGGCCTGCGGTGGCACATCCTTCAAGTTCGCGCCGCTCATCGCGCGCTCGCTGGCGGACCGGCTGACCGGCCGGATCCCGTCGCCGATCGGGCTCGGCGCGCTCGACGCGCCGCCGCTCGACGCGGTCGCCCCGCAGCTCGCGGGCCGGTGAGCGGGCGGCCGAGGGTGGAAACGAAGGAGCAGACGGTGGTCACGACGGACGACGTACGCGGGCTCGCGCTCAGCCTGCCGAGAACCGAGGAGCACCTGATCCGGGACCGCGTGAAGTTCCGGATCGGGAAGATCGTCTACCTCGCGCTCTCCCGGGACGAGACCGAGCTGGGCTTCGCCTTCCCCAAGGAGGAGCGGGCGGCGCTCGTCGCCGCCGAACCGGCGAAGTTCCTCCTGCCCCGCGCGTCCGACCTGCGCTTCGACTGGGCCGAGGCCAGGATGGCGGCCCTGGACCTGGAGGAGCTGACGGAACTGGTCACCGAGGCCTGGCGGATGGTGGTGCCGGCCAAGGTGGCGCGCGCGCACCTGGCCCCGGCCGCGCCGCCGCCCCCGCCCGCCCCCACCCTCGCCGAACTGCGTTCCTCGGCCGAGGTGTTCAACGGCTTCGCGGGAGTGGACCGGAGCTGGCTGGCGCTGCGCGAGGCGACCGCGCCCGGTCTCGACCTCTCCGTCGCCGCCCACCGCACCGCCCTGCACCGCTGGCTGAACTCCTGGGGCTGCCGGATCCGCTACCCGCGGGAGGGGGAGCCCGACCTGTTCGGCGCCGGGCTCGCCGCCTGGTGGGAGAGGCACCACCCCCTGCCGCACGCGCCGCTGTCCCGGCTCACCCCCCGGGACATCTCCCGCTTCGCGCGGGCCTACGAGGACCTGGCCGCGCTGCCGATCGGCCGCCGCAGTCTCGGCCCGACCGCCGCGTCCAAGGCGCTGTACGCCCTGCGCCCCGACTCGGTCATGCCGTGGGACGCGGCGATCGCCGACCGGCTCTACGGCGTACGGGACGGGGCCGCCTTCGCCCGCCACCTGGAGACCGGCCGGGCCTGGGCGCGGGCGGCGCTCGCCGAGGGCGGCGACGCGCAGGAGCGGACCCTGTGCGCCGACCTCGGCCGTCCCGGGATCTCCCTCGCCAAGATCCTCGACGAGCACCTCTACCTCACGATCACCCACGCGGCGGGCAGGCAGGGCCCCGGGCGCTCCGAGACCTGAGCGGACACGCGCGAAGGCGCCCCGCAAGCCGAGCTGCGGAGCGCCCCATGGTGGCGACCGCGACCTGGGCCGGCTCTTCCGGATCTTGCCTCGCCCGCGCCGCCCGGCACGATCCGGAAGAGACGACCTAGCGGGAGACCCGCGCGAGCACGTCGGCGCGCGCCACGGGCACCTGCTCCTCCTCCGTCGGGTCGGGCTGGGCCAGCGCGAACGCCCTGGCCATCGGCGTCAGCCCGTACTGCCCCGGCAGGTCGGAGTGTTCGACCAGACCCGCGTCGAGGAGGCGTTCGAGGAGGTCCTCCACCGGCTGGGCTGAGCGCTCGACCAGGACGGCGAGCGCGTCCGTGGACTCGTACACGACGTTGTCGACGGAGGGCGGGTTCTCGGAGCCGGCGAACTGGCGCAGCATCAGGCGGGCCCACGGGGTCAGCAGCCGGTAGGCGCTGTCCAGTCGGCTGCCCAGGCTGTCGTCCCCGACCTGTAGCCGGCCCAGGAAACGGCCGGGTTCCCGCCGCCCCTCGCCGAGCAGTTCGGCCACGGAGTCCTGCAGCATCCACTCGGGCCGGGCCGCGATGCGCCGGCCGGCCAGGTTCAGCGCGAGCGGCAGGTCCCCGCACGCGTCGGCGAGGCGCAGGCAGGCGCGCGGTTCGGTGCCGACCCGGTCTTCGCCGATCAGTCGGGCGAGCAGCTCCATGGACTCGTCGCGGTCCAGGGCGGGCAGCCTGATCCGGCCAATTCCGTCGAGTCCCAGCAGCCTGGAGCGGCTGGTGATGACGATGCGGCTCTCGGGCGCCGCGGTGAGCAGTTCCCGTACCTGCCGCTCGTGCTGCACGCCGTCCAGCACCACGAGCAGCCGGCGCCGGTGGAGCAGCGAGCGGTACAGCCCGATGCGCTGCCCGGGATCGTTCGGGATGCGGTCGGCGGGGATGCCGAGCGCCTCCAGGAAACCGCCCGCGATGCCCGCCGCGTCCTTGCGTCCGTCGGCGGCCGGGTCCAGGTTCGCGTAGAGCTGTCCGTCCGGCAGGCCGGGCGCCAGTTCGTGGGCGAGCCGCAGGGCGAAGGCCGACTTGCCCGCTCCGACCTGACCGCTGATCAGCAGCGGGCCCGACGGGCGCTGTTCGCCGTAGGTGGGGGCCGTCAGCGCGCGGGCCCGCTGGAGCAGTTCGATCCGTCCCACCAGGGGACGAGCCTCCATCGGCAGCTGGGCGGGCGGCGGCAGGACGGCGCGCACGTCGGCGGCGCGCAGTTCGTTCTCCTGGTGCTGCTGGACGGCCTTGGCCGCCGGGCGGGCCGCGCCCTCGTCGCCGTCGGCGCGTGCCGCCTCGTGCCAGCGGCGCTCCCAGGTGGCGCGGTCCCCGCCGCAGGCTTCCGCGAAGGCGAGGGCCACCTGAAGGGTCGGGAGGCGGTATCCGGCGGCCGCGTCGGAGAGCACCGAGGCGGAGAACATGGCCCGGGTGGCCATGTCGCGGTATCCGGGGCTGCCGGCCGCGGTCCGCAGCCTGCGCAACTCCCGGGCGAACGCGGTGACTGGTCCGGCATCGGGGGCCAGTGGTCGCTCCAGTCTTCCCACACCTTGCTCCTTTGGCACTCGTTCTGTGTGCTGCCAGCTCCTGCGGCCTGCCCATGAACTGTCTGTGTCGCCCTTCCTGATCTGCTACCGGATGCTTACCGGCTGCTAGGGGGAACCCCTATGATCCGGGTGACATGACCTGGCCAGGGGTCGTGTTCTTGGGGGGTGGATAGCCGATGCCGGGGGCGGATACGGAATCCGGGGAGAGACGGAGCGCGGATCCCGTGGGGGGAAGACCGCGTTTTCACGTGCTCGGATCGCTTGAGGGGTGGGACGGAGAAGTACGGCTGAGGCTGGGGGGAGCGATACAGGAACGGGTCCTGTGCATGCTCCTTCTCGAAGCCGGCCGGGTGGTGCCCGTCGCCCGATTGGTCGAGGCGACCTGGGAGAAGGACCCGCCGGTGACCGCGGCGCACCAGGTCCGCAAGGCCGTCGCCGATCTGCGGCGGCGCATACCGGCCGGCAACGCGGTGATCGCGACCGACGGGCCCGGATACCGCGTGGTGGTGGCGGACGACCAGGTTGACCTCCTGGAGTTCGACGCACTGACCAGGGCGGCGGGCCGGGCCGTGCGGGAGGGCCGGCGGTCCGAGGCCGCCGAGTACCTGCGGTCCGCTCTCGCCCTGTGGCGGGGATCGGTGCTGTCCGGCGCGGGCGGGCCGGTGATCGAGGCCGCGGCGACCGCGCTGGAAGAGCGTCGGCTGGCGGCTGCCGAACAACGCTACGAGTTGTGCCTGGCGCTGGGCGAGAGCGGCGAGCTCATCTCGGGGCTACGCGCGCTGATCACCCAGCACCCGCTGCGGGAGACGCTGCGCGGTCAGTTGATGCTCGCCCTGTACCGCTCGGGCCGACAGGCCGAGGCGCTCAAGGAGTTCGGGGAGGTCCGCGAGCTCCTCGTCGACGAGCTCGGGATCGATCCGGGACCGCGGCTGTCCCGGCTGTACGAGGCGATCCTGCGGGACAGTCCCGAACTGGCCACGCCCGAGCGCCCGCAGCCCGTACCCGTGGCGCCCGTACCCGAGGTGCCCGCTCGGCCGGAACCGGCCGAGCAGGCGGCCCCCGTACCGCCGGCGCCCGAGCCGGCCGTTCCCGTACGGGCGGCGACCGAGCCCGCGGCGGCCGGGTCGCCGGAGCCGGTTCCCGCGGAGCCGGCGGCGGCCGGGACGGGGGCGACCGACGCCCCGTGCACTCTGCCGTACGACCTGCCCGACTTCACCGGCCGCGCCAAGGAACTGGCCGAACTCTTCGACTACGTACAGGACGAGGGCCGGGGCGCCGAGCGGTACTCCCGGATCGTGGCCATCGACGGCATGGGCGGCATGGGCAAGACCACCCTGGCCGTCCGCGCCGCACACCGCCTGGCCGGGGGGTATCCCGATGGGCAGCTCCACATCGACCTGCACGGATTCACCCCGGGCGGCCGGCCCGTCTCACCGGCCAGCGCGCTCGACAGCCTGCTGCGGACCGTCGGCACGCCCGGCGACCGGATCCCCGAGGACCTGGAGGGCCGCACGGCCCTGTGGCGCTCGAGGCTGGACGGCCGGCGGATGCTCCTGCTGTTCGACAACGCGGTCGACGCCGCGCAGATCCGGCCACTGCTGCCGGCCTCGCCCGGCTGTCTGGTCCTGATCACCAGCCGGGGACGGCTGCTGGACCTCGACGGCGTCGAGTGGGTGTCGATCGGGATGATGGAGCCCGAGGACAGCACCAGCCTGATGACCGAGACGCTCGGCACGACCCGGGTGGCCGCCGAGCCCGAGGCCTCCGCCGAACTGGCCGAGCTGTGCGGACACCTGCCGTTGGCCCTGCGGATCGCGACCGCCCGGCTGCGCAACAGACCGCGCTGGACGGTGCGTTACCTGGTCGAGCGGCTGCGCGACGAGAAACGCCGGATGGACGAGCTGAGTTCGGGCGAGCGCAGCGTCGCGGCGACCCTGCGCCTGTCGTACCTGGCGATGGACGAGGAGTACCGCACGGCCTTCCGCATCCTGAGCCTGTACCCGTGCGCGGGAACGGACGTGCACTCGGCGGCGGCCCTGCTCGGCACGGCCGTCCGGGACGCCGAGGACGCCCTGGAGTTCCTCCTCGACGTGCACCTGGTGCAGCAGCCCGACATCGGCCTCTACACCTTCCACGACCTGGTGCGCAGCTTCGCGCAGAGCCTGCGGGGACCGGCGACGGCGGAGGACGACGCGGCGGCCGTCGAGCGGCTGCTCGGCTACTACCTGACGACCTCGAACGCCGCCTGCGAGGTGCTGTTCCCCGGTCGCGAGCGCCGGCCCACCGGCATCCCGCCCTACCAGGGGGAGCGGCCGGCCTTCACACTGGCCGAGCAGGCCGTCAGCTGGTTCGACCGGGAACAGGCCGGGCTGCTGGCCGCCGTGTCCCTCGCCGAGCGCTCCGGCCACGACCGGTACGCGGCCTGCCTGAGCCGCAACGTCGGCTTCCACCTGCACGCGCGCGGACAGCTCGACGAGTTCTGGAGCGTCGGCCACCTCGCGGTCGCCGCCGCCCGCCGGCTCGACGATCCGGCGCTCCTCGGCATCAGCCTCGCCAATCTGGGCGCGGCCTGCTGGAAGCTCGGCCGCTTCGAGGAAGGGCTGGAGGTGGCCAGGGAGGCGCGCGACACCGCGATGCGCGCCGGGGACCGGCACACCGAGGCGCACAGCGAATCGACCATCGGGCTGCTGCTGTCGATGCTCGGGAGGTACGGGGAGGCGCTGCCCCTCCTGGAGCGCTCGCTCGGCATGTCCAGGGAGCTGGGCAACCCGCGCGCGGAGGCCGAGAACCTGACCACCCTCAGCACGCTGTACGAGCGGTGGGGCCGCTACCCGGAAGCGGCCCAGGCCGCCCGCCGGGCGATCGGGATCGGCCGCGACCTCGGCTACCGCAGCAACGAGATCGTGGCCCTGGCCGATCTGGCCTTCGCCCAGGTGGGCCTCGGCGACTACACGGACGCGCACGAGACCCTCAAGCGCGCCCGGGACCTGTGCGACGAGACCAGGTCGCCGGGGGACGTCGCCCTGGTGCTCGCGGTGTCCGCCCAGGTGGCGCAGGAGCGGGGGGACGGCACGCAGGCCCGTTCCTTCGCCGAGCGGGCCCTGTTCCTCGGCCGTGCGAGCGGCGCCCCGATCCGGCTCGCCAAGGTCGAGAACGTCCTCGGCCGGCTCCACATGACGTGGGGGGAGTACGAGGAGGCGCTGGCCCTGCACGCCCACGCCCACAAGATCGCCGCCCCGATGAGCTTCCGGGCCGAGGAGGCGTCCGCCCTGGTGGGCCTCGCCCGTGCGGCGGAGGCGCTCGGCCGCTCCCCGGAGGCGGCCGGACACCGTGCGGCCGCCGAGGAGTTATTCGAGTTCATGGGTCTGCCGGAGCACCGCCGGACGTACTGACCCGGCACGCGGACGTGCCCCGCACCGGAATCCGGTGCGGGGCACGTCCGCGTGGTGCGCGGGGAGCGGCTGCTCAGCGGGTGGTCGGGCCCGGGGAGGGGGCGCCGGGGCCCTTGTCGTCCGCGAGGACCTCGTACCCGGAGGGCTGACCGGCGTCCGTGGACTGGACCGTCACACCGACGCCGATCACGAGGGTCGCCGCGAAGATCCCGATCAGTCCGGCCAGCTTGCTGCGCATGTGTTGAACCCCCACGTTGTGTACCGGTGCGGCTCCCGTGTGGTGCGGTGGCCGCTCTCGACAGGACACAGACTGGCGGTAGCCCTTACCGGTCCGTTCCCCTCTCGATACCGCTCCCGGCCGCGGACCGGGAACGGCCGTTACCGGCCCGTTCCCGGTCGGGCTCGGTGGCCGCCGCGATCCGCGATCCCCGCGCGCTGACCAGCACGTCCGTCCGCGTGGTGCCCGATTCGTAACCGGCGAGATCCAGCAGGGCCCGCACCGTCGCACGGATCCCGGCCTGCTCCGTCTCGTGCAGCGGTACGGCGTTCCCCTCGGGGGTGATGTCGGCGACGAGGTGCATTCCGTCGACCGTCAGGGTCTCCACACGGAACTTGGCTCCCGTCAAGAGCTCTTCGACGAGATAGGGGGCCGAATGCCGTGCGGTGACGGCCTGTTCGGCCCACCGGTCCAGCGCACGCCGGTCGTGCACCGGAACCGTCCACCAACAGCCCGCCTTGTCGGCCGACTTGATGACCACCGGCAGGGGGAAGTCCTCCGCCAGCGAGCGCGCCTCGGCGACGGACCTGGCCTCCTCGGCGCGTACGGCCGAGGTCCGGCTCTCGTTGAGGATGCGCCGGATCGTCACCACGTCCGGCAGCCGGCCCGAGGGGGTCTCCGGGCATGCGGAGAGTTCCCGCAGCACTTCCCCGGCCGCGGCCGCCGCCCCGCTGCCGAGACCCTTCTCGAGATCGCTCGCGAGGTACAGGACGTGTCCGATGCCGTGTTCGACGACCGTGTCCGACAACAGGGCGCGCAGCGCGGCCGTGTCGGCGAAGTCCACTTGGAGGAGTCGCTGCGGGGGCAGCCCGGCGGGAAGCCGTGCCCGGGGTGGACACGGGCCGCTGTCCGACACCACCCAGACGTCCAGGCCCGCCACGACCGCGGCGCTCACGAGCCCCGGTCCGGGCCTGACCAGCACGACCCGCTCCGCGGACTGGTTGATGATCACAGAATTCTCCTCCATCGTGTCCCACGATGCTGGGGCCGCGCGTTCCCGCTCCCTTCCCGGGCCGTTCCCGGCCGCAGGCCGGAGCACCGCGGGCGCCGCGCGGCGCACCGCCGGAGGTCGCCCGGATGGCCGTGTCACAGGGCCACCCCGCGCCCCGTGTCCGACAGTGGGGGAAGGCACCGAGCCCAGGGGGGCACCCTCACGCCGGAGGCGTACGCACATGGGACTCTTCGACTTCCTGAAGTCCGACAAGAAGAAGGAACACGAGGCCGCCGACAAGGGGAAGGAGCAGGTGGAGCAGCAGCCGGCCGCGCGGGCCGCCCCTCCCGCGAGCTCGGCCGCCGACGCCGCCGCGGCCACCAGGGCCGCCGCCGAGCGGATGGCGGCCGCCGCACCGCCCAAGCCCAAGCCCACGCCCGCCCCCGCGACCCCCAGCCCCACGTCCGCCGCGCACAAGGCCGTGCCGGCCCCTCCCAAGCCCGCCGCGATGCCGAAGCCCGGTCCCGCGCCCGCCGCGCCGGCGGGCGCCGCGCACACCCCCTCCCCCACGTCGGCCGCGCACAAGGCCGTGCCCGCCGCGCCGATGCCCAAGCCGGGGGCCACCGCGAAGAAGCGCACGTACACCGTCCAGGCCGGCGACTCGCTCTCCGCCATCGCCCGCCGCGAGCTGGGCAACGAGGCCCGCTGGCGGGAGCTCTACGCCATGAACAAGGGGGTCGTCGGGCCGAACCCCGACCTGATCCGGCCCGGCACGGTCCTCACCCTCCCCGGCTGAGCACCCACGCGGAAGGGGCCCGGATCCAGCCGGATCCGGGCCCCTTCCGCGTGTCCGTACGCTCAGCGCTGCGGGTCGTCCGCAGCCGGACCGGACTCGCGTTCCTTGGCCGCGAGCTCGTCGTCGAAGCTCGCAGGAGCGGCGTCCTGCGTCGACAGCTCCGTGGCCGCGGGCGGCTCGACCAGCCAGTCCGGGTTCGACTGCTGGTCCCACCACTTCCACGCCGCGTAGGCGGCGCCGGCCAGCACGCCGATCACCACGACACCCTTGAGCAGGCCCTTGCGGCGCTCCCGCCGCTCGTGGCGCCGCACCAGCTTCTGCACTTCCTTGGCCGAGATCTGGCCGCGCAGCGCCGCGATGGCCGCCACCGACCGCGAGGCGGCCTCCTCGGCCACCGGTGTGGCGGCCGCGAGCGCGCTCTCGATCCGCGGCTGGGTGTAGTCGGCGGCCTGCCGCGCGGCGACGCGGGTCTGGTGCACCGCCTTCGTCGCCGCCCGGTCCACGTGCGGCGGCACGTGCGCGCGCGCCGCCTTGAGCCGGGGATGCAGATGGCTGTCGTAGGTCGTACGCGCCTGTCGGGCGGCCGCGTCGGCCGCGTACGACACCTTCGGCGCGAGCAGTTCGTTGGCTTCTTGGGCGTAGTGCACCGCGGCGTCCCTGGCGGATTCCGCGTACGGTGCCACCACTTCCGCCGCGTGCAGGAAACTTTCCCTGGCGCTCTCGGCTGCCAGGCGCACGCTGTCCTTGCGGGTCACGGGGATCCTCCTCCTCGGTGGCGGACACAGTTCACCTTTCCACCCTTTGTCGGATCATGCCTGTCCTCTTACCGAGAGGCATGCGTGACAGGGCATACGGGTGGAGGATTTCAGTGCTGCGGAGCGCTCCGTGCGACCATCTGGACCGACAGTGATGACTATGGAAGGCAGATCCGTGGCCGAGAAGCTCTACGCCACCCTGAAGACGACCCACGGCGACATCGAGATCGAGCTGCTGGAGAACTTCGCTCCGAAGACCGTCCGGAACTTCGTGGAGCTCGCCACCGGCGCGCGGGAGTGGACCCGCCCCACCGACGGTCAGAAGACCACGGACCCGCTGTACGACGGCACCGTCTTCCACCGCGTCATCAGCGGCTTCATGATCCAGGGCGGCGACCCGCTCGGCAACGGCACCGGCGGCCCCGGCTACCGGTTCGCCGACGAGTTCCACCCCGACCTGGCCTTCACCAAGCCCTACCTGCTCGCCATGGCCAACGCGGGACCGGGCACCAACGGCTCGCAGTTCTTCATCACCGTGGCGCCCACCGCCTGGCTGACGCGCAAGCACACCATCTTCGGCGAGGTCACCGACCCGGCCGGCCAGAGGGTCGTGGACGCCATCGCCGGCAGCGCCACCAACCCGCGCACCGAGCGCCCCCTGGACGACGTGATCATCAAGTCCGTGGTCGTCGAGAGGCGCTGACGGCTCCGGGAACCTTTCCGCCCCGCCCGTCCGTCCTGCATGCGTATGAAGTGATGGGGCATAACGGACCGGCGGGGCGCACCCCTGCCTCGCCGCCGATCGAGGGAACCGATGGACACCGACCGTCTGCCGGGCTGCTACCGCCACCCGGACCGCGACACGGGGATCAGCTGCACCCGGTGCGAGCGCCCCATCTGCACCGACTGCATGATCAGCGCCTCGGTCGGCTTCCAGTGCCCCGAGTGCGTCCGTGAGGGCTCCGGCACCGGGCACCCGCCGACCGCCAACGCGCCGCGGACCATCGCCGGCGGGGTGGTCGCCTCCGACCCCCACCTCGTCACCAAGAT
Source organism: Streptomyces sp. NPDC005533 (assembly GCF_042871845.1). Classification (NCBI taxonomy): domain Bacteria; kingdom Bacillati; phylum Actinomycetota; class Actinomycetes; order Kitasatosporales; family Streptomycetaceae; genus Streptomyces; species Streptomyces sp. NPDC005533. The sequence continues at coordinate 63,120 of NZ_JBIAJH010000012.1, read as the reverse complement.
CCTCATCGGGATCAACGTCCTGGTGTTCCTGGTGGCCGCGATCGACCCGGCCCTGGCGGTCCAGCTGGAGCTGATCGGCCGCTACCGGGAGTTCGCGTTCGCACCCGGCCCCGTCGAGGGCGTGTCCACCGGCGAGTACCACCGGCTGCTGACCTCGGTGTTCCTGCACACCGAGCTGTGGCACATCGCGGGCAACATGATCGGCCTGTGGGTCATCGGCGGCCCGCTGGAGGCGGCACTGGGCCGGGCCCGCTACCTGACGGTCTACCTCTTGTCGGGCCTGGGCGGCAGCGCCCTCGTCTATCTGCTGACCGCGCCGAACACCCCGACCCTCGGCGCGTCCGGCGCGGTCTTCGGCCTGCTGGGCGCCACGGTCGTCCTGGTGCGCCGGCTGCGGTACGAGATGCGCCCGGTGCTCGTCATGGTCGCGCTGATGCTGCTGCTGACCTTCGTACCGCTCGGCACCGGCCTCAGCGTGTCCTGGCAGGCCCACGTGGGCGGCCTGGTCACCGGCGCCCTGGTGGCGTTGGGCATGCTCACGCCCGCCGTCGGCAGGACGCGCGCACTCGTCCAGTGGGGGACCTGTGCGGGGGTGTTCCTGCTGGCCACGGCCCTGGTGCTGGTCCGCACGGCGGAACTCACCTGATCACACCGGCGTCAACTCTCCACAGAGTTATCCACAGATCTTCTGTCTTTTCCTCAGGTGTGGATGACGCTGTGGATAACTCATGGGGAGAGCTTCCGTCAGAGGTCGAGAGGTGCTACTTCCACTGCGTGGACACACCGAATCCCGCGGCGATGAAGCCGAAACCGACCACGATGTTCCAATTGCCCAGCGCCTCGATCGGCAGCTGGGTCTCGGTCACGTAGAAGACGACGATCCACGCGAGTCCGATCAGGAAGAACGCCAGCATGACCGGGGCGACCCAGCTGCGGTTCGTCAGCCGGATGCTCTGCGGCTGCCGCGTGGGCGGCGGCGTGTAGTCGTCCTTCTTGCGGATACGTGACTTCGGCACGAGGGGCTCTCCTGTCGATGCGCTGGGGACCTTGCCTGCCCCGGGCGTCCGTTAGCGTAGTGGACCTGTGGCGTTGAAGGAGAAGGGTACGTTGAGCGATTCCGACGACTCCTCCGCGGGTCCCCGTCGCCGGGCCAGGCCGGTCCGGCTGCTGACGGCCGCCGTCTTCGCCCTGGCCGGGCTGCTCTTCGTCACCAGTTTCAACACCTCCAAGGGTACGAACATCCGGACGGACGCCTCGCTCCTCAAGCTGTCGGACCTCATCAAGGAGCGCAGCCAGGACAACGCGGAGCTGGAGCAGAGCACCGGCGCGGCCCGCCGCCGGGTGGACGCCCTCGCCGACCGCGACGACGGCAGCACCAAGGCCGAGGACGCGAAGCTGGCCGCCCTGCGCGCCGCCTCGGGCACCGAGGAGCTGTCCGGCAAGGGGCTGACGGTCACCCTCAACGACGCCCCGCCGAACGCCACCGCCCGCATCCCCAACGTGCCCGAGCCGCAGCCCAACGACCTGGTGATCCACCAGCAGGACCTCCAGGCCGTGGTGAACGCCCTCTGGCAGGGCGGCGCCCAGGGCATCCAGGTCATGGACCAGCGGCTCATCTCCACCAGCGCGGTGCGCTGCGTGGGCAACACCCTGATCCTCCAGGGCCGCGTCTACTCGCCCCCGTACAAGATCTCGGCGGTCGGCGACCCCGGCGCGCTGAAGAAGGCCCTGGCCGCCTCGCCGGCCCTGCAGAACTACCAGCTGTACGTCAACGCCTACGGGCTCGGCTGGAAAGTGGACGAGCACAAGGCGCTGACACTTCCGGGCTACTCCGGCACAGTGGACCTCCACTATGCGAAGCCGGTGGCTCCCACCCCGTGAGCGGGTCCGTTCCGACGTCGTACTGCGCCTGCTGGTACGGACGTTCAGCGAGGTGTGCCTGACGGCGGGCACGCTGATCCTGCTCTTCGTCGCCTACGTCCTGCTGTGGACCGGGGTCAAGGCCGACCGGGCCATGGACGGGGAGCGGGCCGGGCTGCGCGACCGCTGGGCGGCCGCCGCCCCGGCGGCCGCGCCGCAGCCCGCGTCGTCCGCGCCGCAGGCGGCCCCCGCCGAACCGGCCGCACCCGCCGAACCGGCCCCGCCCCCCTACCCCGCCGGCCGGGCCTTCGCCCAGATGTACGTCCCGCGCTTCGGCCCGGACTGGGTCAAGCCCGTCCTGGAGGGCACGGACGCCGAGCTGCTGAAGAAGGGCCTGGGCCACTACGCCGCCACCGCCCCCCTCGGCGCCACCGGGAACTTCTCGGTCGCCGGCCACCGGCGCACCTACGGCGATCCCTTCAAGGACTTCCCGGAACTGCGCGCGGGCGACGAGGTGATCGTCAAGGACGAGAGCACCTGGTACACGTACACCGTGCGGGGCGGGCCCCTGCGCACGCTGCCGACCCGGGTCGGGGTGGTCGCCCCGGTCCCGGAGAAGTCGCCGTTCACCACGCCCGGCCGGTACCTGACCCTGACGACCTGCGATCCGGAGTGGGGCCACAGCCACCGGCTGGTCGTCTGGGCGGAGCTGACCGGGGCCCGCCCCGTGGGGCAGGGCCCGCCGGAGGGTTTGTCCGGGTGACCCACCCCGTCGGGCCGCTGCCTTTAGTCTGTTCGCGTACCGCCCTTGCGGTGCGTTGGACGAACGTGGACGAAAAGGAAACAGGCGGCATGTACGGCTGGATCTGGCGGCACCTGCCGGGCAACGCGTGGGTCCGCGCGCTGATCTCTCTCGTACTGGTCCTCGCGGTGGTCTTCGTGCTCTTCCAGTACGTCTTCCCGTGGGCCGAGCCGCTCCTGCCGTTCAACGATGTGACGGTGGACGAGGGATCGGGAGCCACTCCGTGAGCGCGCGCATTCTGGTTGTCGACAACTACGACAGCTTTGTCTTCAACCTGGTCCAGTACCTCTACCAGCTCGGCGCCGAATGCGAGGTGCTGCGCAACGACGAGGTCGAGCTCGCGCACGCGCAGGACGGCTTCGACGGTGTCCTGCTGTCCCCCGGACCGGGCACGCCGGAGGAGGCGGGCGTCTGCATCGACATGGTCCGGCACTGCGCGCGGACGGCCGTTCCCGTCTTCGGCGTGTGCCTCGGCATGCAGTCGATGGCCGTCGCCTACGGCGGCGTCGTCGGCCGGGCGCCCGAGCTGCTGCACGGCAAGACCTCACCCGTGCTCCACGAGGGGCGGGGCGTCTTCGAGGGACTGCCGTCGCCGTTCACCGCGACCCGCTACCACTCCCTCGCCGCCGAGCCCGGCACCCTGCCCGACGCGCTGGAGGTCACGGCGCGCACCGAGGACGGGATCATCATGGGCCTGCGCCACCGGGAGCACGACGTCGAGGGCGTGCAGTTCCACCCCGAGTCCGTCCTGACCGAGTGGGGTCACCGGATGCTCGCGAACTGGCTGGTGCGGTGCGGCGACGCGGGTGCCGTCGAGCGGTCGGTGGGGCTGGCCCCGGTGGTGGGCAAGGCCGTCGCGTGACGACGGTCGCGCCGTCCGCGCCCACGGAGGGCCGGGCCGCGCGACGCAGGGCAGCTCAGGAGGCCGCGAAACGGGCCGCCAGACACACCCGGAGACGGGGCGGCCGGCGGCGCAGGCGGCCGGCGTCGGGCGGCCCGGTGGTCATCGCGAGCCGGCTGGGCGGAGAGCTGTTCATCACGGTGGGGCTGGTGATGCTGCTGTTCGTCGCCTACCAGCTCTGGTACACGAACGTCGTGGCGGAGCGGGCGGCCTCCGGGGCCGCCGGCTCGCTGCGCCAGACCTGGGAGCACCCGCCGGGCGGCGACGGGGCCGCGGCGCCGCCCGTGACGGCCTTCGAACCCGGCCAGGGCTTCGCCATCCTCCACATCCCCAAGCTCGACGTGAAGGTCCCGGTCGCGGAGGGCATCAGCAAGCCCAAGGTGCTGGACCGGGGCATGGTCGGGCACTACGGCGAGGGCGCCCTGAAGACGGCGATGCCCTCGGACGCGCAGGGCAACTTCGCGGTGGCCGGCCACCGCAACACCCACGGCGAGCCCTTCCGCTACATCAACCGGCTGGTGCCCGGGGATCCCGTCGTGGTCGAGACCCGGGACGCGTACTACACGTACGAGACGACCTCGTCGCTCGCCCAGACCCCGCCGACGAACGTGGCGGTGATCAAGCCGGTGCCGGAGGGATCGGGATTCACGTCCCCGGGCCGGTACATCACGCTGACCACCTGCACCCCGGAGTTCACCAGCACCTACCGGATGATCGTATGGGGCAGGATGACCGACGAACGGCCCCGCAGCCAGGGTCCGCCGCCCGCGCTGACCAGTTAAGGACGAAACAAGCAGTGTCTCGAGCCCGCCGCCGCGCCGCGGCCCCGCCCGCCGGCAACCGCAGTGTGCTCGCCGGTTTCCTGAGCCTGCTGGGCGAGGTCCTGATCACGGTCGGCCTGGTGCTGGGCCTGTTCGTGGCCTACTCGCTGTGGTGGACGAACGTCCTCGCGGACCGGCAGGCCTCCGCGAAGGGCGACGAGGTCCGCCAGCAGTGGCAGACACCCGCCCGGCCCGCGGAGCCGGGGGCGCTGGACACCCGGGACGGCGTCGGCTTCCTGCACGTACCGGCGATGAAGAACGGCGAGGTGCTGGTCAAGCCGGGCACGGCGCCGGACGTCCTCGACGACGGCGTGGCCGGCTACTACACGGAGCCGGTGAAGTCGGCGCTGCCGTGGGACGAGAAGGGGAACTTCTCGCTCGCCGCGCACCGCGACGGACACGGGGCGAAGTTCCACAACATCGACAAGGTGAAGAACGGCGACGCGGTCGTCTTCGAGACCCGCGACACCTGGTACGTCTACAAGGTCTTCGCGGAGCTGCGCCAGACGTCGAAGTACAACACCGACGTGATCAACCCGGTCCCGAAGGACTCGGGCAGGACCGCCCCGGGCCGGTACATCACGCTCACGACCTGCACGCCGGTCTACACCTCGAAGTACCGGTACGTCGTGTGGGGCGAGCTGGTGCGCACGGAGAAGGTGGACGCGAAGCGGACGCCGCCGGCCGAGCTGCGCTGAGGAGGGCCCCCAGAGGCTCCTGCGGCGCCTCCTGAGCCCCGACGGGCCCGCGGGGTCACCCGGGCCCCGGACGCGCCCGGGCGGGACGCAGACGGCCGCGCAGCGGCGGGGTGCGGAAGGCGCCGTACGGAAGGCGCCCCACGGAAGGCACGGGTACGGAACAGGTCCGGCCCTTCACCCCCGAGGACGGGGGTGAAGGGCCGGACCGGTGTGTCGGGCTTGCGGGCTTCCGCGCTACCGGCGGCCGTTGCCGCCGGTCAGGCCGGAGATGAGGCCGCCGCCGTCCTGCTGGCCCTGGGTGGTGGCGATGTTGACGGGCTGGCCCGAGGTGAGCGGGGTCCCCGGCGGCGGGTTGGTCCCCACCACGATCGCGTTGTCGTCCGTCGGGCCGCCGACGATGCCGACCCGCAGGTTGGCGTTCCGCAGATCGTCCTTGTACTGGCCCAGCGTCCGGCCGGCGAAGTTCGGCACCACGGTCGCCGTCGAGGCCTTGGCGATGGTGATGTTCACCGTCTTGCCCGCCTCCAGCTGCTGCCCGGCCGCGAACTGCTGCAGGACGACCGTGCCCGGAGCGGCACCGGGCTGGTCGCCCTCCGTCACGCTGCCGAGCTTGAGCTTGGCGTCCTTGAGCGCCTTCTCCGCTTCGTCCCTGGTCTTGCCCTTGAGCTCCGGGACCACGGCCTTGGGCAGCTCCTTGGACACCGTGAGCCTGACGACGGAGTTCTTCTCCGCCTCGCCGCCCTTCGGGTCCTGCTCCAGCACGAGCCCGGGGGTCTGGTCGGACTCCTCGGTCTTGCGCTCGACCTGGAAGCCCCGGTCCTTGAGGGTCTTCTCGGCCTCTTCGAACGTGAGCCTCGTGACGATCGGGACCTGGACCTTGGGCGCGCCCGAGGAGACCGTCACCGTGACCGTGGAACCGTCCTTGACCTTGGTCTCGGCCGCCGGGTCCTGTGTGCAGACGTTGCCCTTGGGCTGGTTGTCGCAGGGCGCGTCGCCGCCCTTGACCACCTTGAGTCCGACGTTGTCGCCGCTCTTCTGCGCCTGTTCGAGGGTCTGGCCGACGAGCTTGGGCACGGCGGGCCGGTTGTCGGCCGTGTCGCTGAAGAGAGAGCGGCCGATCAGGATCGCGCCGACGAGGACGAGGACGCCGGCCAGCACGAGCAGGACCGTGGAGGCCTTGCTCTTCTTCTGCTGGCGGCGGTTCGGGCCCTGGTCGTAGCCGCCGTGGCCCTGGTCGCCGTATCCGTAGCCGCCGTCGCCCGGGGGCATCGGCGCCATCATCGCGGTCTGGCCGCCTTCGGTGGCGCGCAGGGCGGTGGTCGGCTGGTCGTAGCCGGGCTGCCCGTATCCGTGGCCCTGGTCGGGGTAGCCGTAGCCGGCCGCGCCCATGGAGGCGGTGGCGGCGACGGGCTGGCCGTCGAGGCAGGCCTCGATGTCGGCGCGCATCTCGTCGGCCGACTGGTAGCGGTAATCGGGGTCCTTGACCAGGGCCTTGAGGACGATGGCGTCCATCTCGGGCGTGATCTCGGGGTCGAAGTTCGACGGAGGCTGCGGCTCTTCCCGTACGTGCTGGTAGGCGACGGCCACGGGGGAGTCGCCGACGAACGGGGGCCGCACGCTGAGCAGCTCGTAGAGCAGGCAGCCCGCGGAGTAGAGGTCGGAGCGCGCGTCCACCTGCTCGCCCTTGGCCTGCTCCGGGGAGAGGTACTGGGCGGTGCCGATGACGGCGGCCGTCTGCGTCATGGTCATGCCGGAGTCGCCCATGGCGCGGGCGATGCCGAAGTCCATGACCTTGACCTGGCCGGTGCGCGTCAGCATGACGTTCGCGGGCTTGATGTCGCGGTGCACGATGCCGGCCCGGTGCGAGTACTCCAGGGCCTGGAGGATGCCGATGCACATCTCCAGGGTGCGTTCGGGCAGCAGCTTGCGGCCCGAGTGCAGCAGCTCGCGCAGGGTGGAGCCGTCGACGTACTCCATCACGATGTACGGGATGGAGATGTTGTCGACGTAGTCCTCGCCGGTGTCGTAGACGGCGACGATCGCGGGATGGTTCAGCGACGCGGCCGACTGGGCCTCGCGGCGGAACCGGGCCTGGAAGGACGGGTCACGGGCGAGGTCGGCACGCAGGGTCTTGACGGCGACGGTACGGCCGAGCCGGGTGTCGTGGGCGAGGTAGACCTCGGCCATGCCACCACGGCCGAGCACGTGGCTCAGCTCGTACCGGCCGCCGAGGCGACGCGGCTCTTCCATAACGTTGCAGCCCTCTCCGTCAGTCCCGACCGCACCTGTGTGTGGTCCGGCGGTGTGCTGTTCGCGCAAAGGCTACCGGCCGATCGTCCGTGATCGGTTCGTGGCCACAGGCTGATACTGGACCGGTACCGTACGCTCGGATCCGGGCGGAATTCAGTGAGGTGCGTCACTCCGCTCCGGCCCGTCATTGCTCGGTCACTTCTGGCTGTTGAGCACTGCCTTCATGACCTCCTGGGCGACGGGGGCGGCGAGACCGCCACCGCTGATGTCGTCGCGGGCGGTGCCCTCGCTGTCCTCGATCACGACGGCGACGGCGACGGGCGAGGTGCCGTCCGCGTTCTCGGCGTACGAGATGAACCAGGCGTAGGGGCGCTTCTTGTTGCCCTCGCCGTGCTGCGCCGTACCGGTCTTGCCGCCGACCTTCACGTCCTTGATCTTGGCGTTGGAGCCGGTGCCCTTCTCGACGACGTTGACCATCATCTCCTGGACCTTCTGGGCGTTCGCGGCGGAGAGGGGCCGGCTCATCTCCTGCGGCTCGTGCTTCTCGATGACGTCCAGGTTGGGGGCCGTGAGCATGTCGACCATGTACGGCTTCATCAGCTTGCCGTCGTTGGCGATCGCGGCGGTGACCATGGCCATCTGCAGCGGGGTGGCCGCCGTGTTGAACTGGCCGATGGCGCTCTGCGCGTTGCCGTCCTTGCCCATCTTCTTGTCGTAGATGCTGGCGAAGGCGCGGACCGGAATGTCGATCTTGTCGTTGTTGAAGCCGAACTTCTCCGCGGTCTCCACCATCTTGTCGCGGGTGACCTTGTCGCCCATGTTCGCGAAGACGGAGTTGCAGGAGATGCGCAGGGCCTCGTTGAGGCTCGCCTTCTCGCAACCGGTGTGCGAGTTGGGCAGCTTGGTCTGGGTGCCGGGCAGGATGTACGGCTCGGGGGTGTCCGTCGGGTCGTCGATGTTCTTGACGACGCCGTGCTCCAGGGCCGCGGCCGCGGTGACCACCTTGAAGGTGGAGCCCGGCGGGTAGGTCTCGCGCAGGGCGCGGTTGACGAGCTTCTTGTCCTCGCTGTCCTTCAGCTCGACCCAGGCCTTCTCGTCGGCCTTGGAGTTGCCCGCGAAGCTGGAGGGGTCGTACGAGGGGGTGGAGACCAGGGCGAGGATGGCGCCGGTGCGCGGGTCGATGGCGGCGACCGCGCCCTTCTTGTCGCCGAGCTCCTTGAAGGCCGCCCGCTGCGCGTCGGGGTTGAGCGTGGTGACGACGTTGCCGCCCTGCTTCTTCTCCCCGGTGAACATGCCGATGGTGCGGTCGAAGAACAGCCGGTCGTCGTTGCCGGTGAGGATGCCGTCCTCGAGCGATTCGAGCTGGGTGGAGCCGAAGGCCTGCGAGGCGTACCCGGTGACGGGCGACCACAGCGCGCCGTCCTTGTAGGTGCGCTTGAACTTGTAGTCGCTGCCGTCGGTGACCGCGGAGCCGGTGATCGGCTCGCCCCGCACGATGATGTTGCCGCGCTCGGTCGCGTACTGGGCGATCTGGACCCGGCGGTTCTCCTTGCGCGTGCTGAGTTCCTCGGCCTGGACGTACTGCAGCCAGTTCGTACGGATCAGCAGCGCGAGGACGAGCAGCCCGCAGAACAGCGAGATGCGGCGCAGGGGCTTGTTCATGACGGGCGGACCACCTGGGTCATCTCGGAGTCGGGGGACGGGGCGGGGGCCGGAGCGGGGCGGCGTGCGGTGTCGCTGATCCGGATGAGGACGGCGATGAGGATCCAGTTGGCCAGGACGGAGGAACCGCCGGACGCGAGGAAGGGCATCGTCATGCCGGTGAGGGGGATGAGGCCCATGACTCCGCCGGCGACCACGAAGATCTGGAGCGCGAAGGCGCCGGAGAGGCCGATGGCGAAGAGCTTGCCGAAGGGGTCGCGGGCGGCGAGGGCGGTGCGGACGCCCCGCTCGATGATCAGGCCGTAGAGCAGGAGGAAGGCCATCACACCGGCGAGCCCGAGCTCCTCGCCGACGGTGGAGAAGATGAAGTCGGAGTTGGCGGCGAAGCCGATGAGGTCGGAGTTGCCCTGGCCCCATCCGGTGCCGAGGACGCCGCCCGAGCCGAAGCTCATGATCGACTGGCCGACCTGCTCGCAGGCGCCGGAGGTGCTGTAGCAGGCGAAGGGGTCGAGCCAGGCGGTGACGCGGGCCTTGACGTGGCTGGCGGTGGCCCCGACGACGGTGGCGCCGCCGACCGACATCAGCAGGCCGATGACGATCCAGCTGGTGCGTTCGGTGGCCACGTACAGCATGATCACGAACATGCCGAAGAAGAGCAGCGAGGTGCCGAGGTCGTTCTCGAAGACGAGGACGAGCAGGCTCATCGCCCAGATCATCAGGATCGGGCCGAGGTCGCGGCCGCGCGGCAGGTAGAGGCCCATGAAGCGGCGGCTGGCCAGCGCGAGCGCGTCGCGCTTCACCATGAGGTAGCCGGCGAAGAAGATCGCGATGACGATCTTCGCGAACTCACCGGGCTGGATGGAGAAGCCGCCGACGCTGATCCAGATCTTGGCGCCGAAGACGTCGGCGCCGAGGCCCGGGATGACCGGCAGGATCAGCAGGATCAGCGCGCCGGCCATGGAGATGTACGTGAACCGCTGCAGGACGCGGTGGTCCTTGAGGACCAGCAGCACGGCGGCGAACAGGGCGATGGCCACCGCCGTGTACATCATCTGCCGGGGCGCCGACGGGGAGAAGGTGCCGAAGGACCGCTTCGCCAGGTTCTGCAGGCGCTCGGACTGGTCCAGGCGCCAGATCAGGACGAGGCCCAGTCCGTTGAGGAGCGTGGCCAGCGGCAGCAGCAGCGGGTCGGCGTACTTGGCGTACCGGCGCACGACGAGGTGCGCGATCCCGGCGAGGCAGCCGAGGCCGAGGCCGTAGAGCACCATGCCGGGCGGCAGGCTGCCGTTGATCGCGAGGCCCACGTTGGCGTAGGCGAACATCGGGATGACCACGGCGAAGACGAGCAGCAGGAGCTCGGTGTTCCGCCGGCTCGGCAGCTCGATGGCGCCGATGGTGGTCGTGTTGGTGACAACGCTCATGGTGTGGCAGGCCCCCTGCGCCCGCGTGTGACTGCTACTTCCCGCACAGACCGACCAGCTGCTGCTCCTCGGGAGTCAGGCTGGGACCGGGTGTCGGAGTGTTCTGCGCCTCGGCGTTGCGGCGCTCTTCGTCCTTCTTGCAGGCGGAGGCCTGGACGCCGAGGTCGTCGAGCTTCCTCTTGGCGACGTCGAGGCTGCCTTCGCTGATGGTGGCCTCGACCAGCTTCCGCTTGAAGGGCGGCAGGTACTTCAGTTCGATGTCGGGGCGGTCGGTCTCCACCTTGGAGAGCTCCAGCGGGCCGAGCTTCGGGCTGATGCCGCGGAAGAGCGCGACGTGCTCGCCCTTCTTGCCGACGTAGAACTGGGTCTGGGTCCAGCGCCAGCCGGCGTACAGGCCGCCGCCGATGACGCCGACGACGATGAGCAGGGTCAGCGTACGGGTGGTCCACTTGCGCCCTTTGCTGCGGCGCCTGCGGGGGTGGTCGTACGTGTCCTCGTAGCCGGACTCGGCGTCGTAGCCGTCGGCTTCGCCGAAGCTGCCGTAACCGCCGCCGCCCTTGCCCTGCTCGGAGTACCCGTAGCCGGGGGCCTCGCCGCTGCCGGGGGGGCCGAAGGCGCCGGCGGGGGGCGGGGCCTGGCGGCCGAGGCCCGAGGCCCGGCCGGCCGGCGTCTGCATGGCGTTGCCGCCGTCGAAGAGCTGGTGCTGGTTCTCGGCGACCGCGCCGACGACCACCGGGGTGTCGCTGACCTGGGCGGCGAGGGTGTCGCCGCTGTCGGTGTCGAGGACGTCGGCGACGATGCAGGTGATGTTGTCGGGTCCGCCGCCGCGCAGCGCGAGCTGGATCAGCGACTGCACGGTCTCGCGGGGGCCGTGGTAGTCGGCGAGGGTCTCTTCCAGGGTCTGGTGCGAGACGACGCCGGAGAGCCCGTCGGAGCAGATCAGGTAGCGGTCGCCGGCCCGGACCTCACGGATGGAGAGGTCGGGTTCGACGATGTCGCCGCTGCCCAGCGCGCGCATCAGCAGGGAGCGCTGCGGGTGGGTGGTGGCTTCCTCTTCCGTGATGCGGCCCTCGTCGACGAGGCGCTGCACCCAGGTGTGGTCCTGGGTGATCTGGGTGAGGACGCCGTCGCGGAGCAGGTAGGCGCGGGAGTCGCCGACGTGGACGAGGCCGAGGCGCTGACCGGTCCACAGCAGGGCGGTCAGGGTGGTCCCCATGCCCTCGAGCTGGGGGTCCTCCTCGACCATGACGCGCAGCTGGTCGTTGGCCCGCTGCACGGCGGTGGCGAGGGAGGTGAGGATGTCGGAGCCCGGGACGTCGTCGTCGAGCTGCACCAGGGTGGAGATCACCTCGGAGCTCGCGACCTCGCCGGCGGCCTGGCCTCCCATGCCGTCGGCGATCGCGAGGAGACGGGGGCCGGCGTAGCCGGAGTCCTCGTTCCCCTCGCGGATCATGCCCTTGTGTGATCCGGCGGCGAACCGCAGGGACAGACTCATGCGCACCTCGCCGGTCGGCTCCGGGTACAACCGGTCTCGAGCCACACTGCCCACCCTCCGGTCGGGAGCGCGCGCGTGTCCGTGTCCACGGTGGGACGGATCGCCGTCGCGCGCTCGCTCCGCTCGCTCATTCTCGTACTACTTCCGCAGCTCGATGACGGTCTTGCCGATGCGGATCGGTGCGCCCGGCGGAATGGGCGTCGGGGTGGTCAGCCGGGTCCGGTCGAGATACGTGCCGTTGGTGGACCCGAGATCCTCGACGATCCACTGGCCGTCACGGTCGGGATAGATCCTGGCATGGCGGCTGGACGCGTAGTCGTCGTCCAGCACGATCGTGGAGTCGTGGGCGCGGCCCAGCGTGATCGTCTGGCCGGCGAGGGCCACCGTGGTTCCCGTGAGGGTGCCCTCGGACACGACGAGCTTGGTGGGCGCACCGCGGCGCTGGCGCTGCTGCGGAGGCGAGGCCTGGCGGCCCGCCTGCTGCGGGGCGCTCGTGGCTCCACCGCGGCGGGAGCCGCGCTGGGTCACTCTCGTCCCGAAGAGATCGCTGCGGATGACCTGGACGGCCACGATGACGAACAGCCACAGAACGGCTAGGAAACCCAACCGCATGACCGTCAGGGTCAGCTCTGACATTGCCCCCGCTTCACCCTTCGGCTTGCCGGTAAATGATGGTGGTGCTGCCCACGACGATCCGCGAGCCGTCGCGGAGCGTAGCGCGGGTGGTGTGCTGCCCGTCCACCACGATGCCGTTGGTGGACCCGAGATCCTGGATCGTCGAGGGCGTTCCGGTCCGGATCTCACAGTGCCGGCGCGATACGCCGGGGTCGTCGATCCGCACGTCGGCTTCCGTGCTTCGGCCGAGTACGAGCGTGGGGCGCGAGATCTGGTGGCGGGTGCCGTTGATCTCGATCCAGTGCCGCCGGGGGCCGCCCGAGCCGGCCGCGGGGGCCGCTCCGGCGGGTGCGCCGGGGGCGGGCCTGCGCGGGCCCGCGCCGCCGGGCGGAGGCGCGCTGGGCATGGGCGGGGCGGCGACCGGCGGATAGCCGTAACCGCCCTGCGGCTGGTTCTCCGGGGGATAGCCGTAGCCGCCCTGCGGTGAGGGCGGCCCTGCCTGCGGCTGGGAGGTGCTGGAGGCGAGGGTGCGGCTGCGGACCCGGTAGAGCCCGGTGTCGAGGTCGTCGGCCTTCTCCAGGTGGACCTTGATGGGGCCCATGAAGCTGTAGCGCTGCTGCTTGGCGTAGTCGCGGACGAGGCCCGCGAGCTCGTCGCCGAGCTGCCCGGAGTAGGGGCTCAGGCGGTCGTAGTCACCGGCGCTGAGCTCGACGATGAAGTCGTTGGGGACGACGGTCCGCTCGCGGTTCCAGATGGTGGCGTTGTTGTCGCACTCCCGCTGGAGGGCTCCGGCGATCTCCACCGGCTGGACCTCGGACTTGAAGACCTTGGCGAAGGTGCCGTTCACCAGACCTTCGAGTCGCTGCTCGAACCGCTTCAGAACTCCCATGGGGCACCTCCTCCGTCGTTGTCGCCCTGTACTGCTTACTGATCGTATCCACGCGTGGCGGATTCCAGTGGTTCCCCATCGCTCCTGTGAGGACGAGTGTTGGTCCTCACAAGGGATCGTAGGGGCGCCGCAGGAACAGTGTCCCGCACCAGGAGCGGAGTGCGGGAGGGGCTGTCCACGGCGGGGTGCAGCTGTCCCGGGAAAGCGATTTCAAACCACCCCGCTCACCGTGCTAATGTTTCGACGTCGCCAGGGGAACGGCCCGAAAGGGAAGAACCACTGGGACGCTGCTCGGGCGAGTGGCGGAACGGCAGACGCGCTGGCTTCAGGTGCCAGTGTCCTTCGGGACGTGGGGGTTCAAATCCCCCCTCGCCCACATCGACGAGACGGTCGTCACTGCGAAAGCGGTGGCGGCCGTTTCGTGTTTCCCCGTCACTTCTGTTTCTCCCTGTCTTCGCTGCTGCCGCCCGACCGGGGGTGATCCAGGACACGTCGTCGAAGTCGTCGCCCGCAGGCGACTTTCGTCGGGGCGGGAGCGACGAAAGAGGGCGGTCGGGCGGGGGGACGGGTGGCTAGGGTCGGGCGGGTGGATGTGAACGCGAAGGCGCGGGCGGGATGGGACTGGCTGAGGGGGCCGGAGCCGTGGACCCGGCGGATGCTGGCGACGGACCTGGCTGTCGGCGGGCTGTTGGCCATCCTCGGGCTGGGCGTCGACGAGCTCAGTGGCGGGTCCGGGCCGCGGATGCTCGTGGGCTCCGTGGTCGTGGTGGCGCTGACCCTGCTGCGCCGGCGGCTGCCGGGGACCACGCTCGTGGTCGCCTCGGCGGTGGGCGTCCTGCTCCCGGGCACGTTCTTCGTCACGCCGCTGCTGGCCTGGTCGGCGGGGCGGCGGATCGTCGGGGTGGGCCGGGCGGTGGCCGCCTTCGCGCTGGCCTTCGTCGCCGCGGTCGGCGCCAGCGTGACGGACCAGTCGGCGCAGATGCAGCCGGTGCTGGTGATCGTGTTCTCCACGCTGATGTTCCTGGCCATGATCGTGATGCCGGGTCTGGCCAGCCGGTACTGGTCGCAGCGGCGCACCCTGCTGCGGGCGCTCCACGAGCGCAACGGACAGCTGCTGCGCGAGCGGGCCATGGTCGCCGGGCAGGCGAGGCTGCGCGAGCGGCAGCGCATCGCCCAGGACATGCACGACAGCCTGGGCCACCAACTCGCCCTGATCTCCGTGCACACCGGGGCGCTGGAGGTGGATCCGGAACTCACCGGCCGTCAGCGCGAGGCGGTGGGCGTGCTGCGGCAGGCCTCGGTGGCCGCGATGCACGAACTGCGCGAGGTCGTCGGCATCCTGCGCGACGGCGTGGAGGCGCCCGCCCCGGTGGAGGAGGCCCAGCCCGCGGCGCGCGGCGTCGCCGGGATCCCCGGGGTCGTGGAGGCGGCGCGCGGCTCGGGCACCGACGTACGGCTGACCACGTCGGGGCAGCCGAGGCCGCTGGTCGCGGCGTGCGACCACGCCGCGTACCGGATCGTCCAGGAGGCCCTGACGAACGCGTACAAGCACGCCCCGGGGGCGCCGATCGCCGTCGAGCTGCGCTACGAGGACGACTCGCTGGTGGTGGAGATCGCCAACGGTCCGGCCGCCGGTCCCGCGGACGCCGAGGTGGTGTCGGGCGGGCAGGGCCTGACGGGGCTGCGCGAGCGGGCGCGGCTGGTCGGCGGGATGGTGCACGCGGGCGCCACCGAGGGCGGCGGGTTCCGGGTGGCCGGGGTGCTCCCGTACGGCACCGAGCCGGCCGGCACGGAGGAGGTGGCCGACGACTTCGGGCAGCGGGCCCACGCGCGGACGCCCGCGCCGGCCGGGGGGCGGCCGATGGACTGGGCGGCGGTGGACAAGGAGCTGGCGGTACGGGTGCGCAGCCGGACCGGCGGCGTCGCGGTGGGCTGCGGGATCGCCTTCGCGGCGGTGGTGCTGCTGGTGATCGTGCTCGGCGCCGGGGTGGTGCTGCTGGTGGACTCGGCGGGCGACGCGATGATCGGCCGGGACGAGTACGACGCCGTGCACGTGGGCGAGTCGGAGCAGTCCGTCCGCGACCGCCTGCCGAGCGGCGAGAGCTTCATGACGGCGGGTGCGGTGCGCAAGGGGCCGGCCAGGCCGCCGGGGTCGGACTGTCTGGCCCTGCTGGCCGACGAGTCGTCGGGGGGCTGGGGCACGGACGTGGTTTTCCGGTTCTGCTTCCAGGACGGCAAGCTCGTCGACAAGCAGGTCTACGAGGTCAAGCAGTAGGAGCACGGGTGACAGCCGAAGTGATCCGCGTGGTGATCGCCGACGACGAGCCGCTGATCCGGGCCGGGATCAGGATGATCCTGACCTCGGCGCCGGACATCGAGGTCGTCGCGGAGGCCGCGAACGGCCGGGAGGCGGTGGAACTGGCCCGTTCGCACGCGCCCGCCGTGATGCTGCTCGACATCCAGATGCCGGTGATGGACGGGCTGACGGCGCTGGCCGAACTGCGGCGGGCCGCGCCGGAGGTGCGCGCGCTGATCCTGACCACCTTCGGCGAGAAGGAGAACGTGCTGCGGGCGCTGGGCCAGGGCGGCGCGGGGTTCCTGCTGAAGGACTCGGCGCCGGGCGAGCTGATCGGCGCGGTCCGGGCCGCCGCGGCCGGGGACGCGTACCTCTCGCCGGGGGCGACCCGGCACGTCGTGGACCAGCTGGCGTCGGGGAAGGCCGCCGTGCGCGGCGAGGAGGCGCGGCGCCGGGTGGCGGAGCTGAGCGAGCGGGAGCGCGGTGTGCTGGCGCTGCTGGGCGAGGGGCTGTCCAACGCGGAGGCGGGCCGGCGGCTGCACATGAGCGAGGCGACCGTGAAGACGTACGTGAGCCGCATCCTGGCGAAGCTGGGCTGCGAGAACCGGGTGCAGGCCGCGTTGCTGGCCAGGGACGCCGGGCTGTAGATACGGTCAGCCCGTTCGACACACGATCGATGAACGGGTGGGGGCGGCGCCGATGGCGACGGTAGCGGGGCAGCGGATTCCGGACGTGGCGGGCTTCGCGTCGCGAACGGCGGCGGGTTCGCCCAAGGCGGAGGGCAAGGCGCTGCGCGTCCGCGTGCCGCGGTCGGCGCACGCCGGCTTCGTGGCGCCGGCCGACCGGCCGGACGCGGTCCGGGCGGTGGAGGAGTCCAACGCGGGGCGGGTCCCCGAGCTGACTCCCATACGGGTGGGCCGGATGGCCGCGAACCCCTTCGCGTTCCTGCGCGGGGCGGCCGGGCTGATGGCCCACGACCTGTCGGGCGGGCCGGTGACCGGGGTCGGCGCGCAGATCTGCGGCGACGCCCACGCGGCGAACTTCGGCCTCTACGGGGACCCCCAGGGGCGGCTCGTCATCGACCTGAACGACTTCGACGAGACCGTGTTCGGCCCGTGGGAATGGGACGTCAAGCGGTTGGCGACCTCGCTGGTGCTGGCCGGCCGGGTGGCCGGCGCGGACGAGTCCACCTGCCGGGCGGCCGCGCTGGACGCGGTGGGCGCCTACCGGCGGACCATGCGGCTGCTGGCCAAGCTGCCCGCCCTCGACGCGTGGAACGCCATCGCGGACGAGGAACTCGTCTCGCACACCGACGCCCGGGACCTGCTGGGCACGCTGGAACGGGTCTCGGAGAAGGCCCGCAACAACACCTCCGCCCGCTTCGCCGCCAAGTCGACGCGCAGGGAGCCGGACGGCGGGCTGCGCTTCGTCGACGCGCTGCCCGTGCTGCGCCGGGTCGGCGACGAGGAGGCGGCGGCCGTGGCGGCCTCGCTCGGCCCCTACCTCGGGACGCTGCAGGGCGACCGGCTGCCGCTGCTGGCCCGGCATGCGATCCACGACGTGGCCTTCCGCGTCGTGGGGACCGGGAGCGTCGGCACCCGCTCGTACGTGGTGCTGCTGCTGGACCACCGGGGCGAGGCGCTGGTGCTCCAGGTGAAGGAGGCCCGGCCCTCGGTGCTGCTGCCGCACCTGCCCGCGCTGGGCTTCGTATCGCCGCCCGAGGAGCACGAGGGCCGCCGGGTGGTCGCCGGGCAGAAGCGGATGCAGGTGGTCTCCGACATCATGCTGGGCTGGACCACGGTGGAGGGCCGGCCGTTCCAGGTCCGGCAGTTCCGCAACCGCAAGGGCAGCGTGGACCCGGCCGCGCTGGCCGCCGACCAGATCGACGACTACGGGCGGATGACCGGGGCCCTGCTGGCCCGGGCGCACGCGCACAGCGTCGACCCGCGGCTGCTGGCCGGCTACTGCGGCAAGAACGAGGAACTGGACGAGGCGGTGGCGGCCTTCGCGGTGGCCTACGCCGACCGGACCGAGGCCGACCACGCGGACCTGGTGGCGGCGGTGCGGGCGGGCCGGATCGCCGCGGAGGCCGGGGTCTAGGACGGCGTCGGGCCGCCGCAGGGCGGCCGGCGCCCCTCCTCCCGGCCGGCGCCGGGGGGAGGCCCCGGTGGGGGCGTCGCCCGCGCGGGCGGGCCGTAGGCTGGCCGGGTGAGCGAGCAGACCGAGCAGCCTGAGCAGACAGTCCCCGGTGATTCCGGCGACTCCTCCGTCACCGGTGAGGAGCGCCCCGACGAGCGCCCGGACGACCGCCCGGAAGAGAGCTCGGGCGAGCGCCCGGAAGTGAGCTCGGACGAGCGCCCCGAGGCGCGCCTGGAGCGGGCCGTACGCGCCGCGGAGCAGGCGCTGATCGAGTTCGAGATCGCGGTGGAGACCTTCCGCGTGGAGGTGGAGAACTTCTCCCGCCTGCACCACCAGAAGCTCGGCCCGATGTACTCGCGGCTCGACGAGCTGGACGCGCTGATCGCCGAGGCGAAGGCGGCCCGGAGCGGTGATCCCGAGGACCTGCGCCGGGCCCGGGAGGCACGCTCGCTGGTCATGCCGATGCCGGGCGTGGACGAGCTGTTCCACGACTGGCTGGGCTCGGACGGGATCTCCGACGACGCCGGCGCGATGCTCACCGACCGGCCCGTGCGGCCGCCGGAGCGGGTGCGGCCCACGGAGGAGGTCCGCCGCCTGTACCGCGAGCTGGTCCGCCGGGCGCACCCCGACCTCGCGCAGGAGGAGGCGGAGCGGGAGCGGCGCGACGCGTTCATCGCGCGGGTCAACGCCGCCTACGGGCGGGGCGACGCCGGGCTGCTGCGTGAGCTGGCCGAGGAGTGGGCGGCCGGACCGGCCCCGGAGGCGGCCGCGCCGAGCGAGAGCGAGGAGCTGTACGCCCGGCTGGAGTGGCTGGCGCAGCGCAAGGAGCTGCTGTCGCTGGTGGCGCGGGAGCTGGAGGACAGCGCGATCGGGTCGATGCTGCGCATGGCGCCCGAGGACCCGGACCGGTTGCTGGAGGAGATCGCGGAGCAGCTGCTGGCGCAGGTGTCCGAGCGCGAGGCGGAGCTGGCGGCGGCCCTCGCCGCGGAGTGAGCGGGCGGGCTCGCCGCGCAGTGGGCGGGCGGGCCGTGCCGGCGGGGCCGTACGTGCCCGTCGGATAGGTTGGAAGGACCATCTGCGATGAGAGAAGGCGACGCATGAACTTCGGACCGCTTCCCTCGGTGGACGCCGCCGCGGTGCCCTCCGAAGGCTTTGTCCTTGACGTCCGTGAGGACGACGAATGGGCGGCCGGCCACGTCGAGGGCGCCCTGCACATCCCGATGAGCGACTTCGTCGCCCGCTTCGGTGAGCTCACGGAGGCCGTCGAGGACGGCCGCCGCGTGTACGTGATGTGCCGGGTCGGCGGCCGTTCCGCGCAGGTCACGCAGTACCTGGTGCGCCAGGAGATCGACGCCGTGAACGTCGACGGCGGGATGCAGGCCTGGGACGGTGCCGGGCGCCCGATGGTGACGGACAACGGGAACCCGGCCTTCGTGCTGTAGTCCCCGCTCAGCCGAGGGGGTGGGCGGCCAGCAGGTCGCCCAAGGCCTCCTCGTGCGCCGCGGCCGGGCCGAGCTGGAGTTCCAGCTGCTTGGCCCAGGCGTGGTAGCGGTGCAGCGGATAGTCGGTGTCGGCGCCGAAGCCGCCGTGCAGGTGCTGGGCGGTCTGCACGACCCGGCGCACGCCCTCCGAGGCCCAGATCTTGGCGACCGCGACGTCTCCGGAGCTCGGCAGCGGACCGCCGGCGCCGGCGGTCGCCGCGTCGAGCCGCCAGGCGGCCTGCCACAGGGTGACCTCCATGGCGCGCAGGTCGATGTAGCGGTCGGCGGCCTGGACGGCGACCGCCTGGAAGGTGGCCACCGGGAAGCCGAACTGCTCGCGCTTGCCGGTGTACCGGCCGGTCATCGCGAGGACGTGCTCGCCGAGCCCGAGGGCCAGTGCGCAGGTGCCGGTGGCGAGGAGCTGGCGGAGCCGCTCCCAGGCCTCCGGGGTGTCGATGAGATGGGCGGCCTCCACCCGTACGCCGTCCAGGGCGAGTTCGGCGAGCCGCTCCCCGCTGGTGGAGACCTGCTCGGCGAGGGCGAGGCCCCCGGCGGTGCGCGGGACGAACGCGAGGACGGCATCGCCCTCGCCGGTGTGGGCCGGTACGGCGATCCAGTCGGCGTTCTGCGCCCAGGGGACGGCGGTCTGCGTGCCGTCCAGGATCCACGCCCCGTCCTCGCGGCGGGCGGTGACGGCGAGTTCGGCCGGGTCGTGGCCGGAGCGGCCGTGGGCGGCGGCGGTCAGCACGAGCGTGCCGCGCGCCGCGCCGGGCAGCAGGGCGGCGGCCAGTTCGGGGCTGCCGTGGGCCTGGACGGCCATGGCGGCGGCGCAGTGCTCCAGCAGCGGAACCCGGGCCAGCACCCGGCCCGCCTCGCGCAGGACCAGGCACAGGGCGATGGCGTCCAGGCCGGCGCCGCCGTGCTCCTCGGCGAGGACCAGGCCCAGCAGGTCGGACCCGGCGAGCCTGGCCCACAGCGGGCGGTCGAAGTCGTCGGCGACGGCGCCCGGGGTGAGCGCGGGGCTCGGCACGCCGTCGGGTGCGACGTCCGCGAACACGGCCCGGGCCGCCTCGACGGCGGCCTGCTGCTCCTCGGTGAAGGTGAAGTCCACTGCCTGTCCTCCCGCGCGCGTTCAGGTCTGACGGTGCGTCAAGATAGAACACGTTCTGGAAATTGGACAGAGGAACTCCGGAGAGGACTCAGGAGGGGCCTCCGGAGGGTCTCCGGAGGGGCACACCCGGCAAGATCCGGAAGAGACGGCCTAGCGGTCGAAGTCGATCTCCACTTCCTCCGTCAGCGCGTGCGACTGGCAGGCCAGGACGAATCCGGCCTCCGTCTCCTCGGACTCCAGGGCGAAGTTCCGGTCCATCCGGACCTCGCCCGACACCAGGAAGGCCCGGCAGGTGCCGCAGACCCCGCCCTTGCAGGCGTACGGGGCGTCCGCGCGGTTGCGCAGCACCGCGTCCAGCAGGGACTCGCCGTCCTGGACCGGCCAGGTGCCGGAGCGGCCGTCGAGCCGCGCGGTGACCCGCCCGTGCGAGGCCGCCGCCGAGGCCGTGCTGCGGGCCGGCGCCGTGACCTCCTCGACGTGGAAGATCTCCTCGTGCACCCGGGTCCGTACGACGCCGAGGCCGCTCAGGGCGCGCTCGGCGCCCTGCACCAGACCGTACGGGCCGCACAGGAACCAGCCCGTCACCTCCGCGACCGGGAGCAGCGCGGGCAGCAGGGCCGCCAGCCGCTCCTCGTCCAGCCGCCCGGAGGGCAGCCCGGACTCCTGCTCCTCCCGGGAGAGGACCGTCACCAGCTGGAACCGCGCCGGGTACCGGTCCTTGAGGTCGGCGACCTCCTCCAGGAACATCGTCGAGGCCGCCGTACGGTCGCTGCGCACGAGGCAGAAACGGGCGTCGGGGCGGGCCGCCAGCAGGCTCGCGGCGATGGACAGCACGGGGGTGATGCCGCTGCCGCCGACGATCGCCGCGTAGTGCCCCGAGGCCGGGGCGGCGGCCGGCTCCAGCACGAACCGGCCGGCCGGGACCATGACGTCGAGGACGTCTCCGGCGGCGATCTCCTTGTGGGCGAAGGTGGAGAACTCCCCGCCCTCCACCAGCCGCACCCCGACGCGCAACTCCGCGGGGCCCGGGCCGTCGGGCGCCGGGGCGGGAGAGCAGATCGAGTAGGTGCGGCGGACCTCCGTGCCGCCCTCGGGGGCGGTGCGGCGCAGGGTCAGGTGCTGGCCGGGGGCGTGCCGGTACTCCTCGCGCAGGTCCGCGGGAACCCGGAGGGTCAGCGCCACCGAGTCGTCGGTGAGCCGGTCGACTGCCGCCACCGTCAGCGGGTGGAACGCGCCGTGGCGGGGGGCGGCCATCTAGAGCTCCTTGAAGTGGTCGAACGGTTCGCGGCAGGCGACGCAGCGCCGCAGCGCCTTGCACGCGGTGGAGGAGAACCGGCTGAGCAGTTCGGTGTCGGTCGATCCGCAGTTCGGGCAGCGGACCGACAGGGTGAGGGGGACCGGCCCGCCGGCCGCGTGCGGGCGCGGCGGGGCGATGCCGAACTCGGCGAGCTTGCGGCGGCCCTCGGCGCTGATGTCGTCGGTCGACCAGGCGGGGGCGAGCACGGTGGTCACCCGCACCTCCGGTATGCCGTGGCCGGTGAGGACCCGCTCGATGTCCGCCGACATGGCCTCGATGGCGGGGCAGCCGGTGTAGGTGGGCGTGAGGGTGACCTCGGCGTGGCCGTCCTCGTGCATCCGCACGCCGCGCACGACGCCGAGCTCGCCGAGGGTGAGCACGGGCAGCTCGGGGTCCGGGACGGAACCGGCCAGCTCGGCCAGCTCCGCCTCCAGGCGGGTCACCCCGGCGTCGGCGGTCACCACGACGCCCCCGGGTGGCTGCGGTGCAGGTGCTGCATCTCGGCGAGCATCCGGCCGAACGGCTCGGTGTGCAGGCCCTGGCGGCCGGCGCCGGCGGCCCAGGCCCCGGTGCGCGGCCCCTCGGGCAGAGCGAGACCGGCCCGCTCCAGCACGCCGGTCAGCGCGGCCAGCCAGCGCTCTTCCAGGGCGGCCCAGTCCACGCCGTCGAGCCCTTCCACCGGCTGGAACATCTCGCCGGTGTACTTCCACAGGGCGTCGAGGGCGGTCCGCATGCGGCGCCGGCTCTCCTCGGTGCCGTCGCCGAGCCGCAGCGTCCACTGCTCGGCGTGGTCGCGGTGGTAGGCGGTCTCCTTGACGGCCTTGGCCGCGAGCGGGGCGAACGGGCCGTCCCCGCGGGCCAGCTCCCCGTACAGCTCGTGCTGGTGGAAGGAGAAGTAGAGCTGGCGGGCGATGGTGTGGGCGAAGTCGCCGTTCGGCTGCTCGACCAGCTGGAGGTTGCGGAAGGACCGCTCCTCGCGCAGGTAGGCCAGCTCGTCCTCGTCCCCGGCCATGGACAGCAGGATGCGGGCCTGGCCGAGCAGGTCGAGGGCGATGTTCGCGAGGGCGACCTCCTCCTCCAGGACGGGGGCGTGCCCCGCCCACTCGGCGAGGCGGTGGGAGAGGACCAGCGCGTCGTCGCCGAGCGCGAGAGCCGCCGCGACGGGGGTGCCGGCGGTGCCGGTGCCGGTGCCGACGGTGTCGGGGGTGGTGGTGGTGGTGTCGGTGCCGCTCACAGGTGGCTCACCCCCTCCGGGATGTCGTAGAAGGTGGGGTGCCGGTACGGCTTGTCGGCGGACGGGGCGAAGAACGGGTCCCGCTCGTCCGGCGAGGAGGCGGTGATCTCGGTGGAGGGCACCACCCAGATCGAGATGCCCTCGCCGCGCCGCGTGTACAGGTCGCGGGCGTTGCGCAGGGCCATCTCCGCGTCGGGGGCGTGCAGGCTGCCCGCGTGCGTGTGCGAGAGGCCGCGGCGCGAACGCACGAAGACCTCCCACAGGGGCCAGTTCTGCGTCATACCCGTGCCTCCTCGTTCTCTTCGGCGTGCTCCGCCGCTTGCCTTGCCGCTTGCTTGTCCGCGTACGCCGCGGCGGCGTCGCGCACCCAGGCGCCTTCCTCGTGGGCCGTGCGCCGCTGGCTGATCCGCTGCTCGTTGCAGGGGCCGTTGCCCTTCAGCACGTCCCAGAACTCCGCCCAGTCGATGGCGCCGAAGTCGTGGTGCCCGCGCTCCTCGTTCCACTTCAGGTCCGGGTCGGGCAGGGTCAGGCCGAGGGACTCGGCCTGCGGGACGGCGATGTCCACGAACCGCTGGCGCAGCTCGTCGTTCGAGTGGCGCTTGATCCGCCAGGCCATCGACTGCGCCGAGTGCGCCGACGCGTCGTCCGGCGGGCCGAACATCATCAGGGAGGGCCACCACCAGCGATTCACCGCGTCCTGCGCCATGGCGTGCTGGGCCTCGGTGCCCTGCGAGAGGGCGAGGAGCAGCTCGTACCCCTGGCGCTGGTGGAAGGACTCCTCCTTGCAGATCCGGACCATGGCGCGGGCGTAGGGCCCGTAGGAGCAGCGGCAGATCGGCACCTGGTTGGTGATCGCCGCGCCGTCCACGAGCCAGCCGATCGCCCCGACGTCGGCCCAGGTCAGGGTGGGGTAGTTGAAGATCGAGGAGTACTTCTGCTTGCCCGAGTGGAGCTTGTCGAGCAGCTCGTCGCGGCTGGTGCCGAGCGTCTCGGCCGCGCTGTAGAGGTACAGCCCGTGGCCGGCCTCGTCCTGCACCTTGGCCATCAGGATCGCCTTGCGGCGCAGCGAGGGCGCGCGGGTGATCCAGTTCGCCTCGGGCTGCATGCCGATGATCTCGGAGTGGGCGTGCTGCGCCATCTGACGGACCAGGGAGGCGCGGTACTCGTCGGGCATCCAGTCGCGCGGCTCCACGCGCTCGTCCGCCGCCACGGCGGCGTCGAACGCCGCCGCGAGCTGTGCGCCCAGGTCAGCAGTCATGCCCGTCCCGTCCGTCCTGTCTGCCCCGAGGGCCGTGTCCGGTCCCGTCTCCGGGGTCACTGCGACCATTGGGGCCCCTTGTCAGTGTCGTCCGTCCGCCCGACCGACCGATCGTTCGGTTCATCCGCTTCAATGGTGAGACGGCGGCCCGTAGGGTGTCAACCTCTGTGGTCAACCCTGTGGACGCCGGACGATCGGGGCGGGATGGATGCGAACGGGCACGAGCTCGCCGAAGAGGGCGCTCCGCCACCGCCCCGCGCGCCCGGAATAGCCGGTCTGTCCACCCCGTACCGCGTCGTGGCGGCCTTGGCCCTGGGGGCCGTCGCCGTGGCGGCCTGCGTCCACCTCGCGCTCGTCTTCCTGCACGTGGCGCCGTCCAACACGGTCAGCAAGCAGCACGCGCGGACGATCGACAGCTGGATCTATCCCGAGTTCGAACAGAACTGGAAGCTCTTCGCCCCCAACCCGCTCCAGCAGAACATCGCCGTGGAGGCGCGCGCGGAGGTGCGCACCGCCGGCGGCGAGCTGATCACCACAGACTGGCGCGACCTGAGCGCCGAGGACACCGCCGCCATCCGGCACAGCCTGCTGCCGAGCCACACGCGGCAGAACGAGCTGCGCCGGGCCTGGGACTTCTTCACCGGGTCCCACGACGAGGACAACAAGCCCACCGGCGAGCGCGGCGCGCTCTCCGAGGAGTACCTGCGGCGGATCGCCGTGAACCGGCTCTCGCCGCAGCACCCGGGCGGCCACCTACTGCGGATCCAGCTGCGCTCGGCGACGGCCTCGGTGCCCGCGCCGGTGTGGAGCACCGAGACCACCGACACCCAGACCTACTACCGGGAGCTGCCGTGGTGGACGGTGTGACGCGGGCCCGCGCGGCGCTCGGGCGGGCGGCCGCGAAGGTCACCGGAGAGGCGCTCGGCCCCTACCAGAGCGCCGTGGTGCGCATCGGCTTCGCCGGGACCTGGCTGTTCTTCCTGCTGTGCGAGTTCCCGCACCGCGCGGAGCTGTACGGGCCGGACGGACCGTGGAGCTGGCGCCTCGCGGAGCGGCTGACCGGGTCCAACGGTGCCTTCACGGTGCTGATGTGGTCCGACTCCACGCTGTGGTTCGAGATCGTCTACGCCGTCTCGGTGCTGGCGAGCGTGGGGCTGCTGCTGGGGTGGCGCACGCGCGCGACGTCCGTGGTGTTCATGGTCGGGGTGCTGTCCCTGCAGAACCGCAGCGTGTTCATGGGCGACGGCGGGGACAACGTCATCCACCTGATGGCGATCTACCTGGTGCTGACCCGGTGCGCGCAGGTGTGGTCGCTGGACGCGCGGCGGGCCCGGCTGCGGGGGTCGGCCTGCGCGGGAGCCGCCGGGCCGGTGCTGTGGGGCGTGCTGGGGCTCGTGTTCGCGTACGGGATCGTGACCGGCGGGTTCGGCCTCGGCTGGCTGGCGGCCTTCGCGGCGGTGTGGGTGGTCTGCGGGCTGTGGTGGCTGGTGGACCGCCGCGAGCCGCAGGGCGAGGGGCGGGCGGTCCTGGACGTCCTGGCCAACCTGCTGCACAACGCGGGCCTGCTGGTGATCATGGCGGAGGTCTGCCTGATCTACGCGACGGCGGGCTGGTACAAGATCCAGGGCTCGCGGTGGCAGGACGGCACGGCGCTGTACTACCCGCTGGGGCTGGACTACTTCACCCCGTGGCCCGGGCTGTCGGCGCTGGTGGCGGGCAGCGGGACGGTCGTGATGCTGCTGTCGTACGGGACGGTGGCGGTGCAGGTGGCGTTTCCGTTCACCCTGTTCAACCGGCGGATCAAGAACGTGCTGCTGGCCGTGATGATGCTGGAGCACGTGGGGATCGCGGTGCTGTTGGGGCTGCCGTTCTTCTCGCTGGCGATGATCGCCGCCGACGCGGTGTTCCTGCCGACGGGCTTCCTGGTCTGGCTCGGTGCCCGCGTCGCCGCCCTGCGGCCCGGCCGGGCGGCGCCCGCCGCCGAGGCCGTCCCCGCGCCGCGCGAAGCCGAGCCGGTCCCCCGCTGACACCGCCCCGCGGGGCGGCTCCGGTCCCGCAGGACCGTAGGGTCGGGGCATGACTGAGCAGGCGGGTGCGGACGAGACGGTGCGGGAGTGGCGGGAGGCCGCCGGGCGGCCGGACCTGGTGCTGCTCGACGGGTTCCACGCGCTCAAGCACGCCCTCCGCTTCGGCGCCGACGTCCGCCTGGCCCTCGCGGACGACCCCGCCGCGGTCCGCGCGCTCGCCGCCGGGCTCGCGCCCGACGTGGAGGCCGACGTGGCCCGACTGGTGCGCCGGGCCGGCCTCAAGGAGCTGCTCCCCCGCGTGCACCCCACCGGCGTCGCCGCCCTGGCCGTACGCCCCGACCGCGCGGCCGCTCTCGCCGGGCTCGGGCGAATGCCCAGGTCCGCGCCCGTCGTGGTCCTCGACAACCCCCGCAACCTCGGCAACGTCGGCGCCGTCGTCCGCCTCGCCGCCGGCTTCGGCGCCACCGGCGTGGTGACCCGCGGCGACCTCGACCCCTGGCACCCCAACGTGGTCCGGGCCGGGGCCGGTCTGCACTACGCCACCACCGTCGAGCGCCTCGCACTGGACGAGCTGCCGCCCGGGCCGCTCTACGCGCTCGACCCCGAGGGCGTGGACATCCGTACCCTCACCCTCCCGGACGACGCCCTCCTCGCCTTCGGCTCGGAGCGCCACGGGATCTCACCCGAGCTCCGCGACCGGGCGGACCACCTCGTCTCCCTGCCCATGCGCCCGCAGGTCTCCAGCTACAACCTCGCCACCAGCGTGGCCATGGCCCTCTTCCACTGGGGCGGCCCCCCGGCCGGCGAACAGGACGGCGAGGACGCCTAGCCCGCCCCCGGCCAGGATCAGCGCGCCCGCGCCGAGCGTGGCCGGGCCCGGGTGGACCAGCGGCTCGCCGCGCAGCGCCTGCCAGGTCAGCAGGGCGAGCACCGCCGCGTACACCGCGCCGCTCACGCAGACCAGCCGGACCCGCACCCGCCCGTCGCGCAGCAGGGGCCGGCGCGGTGCGAGGGCGGTCAGCAGGAGCGCGAGCAGCGGGAGCAGCTGGAGGGCGTGCATGCCGAAGAAGTGTGGGATGCGCAGGTCGCCGCCGGTGGTGGACCAGCCGGTGAGGAGCATCCCGGGGGCGCCGTCCGGTACGCCCACGCTGTGCCCGCCCTGCTCCAGGACCTCGGCGCCGGCGGCGTCCAGGCGCTGCTGCTCGGCGGTGGGCAGGGTCATCAGGAAGGCGAGTCCGGCGCCGGTCAGCGCGAGGACCGTCGAGATCCGGATCGACCAGGCGGTGGCCCGGTCGGCGGTCCCGGCGCGCCAGAGCAGGGCCGCGACGACGAGCGTGCCGAGCCACAGCACGACCACGGTGTCGGCCATGAGCGAGTAGACCCCGGCGTCGAAGGGCGTCGCGCCGTTGAAGTGGCTGCGCACCCCGCGCAGGACCTGAAGGGTGATCAGCGCCATCTCCACGGCGCTCGCGGCGACCACGACGGTCGCGGCCCACCAGACGGTGCGGCGCAGCCGCGGCCCGGCCCCGTCCAGCAGCGAGATCATCCAGGCCAGGCTGAGGCAGTAGGCGACGAACGAGATCGAGAACTTGAACGGCTTGGCCCAGATCGGCGCCCCGGTCAACATGCGGTCGTCGACCAGCAGCCCGACGGCGGAGCCGAGCGCCCACACGACCATCACCAGGGCGAACACCAGCAGCGGGCGGTGCCGGGTGCGCCAGGTGGTCCATAAGGACTTCATCATTCATACCCCCGTCCATGAATGGATAGCGACACTCTCTGCTATCTGATAGCCCCACTATCTATGATGGAGGTGGACAGGGCAAGCCGGAAAAGGGTGAACGCGCGTGCGCATCGGAGAGCTGAGCCGACGGACCGGGGTACCGGTGCCGACGATCAAGTACTACGTCCGGGAGGGGCTGCTCCCGCCCGGAGAGCTGACCAGCCCCAACCAGGCCAGCTACGGGGAGGGGCACGAGCGCCGGCTGCGGCTGGTGCGCGCACTGCTGGAGGTCGGCGGCCTGTCGGTGGCGGCCATCGGCGAGGTGCTCGCGGCCGTCGAGGACAAGGAGCGGCCGGTCCACGAGGTGCTGGGCGCGGCAGCCCAGCGGCTGGTGCCCGTCTACGGTGACGGCCGCGCCGACGGCGACGACGCGCCGGACGCGGAGACGGTGCTGGCCCGGGAGCGGGTGGCGCGGCTGATCGAGGCGCGCGGCTGGTGCGTCGAACCCGGTCACAAGGCGGCCGAGGCGCTGGTGTCCGCGCTCGCCTCGCTCGCGCGGGTGGGGCACGGCGGCTTCGTGGACGTGCTCGACGACTACGCGGAGGCGGCCGAGCGGGTGGGCCGTGCGGACCTGGACTACACCGCCCGCCGGGTGGCCCGTGAGGACCTGGTGGAGGCGGTGGTCGTCGGCACGGTGCTGGGCGACGCGATCTTCGCCGCCCTGCGCAGGATGGCCCAGGTGGACGCCTCCGCCCGCACCTTCGGGCAGGAGGCGTCCAGGGCCTGATCAGGGGGGCGGGCCCTACGCCTGGCGGCGGACCTCCACCACCCGGAAGCGGTTCGCGACGAAGGCGCCGTCGCACAGCGCGGCGTTGGCCGCCGGGTTGCCGCCCGAGCCGTGGAAGTCCGAGAACGCGGCGGTCTGGTTGACGTAGACCCCGCCGGTCAGGTTCAGCGAGAGCTGCGCGGACTCCTCCAGGCAGACCTCCTCGATCGCCCGCTCGGTGTCCGTGGACGTCGTGTACGCGCCCACCGTCATGGCCCCCTTCTCCCGCACCGTGCGGCGCAGCAGGTCGAGGGCGTCGGCGGTGGTGTCCACGGCCACGGCGAAGGCGACCGGGCCGAAGCACTCGGAGAGGTAGGGCGCGTCCGGGTCCGGCTTGGCCGCGTCCAGCTTGACGAGGACGGGGGTGCGGACCACGGCGTCCGGGAACTCGGGGTTCACGACCTCCCGGGAGGCCAGCGCGACCTCGCCCAGCCCGGCCGCCGCCTCCAGGCGGGCCTTGACGTCCGGGTTGACCAGCGCGCCGAGCAGCGCGTTGGCCCGGGCGTCGTCGCCCAGCAGGCCGCCGACCGAGGCGGCGAGGTCGGCGACGACCTCGTCGTAGGTCTTGTGGCCGGCGTCCGTGGCGATGCCGTCGCGCGGGATCAGCAGGTTCTGCGGGGTGGTGCACATCTGCCCGCTGTACAGGGACAGGGAGAACGCGAGGTTCGCCAGCATGCCCTTGTAGTTGTCGGTGGAGTCCAGGACGACGGTGTTGACGCCGGCCTTCTCCGTGTAGACCTGCGCCTGGCGGGCGTTGGCCTCCAGCCAGTCGCCGAACTCCGTGGACCCGGTGTAGTCGATCAGCTTGATCTCGGGACGGACCGCGAGGGTCTTGGCAATGCCCTCGCCCGGCCGCTCGACCGCGAGCGCCACCAGGTTCGGGTCGAAGCCCGCCTCCGCGAGGACCTCGCGCGCCACCTGGACCGTCAGCGCGAGCGGCAGCACGGCCCGCGGGTGCGGCTTGACCAGCACGGCGTTGCCGGTGGCGAGGGAGGCGAACAGGCCGGGGTAGCCGTTCCAGGTCGGGAAGGTGTTGCAGCCGATCATGAGGGCGACGCCGCGCGGGACCGCGGTGAAGCTCTTGCCGAGGTTCAGCGGGTCCTTCTTGCCCTGGGGCTTCGACCAGTCGGCCTGCCCCGGGACCCGGGTCTGCTCCTCGTAGGCGTAGGCGACGGCCTCCAGGCCGCGGTCCTGCGCGTGCGGGCCGCCGGCCTGGAACGCCATCATGAACGCCTGGCCGCTGGTGTGCATGACCGCGTGCGCGAACTCGTGGGTGCGGGCGGAGATGCGGGCCAGGATCTCGATGCAGACCAGGGCGCGCGCCTCCGGTCCCGCGTCGCGCCAGGCACCCATGCCGGCCTTCATCGCGGGCAGCAGCACGTCCGGGTCGGCGTGCGGGTACTCCACGCCGAGCTCCGGGCCGTACGGGGACACCTCGGAGCCCGTCCAGCCGTCGGTGCCGGGCTGGTCCAGGTCCAGCCGCGTGCCGCGCAGGGCCTCGAAGGCGGCGAGCCCGTCGGCCGGCGCGGTCTCGCCGTACGCCTTGGGGTGCTCGGGGTGCGGGGACCAGTAGGCGCGGCTGCGGATCGCCGACAGGGCCTGGTCCAGGGTGGGCCGGTGCTTGGCGGACAACTGCGGGACGGTGAGCTCGGCGGCCATCAGGGACCAACTCCTCGTTGAGCCGGGCGAAGGAGAGCAGACTGGAGTTAGAGTAACCGAACGATCGGTCGGGACAAGAGGGCCCGGCAGACCTGTGGACAAGTCGGTGCGGGAGGATCAGGACATGACAGGAATCGAGCGGTCCCGCACTGTGGCGGTCGTCGGCGCCGGCACCATGGGCCAGGGCATCGCCCAGGTCGCCCTTCTCGCAGGTCACCGCGTGCTGATCTACGACATCGACGCCGCACTCGCCGCCGACGGCGTGGGCTTCGTGCAGGACCGCGTCGAGCGGATGGCCGCCAAGGGCCGCCTGGACCGGGCCGAGGCCGAGGACGCGATCGGCCGGATCGCTTCGGCGGTCGCCCTCCCGAACCTCGCCGACGCCGCCCTCGTCATCGAGGCGGTGGTCGAGAACGTCACCGTCAAGCAGGCCCTCTTCGCCGCCCTCGAAGAGGTCGTCGCGCCGGACGCGCTGCTGGCCACGAACACCTCCTCGCTCTCCGTCACCGAGCTCGCCGCCGGACTCGCGCACCCCGGCCGCTTCCTCGGCCTGCACTTCTTCAACCCGGCCCCGCTGCTCCCGCTCGTCGAGGTGGTCACCGGCTTCGCGACCGACCCGGCCGCCGCCGAGCGCGCGTACGACACCGTCCTCGGCTGGGGGAAGACGCCGGTCCGCTGCGCCGACACCCCCGGCTTCATCGTCAACCGGATCGCCCGTCCCTTCTACGCCGAGGCCTTCGCGGTGTACGAGGAGCAGGGCGCCGACCCGGCCACCATCGACGCCGTGCTCCGCGAGAGCGGCGGCTTCAAGATGGGCCCGTTCCAGCTGACCGACCTGATCGGCCAGGACGTCAACGAGGCGGTGACCCGCTCCGTGTGGGAGTCCTTCTTCCGCAGCCCCAAATTCACCCCCTCCCTCGCGCAGCGCCGGCTGGTCCAGTCGGGCCGCCTCGGCCGCAAGTCGGGCCACGGGTGGTTCCCGTACGGCCCGGAGGCCGTCGCCCCGCAGCCGCACACCGCCGGACCCGAGGAAGCCCCGGCCAAGGTCACCGTGGTCGGCGACCTCGGACCCGCGGCGGAGCTGGCCGACCTGCTGGAGGAGGCCGGGATCGCGGTCACGACCACCGAGCACGGAGGCCCGTACATCCAGCTGCCCGGCGAGGGCCAGCTGGTCCTCGCGGACGGGAAGACCTCGGTCGAGTTCGCGGACGTCGTGTACTTCGACCTCGCCTTCGACTACCGCGGCGCCACCCGGATCGCGCTCTCGGCCAGCGAGGACACCAGCGAGCGGACCCTCGCCGAGGCGGTCGGCCTCTTCCAGAAGCTGGGCAAGCAGGTCTCCGTCATCGGC
This sequence comes from Streptomyces sp. NPDC005533, assembly GCF_042871845.1. Classification (NCBI taxonomy): domain Bacteria; kingdom Bacillati; phylum Actinomycetota; class Actinomycetes; order Kitasatosporales; family Streptomycetaceae; genus Streptomyces; species Streptomyces sp. NPDC005533. Next base: position 31,304 of record NZ_JBIAJH010000012.1, on the reverse strand, counting down.
GACGTCCCCGGCATGATCGTCGCCCGGACCGTGGCGATGCTGATCGACCTCACGGCGGACGCCGTGGCCCGCGGAGTGGCCTCGGCCGAGGACGTCGACACGGCGATGCGGCTCGGGGTCAACTACCCGGTGGGCCCCGCGGAGTGGCACGACCGGCTCGGCCGTGACTGGGCCTACGACCTGCTCCACCACCTGGACGAGCGCTGTCCCGGCGGCCGGTACGCGCCCTCGCTGGCGCTGTTCAAGCTGGGCTACGCCGCGGGTGACGAGGAGGAGACCGGATGACCACGGTCAAGCGGGACACGTACACCCCCGAGACGCTGCTGTCCGTCGCCGTCCAGGTCTTCAACGAGCGCGGCTACGACGGCACCTCGATGGAGCACCTCTCCAAGGCCGCGGGCATCTCGAAGTCCTCGATCTACCACCACGTCACGGGCAAGGAGGAGCTGCTGCGGCGGGCCGTCAGCCGCGCCCTCGACGGCCTCTTCGCGGTCCTGGAGGAGCCGGGGGCGGTGCGCGGCCGGGCGGTCGAGCGCGTCGAGTACGTCACGCGCCGCACCGTAGAGGTGCTGGTCTCCGAGCTGCCGTACGTGACGCTGCTGCTGCGGGTGCGCGGCAACACCCGGACCGAGCGCTGGGCGCTGGAGCGCCGCCGCGAGTTCGACCACCAGGTCGCCGACCTGCTCAAGGCCGCCGCGGCGGACGGCGACCTGCGGGCGGACGTGGACATCCGGCTGGCCACCCGGCTGCTCTTCGGCATGGTGAACTCGCTCGTGGAGTGGTACCGCCCGCACCCGGGAACGGGTCCGGACCAACTCGCCGACGCGGTGGTCAGCATGGCCCTGGACGGCCTGCGCACCGTCCGCTGACCGCGGGAGCCCCCCTCGGCGCACGGCCGGGCGCCGCGATCGTCGCGGCCGTCGTCGGTTTCCTGCCGGGCACGGCCCAGGCCGCGGATCCGTCCGCGCCGGCCGTCCGGCAGGTCACCAAGCCCGCCTCCGACCCTAAGAAGGTCGCAGCGTCCCACTTCAGGACCTTCACCAGCGGCGCCGACCAGTCCGTCCGCAAGGGCGCCTCCGGCGCCGCCCGGGCGGCGGGCGTCGCCGCCGTCACCGGGAATCCGGACCTGCAGGTGGCCCTGAGCGCCACCAACACCGGCGCGCACCTGCGGTACCCGTAGCACCCCCGGCACCGCTGGTTGCCGGGCCCGGCGCCCCGGGAACGGCCCTCCACGGCCCTTCCCGGGGCGCTGTCGCGCGTACGGCCTACTCCTCGGCGAGCGCCGGGGGCCCGCCCGGGCCCGGGCCGCCCGGGCCCGGCCCCTTGTCCAGGAGATCCGTTTCCTCGAAGACCAGCAGGGTGCGCGTGGAGAGGACCTCCGGGATGGCCTGGAGGCGGGTCAGGACCAGCTCGCGCAGCGTCCGGTTGTCCGGCGTGTGCACCAGCAGCAGGACGTCGAAGTCCCCGCTGACCAGGGCGATGTGGGCGGCCCCCGGAAGCTCGCGCAGCTGTTCGCGGACCGTCCGCCAGGAGTTCTGGACGATCTTCAGGGTGATGTAGGCGGAAGCGCCCTGGCCCGCGCGTTCGTGGTTGACGCGGGCCGTGAAACCGCGGATCACCCCGTCGTCGATGAGCCGGTTGATGCGGGCGTAGGCGTTCGCGCGCGAGACGTGCACCTGCTCCGCCACCGACCGTATGGACGCACGGCCGTCCGCCTGGAGCAGCCGCATGATCGAACGGTCGATCGGGTCCAGGGGGCGGGGTGTGACCGGCGGGACTGCCGGGGCACCAGGTGTGCCCGGGGCGCCCCCCGGTGGAACCGGTGCGGGACCGGCTCCGGCCATTTGTTCATCCGGCATTGCCCGATGCCTCCCTCTCCTGGACGTCCTGCATCCATCCCAGGGCCCCGGCGCCAGTTTGTCCACAGCCTGGAGTCGCCTGTAGCCAAATTGCGCGGACAACCGAACAATCGGTAGGTGAGGCGCCTCACAATCCCCCGGCCACCGCCGGGGGTGCCCCCGGAGCGTCCATCCGACTTCCCACGAGGAGGTGTACGCCGCCATGACGGTCCAAGAGCTGCCCGGTGCCGGTGCGACCCACCGGCCCACCCCGCCGCCCGCCTGGAGGCCCCGTACGGACGCCGCTGCGCTGCTCCCGGACCCCGAGCCCTACCGGGTCCTGGGCACCGAGGCGGCCGACCGGCTGGACCCCGCGCTGATGCGGCGCTGCTACGCCGAGCTGGTGCGCGGCCGCCGCTACAACGCCCAGGCCACCGCGCTGACCAAGCAGGGCCGGCTCGCCGTCTACCCCTCCACCGTCGGCCAGGAGGCCTGCGAGATCGCGGCCGCGATGGTCCTGGAGGACCGGGACTGGCTCTTCCCGAGCTACCGCGACACCCTGGCGGCCGTGGCCCGCGGACTGGACCCCGTACAGGCGCTGACCCTGCTGCGCGGCGACTGGCACACCGGCTACGACCCGCGTGAACACCGCATAGCCCCGCTCTCCACCCCGCTCGCCACCCAGCTGCCGCACGCGGTGGGCCTGGCGCACGCCGCCCGGCTGCGCGGTGACGACGTCGTCGCCCTCGCCATGGTCGGCGACGGCGGCACCAGCGAGGGCGACTTCCACGAGGCACTGAACTTCGCCGCCGTCTGGCAGGCCCCGGTGGTCTTCCTCGTGCAGAACAACGGCTTCGCGATCTCCGTCCCGCTCGCCAAGCAGACCGCGGCCCCGACGCTGGCCCACAAGGCCGTGGGCTACGGCATGCCCGGCCGGCTGGTCGACGGCAACGACATCGCGGCGGTGCACGAGGTGCTGTCCGAGGCGGTCCGGCGGGCCCGGGCCGGCGGCGGCCCGACGCTGATCGAGGCGGTCACGTACCGGATGGAGGCCCACACCAACGCCGACGACGCGACCCGCTACCGCGGTGACGCCGAGGTCGAGGCGTGGAAGGCGCACGACCCGATCGATCTCCTGGAGCGCGAGCTGACCGCGCGCGGGATCATCGACGAGGCGGCCGTGCAGGCGGCGCGCGACGAGGCCGAGGTGATGGCCGCGGCGCTCCGCGAGGGGATGAACGCCGACCCGGTGGTGGACCCGATGGACCTGTTCGCACACGTGTACGCGGAGCAGACCGACCGGCTGCGCGAGCAGGCGGCCGCGCTGCGCGCAGAGCTGGAAGCCGAGGACCAGGCGTGACGACGGTGGCGGCGGCGAAGTCCGCGAAGCCGGGGGCCAAGCCCTCGACGATGGCGCAGGCCCTGACCCGGGCCATGCGCGACGCCATGGCCGAGGACCCGACGGTCCACGTCATGGGCGAGGACGTCGGCACGCTCGGCGGGGTCTTCAGGATCACCGACGGGCTCGCGAAGGAGTTCGGCGAGGACCGCTGCACGGACACCCCGCTCGCGGAGGCCGGGATCCTGGGCGCGGCGGTCGGTATGGCCATGTACGGGCTGCGGCCGGTGGTCGAGATGCAGTTCGACGCCTTCGCCTACCCGGCGTTCGAGCAGCTGATCTCGCACGTCGCGAAGATGCGCAACCGCACGCGCGGCGCGATGCCGCTGCCCATCACCATCCGTGTGCCGTACGGCGGCGGGATCGGCGGCGTGGAGCACCACTGCGACTCCTCCGAGGCGTACTACGTGGCGACGCCCGGCCTCCACGTCGTGACCCCGGCTACCGTCGAGGACGCGTACGGGCTGCTGCGCGCGTCGATCGCCAGCGACGACCCGGTGGTCTTCCTGGAGCCGAAGCGGCTCTACTGGTCGAAGGCCGACTGGTCGCCCGAGGCGCCGGCGGCCGTGCCGGGCATCGGCAAGGCCCTGGTCCGGCGGGCCGGCACGAGCGCGACGCTGATCACCTACGGGCCTTCGCTGCCGGTCTGCCTGGAGGCGGCCGAGGCGGCCCGCGAGGAGGGCTGGGACCTGGAGGTCGTGGACCTGCGCTCGCTCGTCCCCTTCGACGAGGAGACGGTCGTGCGGTCCGTACGCCGCACCGGGCGCGCGGTGGTCGTCCACGAGGCGAACGGCTTCGGCGGACCGGGCGCGGAGATCGCCGCCCGCGTCACGGAGCGCTGCTTCCACCACCTGGAGGCGCCGGTGCTGCGGGTGACGGGCTTCGACATCCCGTACCCGCCGCCGATGCTGGAGAAGCACCACCTGCCGGGCGTGGACCGGATCCTGGACACCGTGGCGCGCCTGCAGTGGGAGAACTGATGCCGCAGGTCATGGAATTCAAGCTGCCGGACCTCGGTGAGGGCCTCACCGAGGCGGAGATCGTGCGCTGGCTGGTCGCGGTCGGCGATGTCGTCGCCATCGACCAGCCGGTCGTCGAGGTCGAGACGGCCAAGGCGATGGTGGAGGTGCCCTGCCCGTACGGCGGAGTGGTCACCGCCCGCTTCGGCGAGGAGGGGCAGGAGCTGCCGGTCGGGGCTCCGCTGATCACCGTGGCGGTGGGTGCGGCCTCGCTCACCGAGGCCCCGGCGGCCCCGGCGGCCGAGGCCGAGGGCTCCGGCAGCGCACCGCGGCCCCTGATCGGCTACGGCTCGGACCACTCGCGCCCGGCGCGTCGGCGACGGGTGCGACCCGTCACCGCCGCGGTGTCGGCTCCCGTGGTCGCCGCGGCCCCCGTGGTCGCGGCGCCGGTGGCCCCGGTGGCCCCGGCTGCCCCGGTGGCTCCCGCCGGGCCGGTGCCGGTCATCTCGCCGCTTGTGCGGAAGCTGGCCAAGGACAACGGCGTCGACCTGCGCGCCCTGCACGGGTCGGGCCCGGAGGGGCTGATCCTCCGGGCGGACGTCGAGGCGGCGCTGGCGGCGCTGCGGGCACCGGAGCCGGTGACGCCGCCGGTTTCGGCGCCGGCCGCACCGGCCGCGCGGGGCGAGCGGATCCCGCTCAAGGGCGTGCGGGGCGCGGTCGCCGAGAAGCTGTCGCGCAGCCGTCGGGAGATCCCGGACGCCACCTGCTGGGTCGACGCGGACGCCACCGAGCTGATGGCGGCCCGCGCCGCGATGAACGCGGTGGGCGGCCCCAAGATCTCGGTGCTGGCGCTGCTGGCCCGCATCTGCACGGCGGCGCTGGCCCGCTACCCGGAGCTCAACTCCACGGTGGACCTGGAGGCGAAGGAGATCGTCCGGCTCCCGGCCGTGCACCTGAGCTTCGCCGCGCAGACCGAGCGGGGCCTGATGGTCCCGGTGGTCCGGGACGCGCAGGACCGGAACCCGGAGTCCCTGTCGGCGGAGTTCGCCCGCCTGACGGAGCTGGCGCGGACCGGGAAGCTGGCACCGGCCGACCTGACGGGCGGCACCTTCACCCTGAACAACTACGGGGTGTTCGGGGTGGACGGCTCCACGCCGATCATCAACCACCCGGAGGCGGCGATGCTCGGGTTGGGCCGGATCATCCCCAAGCCGTGGGTGCACCAGGGCGAGCTGGCGGTCCGCCAGGTCGTGCAGCTGTCGCTGACGTTCGACCACCGGGTCTGCGACGGCGGCACGGCGGGCGGCTTCCTCCGCTACGTCGCCGACTGCGTGGAATCCCCGGCGGTCCTGCTGCGCAGCCTGTAGCGGATCCGGCCCGCGCACGGCGTCGTGGCGGGCCGGCGCCGCCTCACCGGGGGCCCGGCGGCCGGCACCACCGCGATGTCGAGGGCCTGGCACGCACCTGCACCGGGGTCGGTGTCAGGCGTGCGCCGCCCCGGAGGGGCCGGTGGCCGCCGCGCTCAGACCGTGAGCAGCAGTTTGCCCACGTGGCTGCTCGACTCCATGACCCGGTGGGCCTCGGCGGCGGCCGCCATCGGGAACGTCGCGTGGACCACCGGGCGGATCCGGCCCGCGGCCACCAGCGGCCACACGTGCTCCCGTACGGCCGCGACGATGGCCGCCTTCTCCTCCAGCGGGCGGGACCGCAGGGTGGTGGCGGTGATCGCCGCACGCTTGGCGAGCAGCGCGCCGAGGTTCAGCTCGGCCTTCACGCCGCCCTGGAGCCCGATCACCGCGAGCCGGCCGTTCACGGCCAGGGCGTCCACGTTCCGGGAGAGGTACTTCGCGCCGATGATGTCCAGGATCACGTCCGCGTCGGCCCCGCCCGTCGCCGCCTTCAGCTCCGCCACGAAGTCCTGTTCGCGGTAGTCGATCAGGATGTCCGCGCCCAGCTCCTTGCAGCGCGCCAGCTTCTCCGGGCCGCCCGCCGTCACGGCGACCGTGGCGCCCACCGCCTTCGCCAGCTGGATCGCCATCGTCCCGATCCCGCTGGACCCGCCGTGCACGAGCAGGGTCTCGCCGGGCCGCAGTCCGGCCACCATGAACACGTTGGACCACACGGTCGTGACGGCCTCGGGCAGCGCGGCCGCCGTCACCAGGTCCACGCCCGCCGGGACCGGCAGCAGCTGGCCCGCCGGGACGGCCACCCGCTGCGCGTATCCGCCGCCCGCCAGCAGGGCGCACACCTCGTCGCCCACCGACCAGCCGGACACCCCGGGCCCGATCGAGGCGATCCGCCCGGAGCATTCCAGCCCCGGATAGGGCGAGGCGCCGGGCGGTGGGTCGTAGAACCCCTGGCGTTGGAGTACGTCGGCGCGGTTCACGGCGCTCGCCGCGACCTCGACGAGGACCTCGCCCTCGCCCGCCACCGGATCGGGTACGTCGCTCCAGACGAGGGCCTCGGGGCCGCCGGGCTGCTCGATGGTGATCGCATGCATGGCCCGGAGGCTACGCGAACTCGGCGCTACTCGGCAGAACCCAGTGTCAGAGGGGGCGTGCCGGACGGAGCCGCCCGGACGATGGTGATGAGACGGTCCGTCAGCTGGATCGGGCTGGCGTGCGGATCGTCGTAGGCGAGCAGCCGGTGTCCGCGCAGCACGTTCACCACCAGGTCGTCGGTGTCCCGCACCGACTTGCCCACCTCGGACTTGCGGACGGGCCGTTCGATCAGGTCGAGGCCGCTGCCCTGGTGGATCAGGTCCTCCATCACGGTGCCCGCGCTCGGGCTGAGCACCGAGAGGCCCAGCAGGCGGCCGGCCGCGCTCGCGCTCGTGATGACGGCGTCGGCGCCGGACTGGCGCAGCAGCGGGGCGTTCTCCTCCTCGCGCACCGCCGCGACGATCTTCGCCCCGCGGTTGAGCTGGCGTGCCGTCAGAGTGACCAGGACCGCCGTGTCGTCCCGCTGCGTGGCGATGACGATCTGACGGGCCTTCGGCAGCTCGGCGCGCAGCAGCACCTCGGAGCGGGTGGCGTCGCCGACCACACCGGTGAGCCCCTCCGCGTTGGCCATGTCGATCACCTTGGCACTCGGGTCGACGATGACGACCTGCTCCCGGCTGAGGCCGGTGGCCAGCAGCGTCTGGAGGGCCGAGCGGCCCTTGGTGCCGAAGCCGACGACGACCGTGTGCTCACGCAAGTTCTTCCTCCAGCGCTTCAGCCGCCACTCTTCCCGGGTCCGTTCCGTCAGGACTTCCAGGGTGGTACCGACCAGGATGATCAGGAACAGCACCCGCAGTGGTGTGATCAGCAGGATGTTCGTCAGCCGCGCGCTGTCGCTGTACGGGACGATGTCGCCGTAGCCGGTCGTCGACAGCGTCACGGTCGCGTAGTAGACGCAGTCGAGGAAGTCGACCTGCTCGTTGGCGTTGTCGTGGTAGCCGTCGCGGTCCAGCCACACGATGAGGACCGTCAGGAAGAGCACGAAGAGGGCCATCAGCAGGCGCTTGGTGACCTGCCGGAGCGGCTGTTCGACGATGCGCTTGGGCAGTTTGATGCGCCGGTAGGCGAGCCTCTCGTCGGCGTCGCGGGCCATGGCGTCCTGACCGTGAAGTTTCACGTGAAACATCCTCCGGAAGCCCACGGGAGGTCGAGGATCTCCAGGTCCTGCCCGGAGCGCGCGCCCTTCGGCGGTACGACGGCCAGCGCGTCGGCGGCCGCCACGCCGCGCAGCATCGCCGGTCCGTGGTAGCGCAGTGGCACCGCGTGCTCGTCGCTCAGCAGTACCGGCACCAGTCGCGTGTCGTACGGGTGGCCGGGTACGTCGCCCTGGACCGGCGCCGTGTAGCGGGGGCGCTTGCGGCGGCCCGCGAGGGCGCGCAGCAGGGGCTCGGCGAGGGTCAGGAGGCCGGAGACGGCGGCCAGCGGGTTGCCGGGCAGCCCCACCAGGTGCCGTCCGTCCACCCGGTCGCCGATGCGGGCCAGCAGCATCGGGTGCCCGGGGCGTACCGCCACCCCGTCGACCAGCAGCTCGGCGCCCGCCTCGCGCAGGACGGGGTGGACGTGGTCGACGGGCCCGGAGGCGGTGCCGCCGGTGGTCACCAGCACGTCGGCGGTGGAGCCGGTGACGGCCTCCAGCAGGGCCGCGGCCCCTTCGGGATCGTCGCCGAGCCTTCGCGTGCCGACGACCTCGGCGCCCAGCCGGGCGAGCCAGGGGCCGAGCATGGGGCTGAGGGCGTCGCGGATCAGTCCGTCGTGCGGGCGGCCCTCGGTGAGCAGCTCGTCGCCGAGGACCAGGATCTCCACGCGGGGCCGGGGCCGGGTGGCCAGCTCGTCGTACCCGGCGGCCGCGGCGAGCCCGAGGACGGCCGGGGTGACCAGGGAACCGGCGGGCAGCAGCAGGTCCCCGGAACGGCACTCCTGGCCGCGCGGGCGGATGTCCTGGCCGGTGAGGACGGGCCGGTCGGCGAAGAGCTGGGTGCCCGCCTCGCGGCAGTGCTCGGTGCGGATGACGGCGGTGGTGTCGGTGGGGATCCGGGCGCCGGTGGCGATGCGTACGGCCTCGCCGTCCGCGAGGGGCGCGGGCCGGTCGGAGCCGGCCAGGACCCCGGCGCCGGTCCGCACGCTCCAGGGACCGGGACCGGCGACGGCCCAGCCGTCCATGGCGGAGGTGTCGAAGGACGGCAGGTCGGTCAGCGCGTCCAGGGGCGCGGCCAGGACCTCGCCGAGGGCGTCGGCGAGGGGAACCCGGTGCGTACGGGCCCGTACGCCGGCCCCGGCGCGGACGGCGGCCTCCCGGGCGCGCGGCCAGGAGGCGGCCTTGTGTTCGCCCGCCCCGCCGCCCTCGGGGACGCGGCTGACCAGGGCCAGGGCCTCGTCGAGGGCCCGTTCGGCGGAGTTCGCGGGGGTCATCCGGAGCCGTTCCGTTCGGCGGCGGCATCGGGACCCGCGTCGGGTCCCGCGTCTGCCTCGGCCTCGGCGGCCCAGCGCAGTGCCAGGTCGGCGGCCTTGCGGGAGGCCTCGGCGACGGCCTGGGCGGGGTCGGCGCCGGTGGCGGCGGCCTGGGCGGCCGCATAACCGACCAGGAAGGTGGTCAGCGGGGCTGCGGGGCGGGCGACGCCGTGGGCGGCGTCCCGGGCGAGGTCGAGCAGGTTCTTGACGTCGACGTCGAGGTCGATGCCCAGCTCGTTCTTGGCGGCGGTCATCCATTGGTCCAGCACGGTTCCATGCTCCCTGATGCGGGCCCGGGCGGCGGCGAGATCGTCCCAGGTGTCGCAGTCGAACGAGGCGAGTGGCTGGGCCGTGACGCGGGCGAGGTCCAGTTCGGAGGTGAGCGCGCGGAGCGGCAGTCCGGTGAGGGTGCCGTGTTCCGTGGCCAGCAGGGCGATCTCGCGGCGCAGGGCCTCGGCCCGGTAGGCGGCGACCAGCGGCTGGTCCCGGCCCTCGGGATCGCGCAGCAGCGCCCCGTCCGGTCCGGGCGCGTCGAGCAGGGTGCGCACGGTCGCCCGGTCCAGGAACGGCAGGTCCGCGGAGAGAACGAGGACCAGCTCGGCGGTGGTCCCGCGCAGCCCGGCGTCCAGCGCCGCCACGGGCCCGCCGCCGGGCGGGTCCTCCCGGGTCCAGCGGACCGGGCGCGCGGTGGGGCGGCGGCCGCCGACCACGACGGTGGTCCGGGCGTCGGGGCAGGCGTCGAGGACGCGGTCGAGGAGGGTGCGGCCGCCGACGCTCAGCGTGGGCTTGTCCGCCCCGCCGAGGCGCCGCGCGGCGCCGCCGGCCAGCACGATCGCGTCGTAGCTCATGCCCATGAGTATGCGCGGACCGTGTGCCCGGGGCGGAGCCGGACCGACCCGGGGCGCATCCCGCCCGGCCCGGGCCCCGGGGCGCGGCTCCCCGGAAACGTGGAAGCGGGTCCGGGCCGCGCCGGGGGCGTGGGCCGGACCCGCTTGTGTGCGGACGTCGGAGGCTAGAGGTACGGGCCCGAGCGGATCGCGCCGTGGCCGCCGTCATCGTCGTCGTCGTGGGGGCCGCCCGGCGGGAGGGCGCGCCGCATCTGTTCCAACTGGGCCCGCGCCGCCATCTGCTGCGCGAACAGGGCCGTCTGGATGCCGTGGAAGAGGCCCTCCAGCCAGCCCACCAACTGGGCCTGCGCGATGCGCAGTTCGGCCTCCGAGGGAATGGCCTCCTCGGTGAACGGGAGGGACAGGCGCTCCAGTTCCTCCACGAGCTCCGGGGCCAGACCGTCCTCCAGCTCCTTCACCGAGGCGGCATGGATGTCCTTGAGCCGGACCCGGCTCGCCTCGTCCAGAGGCGCGGCACGTACCTCTTCCAGGAGTTGCTTGATCATGCTGCCGATGCGCATGACCTTGGCGGGCTGTTCGACCATCTCCGTCACCGGGACCTCGCGCGACTCGTCATCGGCGTCGCCGACGGCCGTCCCGTCCTGTCCCACGATCAGGACGTGCGGGGGACTGTCCTGCGACCGTTCACTCCTCGGCATCTCCATGCCGTCATTCTCTCGCACACCTTCGTTCTCACACGGTGTGCCCCCGTACAGGCGTGATCCACCCTGTACGGGGGCCCCGGGATTACTGCGCGGTCCGGCGGGCCAGGGCGCCGCTGGAGCGGGTGACCAGCGCCGCCAGCAGGGCCGCGCCGAGCGGGACCACGACGATCAGCTGGGCGAGGGTCTCCCACGGCACGGAGATCGGCACGTAGGGCGCCCCCTCCGACACGAACCCCTGGCTGAGGGAGTGCTGGTAGAGCGCGTCCAGTTCCCGTCGCTGCACCATGCGCAGCCCCACCGCGGGCAGGATCCCGGCCGCCGAGCCCAGGACGACGCCCATCAGGGCGATCACCCCGCACTGGAGGCCGCTCAGCGTCCGCCGCACGCGCGGCGCCGCGCCCACGGCCGCCAGGGTCTTCAGATCGGCCTCGGCGTCGGCCTGGGCGAGCCCGGTGGCGATGCCGGCAGCGCCGATGGTGGCCAGGCCCGCGAAGATCGTCAGGGCCAGCAGTGCCAGGCTGTCGTTGCCCTGGTAGCCCGCCTCGATGCGCACCTCGGCCTCGACGCCCATGCGGTCGATCTCCCCGGCGATCTTCTGCCGCTGCTCGCTGCTCGCCGTCCCGTCGAGGGTGAAGTACGAACCGGACGGGGCCGTGGCCAGTCCGGCGGCCTTGGCCGTGGCGGGCGGCAGGACCAGCTGGATCCCCCAGGCCTCGGCGGTCTCGGGTGCCAGGTGGACGGGCAGGACCTTGTCCTCACCGGCCGGATCCTCGCCGACCGGGGTGGAGGGCTGGGCGCCCTCCTTGGCGACGACCACCCGCAGGGTGATCCTGCCGTCCTTGACCTGGCGCTTGTCGAAGGAGACGGCGCGGCCCTCCTTGAGGGCGGCCACGGAGCCGGGGTCGGTGACGGCCAGCACGCTCAGCAGCTTCTCGTCGGCGACGACCACCGCGTTCTGGTTGATGCGCCGGGTCTCCGCGCAGCGCCAGTCCTGGCGCAGGGTCCGGGCCTGCTCCTCGGTGAAGGAGGAAGGACCGCCGGGGACGTCGTAGAGCGGGCAGCGCTGCTCCTTGGGCTTGATGACCTCGACGCGGCCACAGCCGGGTTCCCGGGAGAACGACTCGCAGCTCGGCATGCCGACGACCAGCCGGTCGAAGTCCGCCCGGACCGCCACCGGGAGCTCCTTGGAGAGGGCCGCGCGCAGGGCCGGCACCTCCTTGTAGGCGCTGTGCTCCCTGGTTTCGAGCACCCCGGCGCCGTGCGGGAGGTCGGCGACGTACTCGTGCCGCGCCTGCAGGTCCCGGCTGTGCTCGTACGTGGCCACCGCGACGGTGCCGGCGACGGCGGCCAGGACCGCGGCCACGGCGGGCGCCGTACGCCCGCGGTTGCGCACGGCGTCGCGCAGCGCGAGCCGCGGCGACAGCGGCAGCCGACGCCCGAGCCGGCCGAACAGGCCGACCAGGACCGGCGTGAGGGCGACGATGCCCAGCTCGGCGAGGGCGCTGCCGCCCGCGACGACGGTGGCGCCCATCTTCGAAGCGGTGCCGTACAGGGCGATCACGGCGCCGGCGGTGACGGCGACCAGGCCGATGACGGGTAGTACCCGGTTGGCGCGGCGCACCCCGCGGCGGCCGGTCAGCGAGGCCAGCACGGTCTGCCGGGACGCGGTGACGGCGGGGACGATGGCGGACAGCAGGCCGGTCACGACGGCGAGCAGGGCGATGCCGGCCAGTTCCAGGGGGCGGAAGTCGAGGCCGCCGAAGCGGACGCCGAGCTGCTCTTCCAGGACGGGGCGGAGCGCGATGGTGAGCACCCCGCCGACGACGGTGCCGATGACGGCGGAGACGGCTCCGATGACCAGGCCGCCGGAGAGCACGATGGAACGGATGTGGCGCCGGTCGCCGCCGTTGGCGCCGACCAGGCCGAGCTGGCGGCGCGAGCGCCGGGCGCCGACCGCGAAGGCCGGTCCGGCGAGCAGGCAGATCTCCAGCATGGCGAGGCCCACGACGGTGACCACGACGGCCATGTCGGAGCCGCGGCCCGCGTCCTGCCGGTACTGCTCCTTGGGTTCCTGCTGGAAGAGCGGCACGTCGGCGTCGGCAGGCGGGTTCAGGCGGACGGCGCGGGAGACGACCACCAGGGACTTGGTGTTGGCCGCCTTCACCATGTTCCACGTGAAACCTTCGCCGCTGACCTTGACCAGGAAGCTGACGTTGGGGCGGAGCCCGAAGCCTCCGGAGGCCTCCAGCGCCTGGTCGAGCGGGGCGATCAGGGATCCCGGCGGGGCGAGGATCTCGGTCTTGCCGAGTTTGCTGGGGAGTTCGTACGCCCCGACGATCTTGTACGAGCTGGTCGCTCCGCGCGGGGTGACCGAGGAGCCGACGAAGAGGCCGGATTCCCGCAGGAACGCGGTGGTCGCGGCGACCTCGCCGGCGCGCTCGGGCAGCCGGCCGCGGTCGAGCGTGAACATGCCGTCGACCAGCGGGCTCTGCGTGTCGAGCTCGTGCAGGTCGGTGTCGAGCAGACCGTGCTCGGTGTGGATCTTGCCGTAGCCCACGGCGTCCTTGACGACCCGGGCTCCGGCCGGGAGCGTGGACGTGTCCAGCTCCTGCGGGGGCTCCGGCGGCATCGCCGCGCCGTCGAAGTTCTCGTAGCCGCCGACGGGCGCGGAGCTGGAGCCGTCCGGCAGCTGGTAGATGGCCACGCCCATGTGCGAGGGGCGCACGCGGGCGTCGGCGGCCCCGATCTGACGCGAGAGGGCCTGCTCGGGGGAGAGCTGGGCGCTGCGCAGGGTGAGGTCGGCGGCGCTCACGCCGATGATCGGCAGGGCGATCATCGCGAGGACCAGGGCGCTGCGGCCCTTGGCACGCCAGGCGTCGCGGCGGGCGATGCGCAGGGCCGCGACCCAGGAGTGGTACCAGCCTTGGAGCGAGGAGGTCACTGGCCGGCCGCCTGCCCGGAGAGGAGCGAGTCGGGCCGGCTGCGCAGGGTCTCGTCGACGACGCTGCCGTCGCGCAGGAAGACCACGCGGTCGGCCCAGGCGGCGAACCGCGGCTCGTGCGTGACGAGCACCCCGGCGGCGCCCGCGTCGCAGCGGGAGCGCAGCAGGGAGAGGACGGACTCGCCGGTCTCGGAGTCGAGGGCGCCGGTGGGCTCGTCGGCGAGGACGAGGCGGCGGTCGCCCACGAGGGCGCGGGCGATGGCCACGCGCTGCTGCTGGCCGCCGGACATCTCGTCGGGGAAGCGGTCGGCGAGCGCGCCGAGGCCCATCTCCTCCAGCGCGGCGAGCGCGGACGCCCGCGCCTTGCGGGCGGAGGTCCCGTCGAGTTCCCGGGGCAGGGCCACGTTCTCGGCGGCGGTGAGGGCCGGTATCAGGTTGTAGTCCTGGAAGACGTACCCGATGCTGCGGCGGCGCAGGGTGGCCAGCTGCTTGCGGCTCGCGGTGGTGATGTCGGTGCCCTCGACCACGACCCGGCCGCTGCTCGGGGTGTCGAGGCCGCCCGCGAGGGTCAGCAGGGTGGACTTGCCGGATCCGGACGGGCCCATGACGGCGACGAGTTCGCCGGGGAAGACCGAGAGGCTGATCCCGCGCAGGGCGTGCACTTCGGTGGCGCCGCTGCCGTGGGTGCGGACGAGTCGGTCCAACTGCAGTACGGGCTGTTGGGGCTGGTGCTGGTCAGGCATGAGGGATCCCCCCTGGGACGGTGGTTCAGCCTCGCCGCGTGCGGGCGGTACGGGGCCGGTCGGTGGTGGTCGGGGCCGGGGTCTCGGTGGCGGTGGCCTGGGGTGGTTCGGCTTCGCCGGCTCTCCGGTCGGCCGGCAGGGAGAGCCGTACGAGCCGGGCCTCGCAGTGGTCGAGCCAGCGGGCTTCGGCCTCGGTCTGGAAGATCAGCTGCTCCAGGACGAGCAACCAGGCCACGTCGTCGCGTTCGCGCGACTGCCCGCTCTCGACCGCGGTGAGTGCCGTGGCCTTGAGCCGGGTGTAGTCCTGCATCGCCTTGATGGTGGCGTGGCGCTGGGACTGGATGACGGCGCGGATGTCCACTCCGGGCGCGCCCACGGCCATCGCGAGCTTGATGGCGAGCTCGTCGCGGGGCGGGTTGGCCCGGTCGACGGGACGCTCGTACCACTGGCGCAGCTCGGTGCGTCCGGAGTCGGTGATGGCGTACAGGGTGTGTCCGGCGGCGTCCTCGCCGTCCGGGGCGACGAGACCGTCGCGTTCGAGGCGGGCGAGGGTCGTGTAGACCTGCCCGACGTTGAGCGGCCAGGTGGAGCCGGTGCGGGATTCGAACTCGGTGCGCAGCTGGGAGCCGTACCGAGGACCCCGTTCCAGCAGGGCGAGAAGCCCGTGACGGATCGACATACCGAGTATGTATACCGAGTATGTTCACTCTCGGCAACCATCCTCGGGTGTACGCCGGAAGGCGGACCCCCTGCGCGCCACTTGGCGCGGACGCCCCTAGATGCTCCGGCGCAGGCGCACGCCGAGGTAGCCCAGACCCAGTCCCATCAGGGCGAATCCGG
This sequence comes from Streptomyces sp. NPDC005533, assembly GCF_042871845.1. Taxonomy (NCBI): domain Bacteria; kingdom Bacillati; phylum Actinomycetota; class Actinomycetes; order Kitasatosporales; family Streptomycetaceae; genus Streptomyces; species Streptomyces sp. NPDC005533. The sequence goes on along the minus strand of NZ_JBIAJH010000012.1, from coordinate 16,083 downwards.
TGCCGAGCGGCAGTATGTGCGCGGCCAGGTCGGCAGCCCGGTCGTTCGGTTCGGTGCCGAGGGCGGTGACCTCCCCGTGCGGGTCGCGCGGGCTCGACGCCACCGCCGGTGGTGGCGGTGGGGGCGGCGGCGGGGCCGGAGGTGTGGGCCGGGTGTGCGGGCGGACCGGCAGCGGCCGCGCGGCCACGACCAGCTCCGGGTTGGCCGGCTCGCCCACCGGCCGGCCGGGCCGCTCCCGCCCGACCCCGGCGAAGCTGCCGGCGAGCTCGCGGTGGGCCTCGTCCGACGGGGTGGGCGGGGCCGGGAGGGCGGGGGAGGTGCGCGAGGCGGGTGGGGTGCGCGGGGCGGCGCCGGGGGTCAGGGCGAAGGGGCCGGCGTATGCGGAGGCGGCAGGCGCGAGGGCGGCGGCGACGAGTGCGGCACAGGCCAGCCAGCGCGGCGGACGGAAGCCTTGGATCACGGGGAGCCCCTCCCGTCCCGAGCGGCCGAGACGTTCGCTCGGCGTCAGAGATATGCGCCCAGATTTACATAGTGGGGCAAAGCAGGCATCCCGGGCGCCCCATTGGGGTGCCCGGGATGCCGGTGTGTCGTGAGGCGCCTCTGCTGCGGGCTACTCCGGATTGCCGGTCGACACGGTCAGCGTGTACTCCGTGCCTTCCTTGTCGATCTTCTCGCCGGAGGCCGGCGACTGCATCAGCACCGTGTCCTTGCCGTAGACGGCCTCGTCCTTGTATTCGATCTTGTACTTGCCGCCCGAGGCCTGGATGCACTCCTTCACGGAGAGCAGGTTCTTGTACTTGAGGTCCGGCGCCGAGTACTTGCCGGCCTCGCTGTAGTGCTTCACCGGCTCCGTGCACTTCTTCGGGTCGATCGTGCGCGTGGGGTCGGGCCCCTTGAACCCGGCCTTGGCCGAGGCGGACGCGGCCGTGGAGGCCCCCGGGTCCGCCGTGGTGCCGCCCTTCTTGTCGTCGTCGCCGTTCATCGCGATCGCCGCGATCACGCCACCGACGGCCAGCAGCGCCACCGCGATCGCGCCGACGACCACCGGCATGTTCCGCTTGCCGTCGCCGCCCGCCGAGGACCGGGTCTGCCCGCTCGTCGGGGAGATCGTGTACGGCGGCGGGGTCTGCGGGGCGTACTGCTGCGGCGGGGGCGTGTGCGGGTAGGCGTAGCCGCCCTGCGCGTGCGCCTGCGGGGCCGGCGTCGGCGCGTAGGGGGTGGGCGTCGGGGTGTGGGCCTGGTACGGATGCTGCACCGACTGCGGGGGCGCCTGGAAACCGGAGTCCACCGGCGGGAACACGGCCGAGCCCACGCCCGCACCACTGCTCAGCGGTCCCTGGCCCGGGACGATGACCGGCGCCCCGGCCTGCCCGGAGGCGAGCACCCGCGCCACCTCGTCGCCCATGGCCGCGGCCGTGGGGAAGCGCTCGTTCGGGTTCTTCTTGAGGGCCCGCGCCACCAGCGCGTCCATCGCCGGGGTGAGCGAACGGTTGACGGAGGACGGGGCGACCGGCTCCTCCTGCACGTGCGCGTACGCGATGGCCAGCGGCGAGTCCGCGTCGAAGGGGATCCGCCCGGTCAGCAGCTGGAACAGCATGATGCCGACCGAGTACAGGTCGGAGCGGGCGTCGACGCCACGCCCCAGGGCCTGCTCGGGCGAGAGGTACTGCGGGGTGCCGACGACCATGCCGGTCTGGGTCATCGAGGTGACCCCCGACTGCATGGCCCGGGCGATGCCGAAGTCCATCACCTTGACCACGCCGCGCTTGTTCACCATGACGTTGCCGGGCTTGATGTCGCGGTGGACGAGCCCCATCTCGTGGCTGGTCTCCAGGGCGGCCAGCACGTCGGCCGTCACCTTCAGGGCCTTGTCCGCCGGCATGGCGCCGTACTGGCGGATGTCCGCCTCCAGGACCGAGCCGAGGGGCTGGCCTTCCACGTACTCCATGACGATGTAGGGCATCACGGCGCCGTCGCCCGCGCCGGAGCCGCCGAACGTCACTTCGCCTTCACCCGTGTCGAATACCGAGACGATGTTCGTGTGCGACAGTTTCGCTACAGCCTGGGCCTCGCGGCGGAACCGCTCGCGGAACGACTGCTCGCGGCCGAGGTCGCTGTGCAGGGTCTTGATGGCGACCTGCCGGTCGAGCGCCGAGTCGTATGCCAGGTACACGGAGGCCATGCCGCCCGCGCCCAGCAAGTCCCTTAGCTGGTAACGGCCACCGGCCAGAGAGCCGCCCGCGTACTGGCCCTGAGTGCCGTCCTGGCTCATGACTGTTGCTTCCCCTCGGGATGTGTCCCCACGCCTCTGGCCGGGCGCATATGGCGCCCAGTCTGCCCGAGGGCAAGCACACGTCAAGCCAGGTGCCCGTTCCGTGACCACATGGGCACAGCCTGGTCTTGTCCGAACGGTGACCGGTTCCGAGGCTGTAGCGTTCGTCGGAACACCAAAGAAGAGGACTACCGCTGAGCGGCGGCCGAGAGAGACGACGGCGAGGACTGATGGCACCCGAACCCGAGGGAAACGGCGCCGGGATGACCGATGGTCCTGAGCACTGGGGCGCCGGCGGCCTGGTGGGAGACGGCCGTTACCGGCTGACGCACCGGCTGGGCCGGGGCGGCATGGCCGAGGTCTTCGCGGCCGAGGACGTACGGCTGGGCCGCACCGTCGCCGTGAAGCTGCTGCGCGCCGACCTGGCCGAGGACCCGGTGTCCAAGGCCCGCTTCACGCGCGAGGCGCAGTCCGTCGCCGGGCTGAACCACCACGCCGTCGTCGCCGTCTACGACTCGGGCGAGGACCGGGTCGGCCCGAACACCGTCCCCTACATCGTGATGGAGCTGGTCGAGGGCCGCACCATCCGTGACCTGCTGGTCAGCGCCGAGGCCCCGGGCCCCGAGCAGGCGCTCATCATCACCTCGGGCGTGCTCGAGGCCCTCGCCTACTCGCACCAGCACGGCATCGTGCACCGCGACATCAAGCCGGCGAACGTCATCATCACCGACAACGGCGCGGTGAAGGTGATGGACTTCGGCATCGCCCGCGCCCTGCACGGCGTCCAGTCGACGATGACCCAGACCGGCATGGTCATGGGCACCCCGCAGTACCTGTCGCCCGAGCAGGCCCTCGGCAAGGCCGTCGACCACCGCTCCGACCTGTACGCGACCGGCTGTCTGCTCTACGAACTCCTCGCGCTGCGGCCCCCGTTCACCGGCGAGACCCCGCTGTCGGTGGTCTACCAGCACGTCCAGGACGCGCCCGTGCCGCCCTCGCAGCTGCCGGAGGGCCGGCACATCCCGCAGGAGCTCGACGGGCTCGTCATGCGCTCCCTCGCCAAGGACCCGGACGACCGGTTCCAGAGCGCCGAGGAGATGCGCGCACTGGTCCAGTACGCCCTGCAGATGCTGCACGACCAGGGGGCGAACACCGGCACCTGGAACACCGGTCCGGTCACCATGGCCCTGCCGCACGGCCAGGGCGGCGGCAGCGCCACCACGGTCATGCCCGCGGCCGGGACCGGCGGCCAGCGGCAGTACCCCGCCCACTCCTCGACCTCGCAGTTCCAGCAGCCGATGGTGCCGCCGCTCAACCCGGACGACGGCTCGGCGTTCCCCGGCGGCCGCGGTCCCGGCGGCAACGGTGGCTACGACGGCTACGACGACCGCGGCGGCAACGGCAGCCGCTGGAAGATGTGGCTGTTCGCGGTGCTCGCGATCGTCGCGATCGCGGGCGGCGTGGCCTTCGCCGTCAACAGCGTGGGCAACAAGGGCGACGAGAAGCAGACGCCGGACACCAAGCCGAGCTCCAGCGCCTCGCCGAGCGCGTCCAAGTCCCCGGACGCCGAGCCTTCGCACCAGGCCACGGACAACACGCCGAACAACAACGACACCCAGCCCGCGCCGAGCCGCAGTCGGACGCAGAGCTTCAGCCCGACGAACTCGCCGACCGCCTCGCATTCGCCGACCGGTTCGACCTCGCCGTCCAACACGGCGACGACGAAGCCCTCGACGAGCCCGTCGACCAAGCCGACGACGCCGCCGACGTTGAAGCCCAGTGAGACGGGCGGCCCCGGCAGCTTGTTCGAAGAGTGACGGACGAGGGCTGACGGACGGTAGGGAATTCGGGAAAGGGCCCGGCGGAGACAATTCCGCCGGGCCCGTTCCCATTTCCGCGTCCGCGCAGGTCAGGGGCGATCAGAGGGCGTTCCGGCGGGGCCGTTCGGGATTCCCGGCCGACGCGTGCACGGCGATGAACCGGGGTTCGCCCCGCAGGGGGAAGGGCCGATCAGCGCTTCTCGGCCTGCAGGCGGGCCACGTAGGCGGCGGCCTGGGAGCGGCGCTCCATGCCCAGCTTCGAGAGCAGGCTGGAGACGTAGTTCTTGATGGTCTTCTCGGCCAGGTGCAGCCGCTCGCCGATGACGCGGTTGGTCAGGCCCTCACCGATCAGGTCGAGGATCTTCCGCTCCTGCTCGGTGAGGTGGGAGAGCCGGTCGTCGCGCTTGCCGCTCTTGCCGTCGCGCAGCCGCTCCAGCACGCGGGCGGTGGCGACCGGATCCAGCAGGGACTTGCCGGCGGCCACGTCGCGCACCGCGCTGAGCAGCTCGTTTCCGCGGATGGCCTTCAGTACGTAGCCCGAGGCGCCCGCCATGATCGCGTCGAACAGTGCCTCGTCGTCGGCGAAGGAGGTCAGCATCAGGCACTTGACGTCCTCGTTCTGGGAGCGCACCTCGCGGCACACCTCCACCCCGCTGCCGTCGGGCAGCCGGACGTCGAGGACGGCCACGTCGGGGCGGGTGGCGGGAATCCGGACCAAAGCGTCCGCGGCCGTACCGGCCTCGCCGACGATCTCGATGTCCTGTTCGACCGACAAGAGCTCGTGGACGCCCCGACGTACCACTTCGTGGTCGTCCAGGAGGAATACCTTGATTTTTCCGTCTTCGCGCACGAAGTCAGTTTCACACACTCACCCCTTCCCTGCCGGAGTTACCCGGGATAACGTGCCGTTGTTCCCGGCCCCTGCAAGGCTGTGACCAGTGGTTGTTCCCGCTGCCGCGGATTTACTTGGAAATCCAAGCAAAAACGCAGGTCAAACGGGGTTTCGCAGTTATGCGGCGCACTGGGTAACGTGCATTGCGCAGGGCACTCGCCGGGGCACCTGTCACGCCTGAATCCCGAACGCGACGCGCACACACCCCGTGCGCTCGTCACGGATGCAGGTGAGCCGCACTGGACCCCGGAGAACCCGGGTGCCGGACCGACGGAGGAGCACACGTGACCGTGGAGAGCACTGCCGCGCGCAAGCCGCGACGCAGCAGCGGCACCAAGCGGGCGGCAGGCGCGGCAAGCGCCGCCAAGCCCGCCGCTGCCACCGCGCAGACGCAGGATGTCGTACCTCAGCTCGTACAGCTGCTGACGCCCGAAGGGGACCGCGTCGACAACGCGGAGAACGCCGAGTTCGCCCCCTTCGTCGCCGACATCACCACCGAAGACCTGCGCGGGCTGTACCGCGACATGGTCATGACCCGTCGGTTCGACGGTGAGGCGACCGCCCTGCAGCGTCAGGGCGAGCTGGGCCTGTGGGCCTCGCTCCTCGGCCAGGAGGCCGCGCAGATCGGCTCCGGCCGGGCGCTGAACGACGAGGACTACGTCTTCCCGACGTACCGCGAGCACGGCGTGGCCTGGTGCCGCGGGGTCGACCCGACCAACCTGCTCGGCATGTTCCGCGGCGTGAACCACGGCGGCTGGGACCCGAACACCAACAACTTCCACCTCTACACGATCGTCATCGGCTCGCAGACGCTCCACGCGACCGGTTACGCGATGGGCGTGGCCAAGGACGGCGCGGACGCGGCCGTCATCGCCTACTTCGGCGACGGCGCGTCCAGCCAGGGCGACGTGATGGAGGCCTTCAACTTCTCCGCCGTCTACAACTCCCCCGTGGTGTTCTTCTGCCAGAACAACCAGTGGGCGATCTCCGAGCCGACCGAGCGCCAGATGCGCGTGCCGCTCTACCAGCGCGCGCAGGGCTTCGGCTTCCCGGGCATCCGCGTCGACGGCAACGACGTGCTGGCCTGCCTGGCCGTGACCCGCTGGGCCCTGGACCGGGCGCGCCGCGGTGAGGGCCCGACGCTGGTCGAGGCGTTCACGTACCGGATGGGCGCGCACACCACCTCCGACGACCCGACGAAGTACCGGCGGGACGAGGAGACGGCGGCCTGGGAGTCCAAGGACCCGATCCTGCGCCTGAAGGCGCACCTGCTGGCCACGGGCGGCGCCGACGAGGCGTTCTTCGCCGAGCTGGAGGCCGAGAGCGAGGCCATGGGCAAGCGCGTGCGCGAGGCCGTGCGCTCCATGCCCGACCCGGACACCATGGCGATCTTCGAGAACGTCTACGCGGACGGGCACGCGCTCGTCGACGAGGAGCGCGCGCAGTTCGCCGCCTACCTCGCGTCCTTCGAGTCGGCCGAGGAGGGTCACTGATGGCTGTCGAGAAGATGTCGATCGCGAAGGCGCTCAACGAGTCGCTGCGCAAGGCCCTGGAGCAGGACCCGAAGGTCCTGATCATGGGTGAGGACGTCGGCAAGCTGGGCGGTGTCTTCCGGATCACCGACGGCCTGCAGAAGGACTTCGGCGAGGAGCGGGTCATCGACACCCCGCTCGCCGAGTCGGGCATCGTCGGCACCGCGATCGGCCTGGCCCTGCGCGGGTACCGGCCGGTGGTGGAGATCCAGTTCGACGGTTTCGTCTTCCCCGCGTACGACCAGATCGTCACGCAGCTCGCGAAGATGCACGCGCGGGCCCTGGGCAAGATCAAGATGCCGGTCGTCATCCGCATCCCGTACGCGGGCGGCATCGGCGCGGTCGAGCACCACAGCGAGTCCCCGGAGGCGCTCTTCGCGCACGTCCCGGGCCTCAAGGTGGTCTCCCCGTCTAACGCGAGCGACGCCTACTGGATGCTCCAGCAGGCGATCCTCAGCGACGACCCGGTGATCTTCTTCGAGCCGAAGCGCCGCTACTGGGACAAGGGTGAGGTCGACGTCGACGCCATCCCCGGTGAGCTGCACAAGGCGCGCGTGGCCCGCGAGGGCTCGGACCTCACCCTGGCGGCCTACGGCCCGATGGTGAAGGTCTGCCTGGAGGCGGCGGCCGCGGCCGCCGAGGAGGGCAAGTCGGTGGAGGTCGTCGACCTGCGGTCGATGTCCCCGGTCGACTTCGACGGTCTGCAGACCTCGGTCGAGAAGACCCGCCGGCTGGTCGTCGTGCACGAGGCCCCGGTGTTCCTGGGCATGGGCTCCGAGATCGCCGCCCGCATCACGGAGCGGTGCTTCTACCACCTGGAGGCGCCGGTGCTGCGCGTGGGCGGGTTCCACGCCCCGTACCCGCCGGCCCGCCTGGAGGACGAGTACCTGCCGGGCCTGGACCGGGTGCTCGACGCCGTCGACCGCTCGCTGGCGTTCTGAGGAGCCACGTTCATGACCATCCGCGAATTCAAGATGCCCGACGTGGGCGAGGGCCTCACCGAGGCCGAGATCCTCAAGTGGTACGTCCAGCCGGGTGACACCGTCACCGACGGCCAGGTCGTCTGCGAGGTCGAGACGGCCAAGGCCGCCGTGGAACTGCCGATCCCGTTCGACGGCGTCGTGCACGCGCTCCTCTTCGAGGAGGGCACCACGGTCGACGTCGGCCAGGTCATCATCTCGGTGCAGACGGAGGCCGGCGCCGGTGCCGAGGCGCCCGTGCAGGAGGCGGCCCCGGCCGCCGCCGCGGCTGCCGCGCCCGCCGCCCCGGCCGTCGCCGTCGAGGCGGAGGAGCCGGCCGCCGCGGCCCGCCAGCCCGTCCTGGTCGGCTACGGGGTCTCCACCGCCTCCACCAAGCGCCGCCCGCGCAAGGCGAGCGCGGGGGCGCCCGCGCAGAACGGCACCGCCCCGGCGGCCGCTCCGGCGGCGCCCGCGGCGGCTCCGGTGCTCCCCGCGGTCCCGGCGCAGCCGAGCGGCGAGCGTCCGCTGGCCAAGCCGCCGGTGCGCAAGCTCGCCAAGGACCTCGGCATCGACCTGGCCTTCGTGGTGCCCACCGGTGACGGCGGGGTCGTGACCCGGGAGGACGTCCACGCGGCGGCCGCCGCGGCGATCGCCCCGCAGGCCGTGCCCGCCGCGGCCCCGGCCGCGGCCCCCGAGGCGGCTCCGGCCGTCCGGGCGGCCGAGACGCCGGTGTCGGCGTCGGCGCGCGAGACGCGCATCCCGGTCAAGGGCGTCCGCAAGGTCACCGCCCAGGCCATGGTCGGCTCGGCCTTCACGGCGCCGCACGTCACCGAGTTCATCACGCTCGACGTGACGCGCACGATGAAGCTGGTGCAGGAGCTCAAGGACGACCCGGACCTCGCGGGGCTGCGCATCAACCCGCTGCTCCTCATCGCGAAGGCCGTCCTGGTGGCCGTCCGCCGCAACCCGGACGTCAACGCGTCCTGGGACGAGGCGGCCCAGGAGATCGTGCTCAAGCACTACGTCAACCTGGGCATCGCGGCGGCCACCCCCCGCGGGCTGATCGTCCCGAACATCAAGGACGCCCACGCCAAGACCCTCGGCGAGCTGTCGACGGCCCTGTCCGAGCTGGTCGCCACGGCCCGCGACGGCAAGACCTCCCCGGCCGACATGCAGAACGGCACCCTCACCATCACCAACGTCGGCGTCTTCGGCGTCGACACCGGTACGCCCATCCTGAACCCGGGCGAGTCCGCGATCCTCGCGGTCGGCGCGATCAAGCTCCAGCCGTGGGTCCACAAGGGCAAGGTGAAGCCGCGCCAGGTCACCACCCTGGCGCTGTCGTTCGACCACCGTCTCATCGACGGCGAACTCGGCTCCCGTTTCCTGGCCGACATCGCGGCGGTCCTGGAACACCCCCGCCGTCTGATCACCTGGTCGTAACGCCCCGCACCCCGCACCACCCGATGGCCGGCCTCCCCCGCGGAGGCCGGCCATCGGCGCGACCGGCGCGGGCCGCCCGGAAAAGCCCTGGTCAGGGCGGGTGGACTGTGTGATCATCGCCGGATGCTCTTCCGCGCTGCCACCGCAGCCCCCGCAGACCTGGACCGCGCAGTCGCCTACCCGGCGGACGGTCCCGTCCCCGCCCTGACCCCCGAGAAGATCCGCGAGGAGCTCGCCGAGGACCGGATCCGCCCCGAGTGGATCTGGTGCGCCGAGGACGAGGACGGCGAGATCCTGGCCCGCGCCCTGTGGTGGGGCCGCTCCGACAGCGAGCAGCCCCTCGCGCTCGACTGCCTCCAGGTCAGCGCCCGCGTGACCGACCCGGCCGCGGTCGCCGCCGGGCTGCTGGAGGCCGGCCACGCCGCCTTCGGCCGGCTGCCCGGCTACAACGTCTCCCTGCCCCGCGGCTGGCGGGCCGACCCGGAGCTGGCCGCGGCGATCGCCTGGCGCCAGGAGGCCGCGTACCGGACCGGCCTGACGCGGGAGATCGAGCGCCTGCGCTACGAGTGGACCCCGGCCGCCGGGACGCCGGAGCCCACCGGGCGGCTCGTCTTCCGCGAGGGCACCGACGAGGAGTTCCTCGACGCCTTCGTCCGGCTGTCCACCGGCAGCCTCGACCTGCACACGCAGACCGAGCTCCAGTCGATGGAGGCGGAGCAACTCGCCCGCGAGGACGTCGAGTTCTACCTCGACTGCCCCGGCGAGCGCTCCTGGTGGCGGCTCGCCCACCTCCCGGACGGCACCCTCGCGGGGCTGGCCGTCCCGTCGGCGACCCCGTACCACCGCAACGTCGGCTACCTGGGCGTCGTACCGGAGCAGCGCGGTCAGGGCCTGATCGACGAGATCCTGGGCGAGATCACCCGCTTCCACGCGGCCGAGGGCGCGCAGCGCATCACCGCGACCACGGACACCGTCAACGTCCCGATGGCCGCCGCCTTCGACCGCGCCGGCTACGAGGTCACCGAGATCCGTCTCGTCCTGGAGAGCCCCTCGATCTGACCCGGGCCGTGTGCCGGCCCCCGCGGCGGCGGTAATCTCCCGCCCGGGGAAGGGGGTCGGGTGTCCATCGCCGAATTGCAGGTGTACTCCGTCGAGGAGGCCGACGTCACGGGCGGCGTGTGCGTGGTCCGGTGCGTCGGCGGGGTGGCCCGGGCCGGGCAGGTCTACGCCGTCGGGGAGTCGAGGCTGGGCCTGCGCCACATCGAGCGGTACGGGCGGCCCGTCGGCTCCTTCGACGCCGGACACACCGCGAAGGTCCACCTCACGGGCGCCATGGTCGCCCTGCTCACCCGCGGGCAGGTGCTGACCTCGGTGCCGCCCGACGGGCACGCGCTGGAGGACCTGGAGGCCTGGCTGGCCACCGGGCCGCCGCTGCGGGACGAACCCCAGCCGCGGACCCTGCGCGTCCTCGCCGGAGTGCGCATGCGGGACGAACGCCTCCCGGACGAGGTCCGGCTGCGCTGGGGCCGGATCGCGCTGGCCGCCACGCACCGCTGCGCGCGGGCCGAGGGCACGCCCGCACTGGTCGGGGCTCCCGAACTGGCCCGCATACAGGGCTACTTGATCCAACAGTTCGGACCGGCCCGCGGGGGCGACCCGGTGGCGCTGTGCCGGGAGCTGCTGGCCCTGATCGACCTCGCCCCGGCGCAGGCGGCGGCGCAGGGCCGCGGCTGGCGCGACCTCCCGCACCACCGCATCCGGCACCTGCGCCGCATCAAGAGCCTGATCCCCTGGCTGACCGCCGTACGGCCCCACCTGCCCGACGCCGACCCGGTGGCGCAGGCGGTCGACGCCTGGTCGCGCGTCCGCCCCGACCTTCCGTGAACAGGCCTGTCGCAGGCGGTTGACCTGCGGCCGGGAATCCGGGGCCAGATCGGCCTCGCGGCCTTCACCCTGGGGCTCTCGTGGGTGCTGCCGACGCTCAAGGGGTTCCCTTCCGCCGTGACCGCCTTCGTGATGGCCTGTGCCGTGCTCACCCCGCTGGTGACCCTCCCCCGGGTACTGACCCGCATCGCGCGGGAGCAGTACGCGTCCGGCGACATCGAGTGGCGGATCTTCCCCTGGTACTTCGAGACGGACGAGTTCTTCGCGGTCAAGACGAAGAACACCCGCGGGGTCTTCGTGCTGCCCAAGCGCGGCGCGCAGGACCCGGCCGACGTGGACCGGGTGCGGGCCCTGCTCGACCGGAACCTGCGACGCATCTGACCGGCTGACCGCCCGGACAGCTCCTAGCCCGCCGCGCGTGCGGCGTTGCCCAGGATCTTGGTCGGGGTGATGCGGACGACCACGCGGACGGCCTCCGCCGGGGCGTCCCGGTACTCCTTGCCGGCGCCCGGGCCGAGGTACTCCTCGGCGATGCGGACGGCCACCGCGCGGCCGACGTCCTCGGTGACGGTGGCGGTGCCGCGGATCTCGGCGTAGAGGAAGGGGTTGGCCAGGTCGAAGACGGTGAGGCCGACCCGGCCGTCGCGGACGATGTTGCGCTCCTTGCGGCGGCCCCGCTCGGTGGAGATCAGCAGGTCGCCCCCGTCGCGGGTCACCCAGATCACCGAACTCTGCGGGCTGCCGTCGGGGTTGATGGTCGAAAGCACGGCGGGGTGCGGGGCGTCCAGCAGCCCGCGCACGGTCTCGTTCAGCTCAACAGTCATGCGGCGAGGCTAGTCGGGGCGGGTGCGGGTCGCCGCCGGTTTCCGGCCGGGTCCGGCTGTTACCCGAAGTCGGTCATTTCCAGGGGATGTTGAGCCACGGACTGGCCGGGTCGGTGGTCAGCTCGACGTGGGCGGCGAGGGCGCTCGTGTACCAGGTGCCGAACTCCTCCTCGTCGAAGTGCAGGCACCGGCCGAGGACGTAGCCGGCGGAGAACTCCTCCCACGAGCGGTACGTCTCGCGGGCTGCCTCCCCGGCGCGCAGCACGGCCTTCTCGGCCTCGTGGAGGGTGCCGTAGCGGCAGCCGATGCCCCAGCGGGCCATCTGGGAGGCCCGGCCGAGGTCCCAGGCCTCCACGGAACGGACCCAGCCGTCCTCGGGGAGCAGCCCGTCGGCGCGGAAGCGCTGCTCGTAGCGGGCGATCCGGCCGATGAGGCGCTTGACGCCGGCGATCTCGCCCTCCACCTCGGCGGTGGGGCGCGGCTGGGCGACGGTGACCCCGTCGGGGGTGAGCTGCGGCTCGGCGGAACGTTCGGCGCTGCGGCGCAGACTGGCCTCGGCGGCGTGCCGCCAGTGCTCGACGTCGACGGGCCCCGCGAAGTCGGAGGCGAGGACGCGGCGGACACGGAGCGCGTACTCCCAGACGGGGCTGACCATGTCCACGCTCAGGAGCCGCTCCAGGGTGGAGAGCCAGTCGGCGCGGTCGGTGATGCTCCAGCTCTTCCCGACGCGGCGGCGCTCGTGCTGGTAGCCGCTGCCGTGGTAGGCGAGGGCGTTCCAGAACTCGCCGTTCGTCACGGCGAGATGGCCGCCGATGGCGAGGCCGTGGGCGATGGGCCCGTGCAGCGGGCCGCCGGTGAAGAGGGCGTGGACCTTCCCGTCGGGCAGGCCGTACCGGGGCGCGGCGTCCGCGTGCGCCCGCCAGCGGGCCAGGTCGGCGGGGGTGGTGGTGAGGTAGGCCTCGGTGGGTGAGCCCGGGTTCACGGCGAGGAAGGCGGGATCCCCGGGGCCCCAGACCTTGGAGAACCAGCCCAGGCTCCGGGACTCGAAGACCGTCTCGGGGGTGGGGGCGGGCAGCATGCCGGCGGTGTGGACGACGAGCATGCGGTCCGCGGTGGCGTGGAAGAACACGGACTCGGGGTGGGCGTCGGACTGGACGCGGTGCTGGAGCAGGTAGAGCTGGGCGCGGGCGAGTACGTCGAAGTACGCGGCCCAGTCGCCGGCGGTCTTGGCCTCGTACAGCTCTCTCTCGATGACGCTCGGCGCGATCCAGGTGCCCATACGGGGACCCTATACGGGCCCCTCCGCGGGCGTTCCGGCCCGTACGCTCCTCACCCTGATCGGGGGTTTCCCGCATAGGCTCGGGCCATGGCGGACACTGTCACGATCTACTGGCGGCCGGGCTGCACGTTCTGCGTCAAGCTCCGCACGCAGCTGCGCCTGGCGCGGATCCCGTACCGGAAGGTCAACATCTGGCGGGACCCCGAGGCGGCGGCCTTCGTCCGCAGCGTCGCCGACGGCAACGAGACCGTCCCGACGGTCGTCGTCGGCGACCACCCGGCGATGGTGAACCCCTCCCTCCGCCGGATCCGCGCGGCCCTGCACGGCTGACCCGGCCGCCCGCCCCGGTTTCCGCGCTGCCCGTCACGGACCGTCTGTTCCCTTACGTTCACGGCCTGTTGGGCGGTAGCGGGCTGGCACGCCCCCCGTGCCACCGCGCGACCGTGCGGACGCCCTTGACGCCCCCCGGTGGGGGAGGGACGCTCGCGGGTCTCGCATCCGAACGGTTGCACACTGGGGGGCCGGTATGCCGGAGGAGTCTGTCCAGACGGTGGGGGAGCTGCGGGCGCGGCTCGCGGCGCGGGGGGCGCGCTGGTCCGTCATGGAGCACCTGGCCGACGAGGAGCCGGTGCCGCGGCCCTCGCTCGGTCTGGAGCCCGGGGCGAACCTGACGCCCGCGGCGGACGTGGGGGCCGTCGATCTGCGGGCGCTCCTCGGGCACGCGAGCGGAAATCCCCACCTGACCCGGCGCCGCGCCGCCCACGGGTTCCTGGGGGGCCCGGCGACGGCCGGTGCGGCCCGGCCCGCCGCCGTGGACTGGCGCAGCCGCTGGGGGTGGCCGTGGATCACCAAGGTGAAGGACCAGAACCCGTGCGGTTCCTGCTGGGCCTTCGGCGCGGTCGGCCTGGTGGAGTCGATGGCCCGCATCGAGCACTGCGTATGGGCGGAGCGCTCGGAGGGGGACGTGCACGACGGTCTGCGCCTCACCTGCGGGCAGGGTTCCGATCCGGAGACCGCGCTCGACTGGATCAAGGACAACGGCGGGCTCGCCGATCCGGACTGTTGGCCCTACAGCACCCCGCCCGCCGGTCTGCCCGCCGCCCGCCGCGACGCCTGGCGCGCCGAGTACACGCCCAGCTGGGACCGGTCGGGGCGGACCGTCCGGATCCCCGACCACGTGCGGCTGGGCGACGTGGAGCAGCAGAAGGTCTGGCTGGACACGGTCGGCCCGCTGACCGCCTGCTTCGACGTGTACGACGACTTCTTCGGCCTCGGCTCCGGCGTCTACCACCGCACCGGTGGCCGGCTCGCGGGCGGCCACTGCGTGCTCGTCGTCGGCTACGACGACGCGGCCGGCTGCTGGCTGTTCAAGAACTCCTGGGGGACCGGCTACCACGTCGGCGGCTACGGCCGGATCGGCTACGGCGAGGTCGGCATCGACCACTGGGCCAAGTGCGGCCTGCGCGGCACCAACATCGACCCGTGGACCAAGCGCCGCCTGCACACCGGCAACGTCTACGAGAGCGGCAACGGCCGCGCCCACCGCAACTTCGAGCTCCTCGCCACCACCACCGACGGCCGCCTCCGGCACTGGTGGCGCGAGGGCGACGCCCCCTTCGCATGGACCCGCGCGGACACCTTCGCGAACGACGCCTCCGGCCAGCCCGCCTTCACCGGGACCAGCTACAACCGCAACATGGAGTCGCTGCACGTGACGACCGGCGGCCGGCTGCGCCACTGGTACTTCGAGCAGTCCGTGCGCGTCTGGCGCGACGGCGGCGCCTTCGGGCCGGGCGACGCGGCCGTCGGCTCGACCCCGGCCTTCATCCAGAGCGACTACGGCAAGCCGGGCAACTTCGAGGTGGTCGTGCGGACCGCCGACGGCCGCCTGAACCACTGGTGGCGCATCAACGGCGCCCCCTGGACCTGGAACGACGGCGGCCGCTTCGGCTCCGGCATCGCCCACTTCGGGCCCGCCCTCGTCCAGACCCGCGGCCGCCGGCTCGACCTCGTCGCCGCCCGCACGGACGGCCGCATGCAGCGGTGGTGGCGCGACGATCCGAACGGCTTCGTCTGGCACGCCGGGGAGGTCTTCGGCAGCGGCAGGCCCGCCGTCTGCGCGCCCTGCCTGATCGAGGGGCAGTACGGGGCCGCCGACGAGGACACCGCCGGGAACTACGAGCTGTGCGTGGCCGTCGCCGACGGGCGCGTGGAGCACTGGTGGCGGGGCAACGCCGCAGGCTCCGCCTGGACCCGCGGCGCGGTCTTCGGGCACGACGTCGCCGCGGTCACCGGGATGCTCCAGGGCAGCTTCGGGTTCAACCTGGAAGTCGTCGTCCTGCGCACCGACCGCCGCCTCCAGCACTACTGGCGGGACCGCGCGGGCTGGCACGAGGGGGCGGTCATCGGCCCCGTGGGCTGAGATCCGGCAGTGGAGAGGACCTGGCGGGCGTGGAGGTACGGAGCGTCGTGCTGAGCCCCGGTGAGCCGTACGAGCTGCGGCTCACCGGGCGCGGCGCGCGCGGGTACGTGTGGACCTGGCAGGTCACGGGGGACGCGGACGTGGTGGCGGTGGCGGAGGGGCCGTCGGCCTCCGGCGACGGCCTCCCCGGGGCCGCGGTCGAGCGGACGTACGTCGTACGGGGCCTGGCCCCGGGCGGCGGCCGGGCCCGGATCCGCTTCGCCCAGGTCCGGCCGCCCTACCCGCAGGAGGCCCCGTACGACGAGTTCGTGCTGGACGTGGAGGTCACTCCGGGGACCGGCGCCGCCTGAGGACCCGGTGCTGTACGGCCTCCAGCGGGCCCCGCTCGAAGCGGCGCAGCCACAGCCGGGACGCGGCGAGCAGCGTGAGGCTCACCGCCGCCCACAGGCCCATCACCCACCAGGGCCCGCTGCCGCCCAGCCGCTCGGCGAGTCCCAGTCCGACGCCGTAGCAGAGCAGCACGCACAGCAGGTTCTGGCCGACGTAGCAGGACAGGGCGGTGCGGCCGACGGAGCCGAGGGCGTCGGCCCCGGGGACCCGGAACCGGTCGAGGGCGCAGCCGATCAGGCCCATGTAGCCGACGGCGATCAGCGGGGGGGGTGTCTCTATGTCCTTCGTCAAGGATGTGGTGCCGGGTATGGGGCTGTTTGGGATGGTCACGCGGCGAGGGTGATGGTGGGGGTTCTGGACTCGTAG
>NZ_JBIAJH010000011.1:0-219192 GCF_042871845.1 Streptomyces sp. NPDC005533 | reverse complement strand
AAGGGCGCTCCTTCGTCGCGTCGCTGCGCGATGGCCTGCGGCCACCCTTGACCGACCGACCCGCCACGAAAACACGAAGACAGCCGGGAAACCCCCGAAGGGACGGGCCGGGCGGGCGGGCGGGAGGCGGGCACGTCCGTGACCTCCGGCCGGGGTGGGGTCCGGGTGCGCCCCGGATCGCTACGCGCTTCGGTCGGCTCGGCGGCTGCCCGCCGTCCTGGGCTGGGCATAGGCCGCCGTCGATCGCTACCCGCTTCGGTCGGCTCGGCGGCTGGCCGTCGGCCTGGGCTGGGATCCAGTGCTGCGTGGTCTCTTGGAGCCTCGGTCTGCGGCCTTGACTAAGTTAGTGATTGAGCACTAACTTGAGGGCATGGCAAGGATGAGTGCAGATGAGCGGCGGGAGAGCGTGATTCGTGCGGCGATGCACGAGTTCGCGCGTGGGGGTTACTACGGGACCTCCACCGAGGCGATCGCCAAGCGGGTGGGCGTTTCGCAGCCGTATCTCTTCCGGCTCTTCCCGAACAAGCCCGCCATCTTCCTCGCCGCGGCCGAGCGCTGCCTGAGGGATACGCGGGCCGTTTTCGCCGAAGCCGCCGAAGGGTTGCACGGCGAGGAGGCCACCCATGCCATGGCGAACGCCTACACCCGGCTGATCGCCGAGGATCCCGACAAGCTCCAGATGCAGCTCCAGATGTACGTCACCGTCGCCGCCGCCGAGGCGGCCGGGGACCACGAGCTCGGCGAGCTCGTGCGCAAGGGCTGGATGGAGCTCTGGGACACGGTCCACGTGCCCTTCGGTGGGGACGTCAGTGAGACCACGACCTTCATGGCGTACGGGATGTTGATCAATACTCTCGCCGCCATGGGGTTCCCGCCCGAGCACCGGGTCTGGGAAGGTCTCTATCCGTCGGCCCGCGCCAAGGGGCGCCTGGAGAAGTGAGGGCGCGCGAGATCCGCTCGCGCGCATTTCCATGGGCACGGAAGTTAGTCAGCAATAACTAACAAGTCGCAGGGGGAATCGTGAACACGCAGGACACGGACACCAAGCTCCGAGGACCCGCCATCTGGGCCCTCATCCTCACCGGCACGGCCAGCTTCATGGCCGCGCTCGACAACCTGGTCGTCACCACCGCCCTCCCCGCCATCCGCGAGGACCTCGGCGGCCGGCTGGAGGACCTGGAGTGGACGGTGAACGCGTACACGCTCACCTTCGCCGTCCTCCTGATGTTCGGCGCCGCCCTCGGCGACCGCTTCGGCCGCCGCCGGCTCTTCATCGCCGGCCTCGCCGTCTTCACCGGCGCCTCCGCCGCGGCCGCGCTCTCGCCCGGCATCGACGCGCTCATCGCCGCCCGCGCCGTCCAGGGCGTCGGCGCCGCGGTCATGATGCCGCTCACCCTCACCCTGCTCACCGCCGCCGTACCGGCCGCCCGGCGCGGCATGGCCCTCGGGATCTACGGAGCCGTCACCGGCCTCGCCGTCGCCAGCGGGCCCTTGATCGGCGGCAGCCTCACCGAGCACATCTCCTGGCAGTGGATCTTCTGGCTGAACGTCCCGATCGGGCTGGCGCTGATACCGCTCGCCCGCCTGCGACTCGCCGAGTCCACCGCCCCCGGATCCCGGCTCGACATCCCCGGCACCCTGCTCATCAGCGGTGGCCTCTTCGGCATCGTCTACGCCCTGGTCAACGCCAACTCCGAGGGCTGGACCAGCGCCCCCGTCCTCACCGGCCTGATCGTCGGCGCCGCGCTCGTCGGCGGCTTCATCCACCACGGCTTCAACAACGCCAACCCCATGCTCCCCATGCGGCTCTTCCAGAACCGCGGCTTCCTCGGGATCAACATCGCCAGCCTGCTGATGTTCCTGGGCATGTTCGGCTCGATCTTCCTGCTCAGCCAGTTCCTCCAGGGTGTCGCCGGCTACTCGCCCACCGAGGCCGGCCTGCGCATGCTCCCCTGGACCGGCATGCCGATGATCGTCGCCCCGCTGGCCGGCATCCTCTCCGACCGCATCGGCGGCCGCCCCGTCGTCGCCGCCGGGCTCGCCTTCCAGGCCCTCGGCCTCGGCTGGTTCGCGGCGGTCCTCAGCACGGACGTCTCGTACGCCGCCCAGCTGCCGCCGCTGATCCTCAGCGGGATCGGCATGGCCCTCTACTTCGCCCCGGCCGCCAACGTCCTGATGTCCACCGTGGCCCCCGCCGACCAGGGCAAGGCCTCCGGCGCCAACAACGCCCTCCGCGAGGTCGGCGGAGCCCTCGGCGTCGCCGTCCTGGCCTCGGTCTTCTCCGCCCAGGGCGGCTACGAATCCCCGCAGGCCTTCACCGACGGCACCGTCCCCGCCCTGTGGATCGGCGCCGGCGCCGTCGCCCTGGCCGCCGCCTTCGCCCTGCTCCTGCCGCGCCGGCCGAAGCCCTCCGCGGCCCCCGCCGCCGTCGATCAGGTCGCGCCCCTCGAAAAGGTGCCCGCCGCCGGCTGACCGCGCCCGACCCCGCTCGCCGGCCGGGGGCCGCGCGGGAGGTGGCCGCGAGAACCGCAGCACCCCCGCGCACGAAGATCCGTACGCATCATCGTGAAGGAGCGCCCGCCATGCCCGACATCCCCTGGTCCACCCCCACCCAGGCGGCCCCCGACGCCGAGGTCCACGTCATGGCCTCCCGCTTCGAGACCGCCACCCTCGCCGGCGCCGTCAGGTTCTTCCTCAAGGCCCCCGGCATCGTCCGGCAGATCCGCGGGGCTTCCGGCGCCCACGGGGTCGCCCTGCGGGCCCGCGTCCTGCGGCGCACCTTCCTCACCCTCTCCGCCTGGGAGGACCGGGACGCGCTCTACCGGTTCGCGGGAAGCGAGCCGCACCGGTCCAGCTCCCGCGCGGCCGCCGCGTTCATGAAGGAATCGACCTTCACCTTCTGGACCGTGCGCGCCGACCAGCTGCCCATCGGCTGGGAGGAGGCCGAGCGCCGGCTGGCCGAACAGAAGGCCGCCTCGTGAGGCACGGTCCGTGGCCCCGCAGGGATGCGAGGGGCACGGACCGTACTCTTGTCCCCGTGCAGGAACTCCACGACGCCCCCCTCGCCCCGCTGACCACCTTCCGTCTCGGTGGCCCCGCTGCCCGCCTGGTCACCGCGACCACCGACGCCGAGGTCGTCGCCGCCGTGCGCGCCGCGGACGAGAGCGGCACCCCGCTCCTGGTCATCGGCGGCGGCAGCAACCTGGTCATCGGCGACAAGGGCTTCGACGGCACCGCCCTGCGCATCGCGACCACCGGCTTCGTCCTGGACGGCACCACCCTGGAGCTCGCGGCCGGCGAGAACTGGAGCGACGCCGTCGCCCGCACCGTCGACGCCGGCCTCGCGGGCGTCGAGTGCCTCGCCGGAATCCCCGGCTCGGCCGGTGCCACGCCCATCCAGAACGTCGGGGCGTACGGCCAGGAGGTCTGCGACACCATCACCGAGGTCGTCGCCTACGACCGCACCACCGGCGAGACGGTCACCCTGACCGCCGCCGAGTGCGCCTTCCGGTACCGCAACAGCACCTTCAAGGACCAGCCCGAGCGGTACGTCGTCCTGCGCGTGCGCTTCGCCCTGGAGGACGCGGGCGGCCTGTCCGCGCCGATCAAGTACCCCGAGACCGCCCGCGCCCTCGGCGTCGAGGCCGGCGAGCGGGTCCCGGCCGCCACCGCACGCGAGACCGTGCTGCGCCTGCGCGCCGGGAAGGGCATGGTCCTCGACCCCGCCGACCACGACACCTGGTCGGCCGGCTCCTTCTTCCACAACCCGATCCTGACCGCCGAGGCGTACGCCGCCTTCCTCGCCCGCGTCCAGGACCGCCTCGGCCCCGACACCGCCCCGCCCGCCTACCCCGCCGGCGACGGCCGTACGAAGACCAGCGCGGCCTGGCTGATCGACAAGGCCGGCTTCACCAAGGGCTACGGCACCGGCCCCGCGCGCATCTCCACCAAGCACACCCTCGCCCTCACCAACCGCGGCGAGGCCACCACCGAGGACCTCCTCGCCCTGGCCCGCGAGGTCGTCGCGGGCGTCCACGCGGCCTTCGGCGTCACCCTGGTCAACGAACCGGTGACGGTCGGCGTCAGCATCTGAGGAGTCCCGGCCGCCCATGCTCTGTCCCCTGCACGGGGCCGGTACGGACCCCACCCGTCTCGTGGGGCGCACGCTCAGCAGAGTCGTCGCGTCCTGGCACATCAGCGACGGCGAACGCTCCGAGGCACCCCTCGACGTGTGGCTGATCGACAGCGTCGGCGACACGATCCGGATCACCACCGGGTCCGACCAGTGCCTCATCGTCGAGTCGGCCCCGCCCCACGAGCCGTACGACATGGGGGAATGGGGCCGCATCGAGGTCGGCGAGGACCTCGGCGACCACCCCTTCCTGCGCCACCTCGGCGAGACCGTCGCCTCGGTCGCCGAATTCGCACTGCCCGAGCAGGGCCGCACCCACCTGGAGATCGGCTTCCAGGACGGGCACCGGGTGCGGGCCGACTGCTACGAGGGGGACCTGCGGCTCACGCGGTGAGCCAGTGGTCGATCCCGGCCAGCAGCTTCTCCTGTACGTCGGCGGGCGCGGCCGAGCCGCGGACCGACTGGCGGGCCAGCTCGGCGAGCTCCGGGTCCGTGAAGCCGTGGTGGCGGCGGGCGATCTCGTACTGGGCGGCGAGCCGGGACCCGAACAGCAGCGGGTCGTCCGCGCCCAGCGCCATCGGCACCCCGGCCTCGAAGAGGGTGCGCAGCGGGACGTCCTCGGGGCGTTCGTACACCCCGAGGGCGACGTTGGAGGCCGGGCAGACCTCGCAGGTGATCTGGCGGTCGGCGAGCCGCTTCAGCAGCCGGGGATCCTCCGCGGCCCGCACGCCGTGCCCGATGCGGGCGGCGTGCAGATCGTCGAGGCAGTCGCGGACGGAGGCCGGGCCGGTGAGCTCGCCGCCGTGCGGGGCGGCGAGGAGGCCGCCCTCGCGGGCGATGGCGAAGGCCCGGTCGAAGTCACGGGCCATGCCGCGGCGCTCGTCGTTGGAGAGCCCGAAGCCGACGACCCCGCGGTCGGCGTAGCGGACGGCGAGGCGGGCCAGGGTCCGGGCGTCGAGCGGGTGCTTCATGCGGTTCGCGGCGATGAGGACCCGCATGCCGAGGCCGGTCTCGCGGGAGGCCGCGTCGACGGCGTCGAGGATGATCTCGACGGCCGGGATCATGCCGCCGAGCAGGGGGGCGTAGGAGGTGGGATCCACCTGGATCTCCAGCCAGCCGCTGCCGTCCCGTACGTCCTCCTCCGCGGCTTCGCGCACGAGGCGGCGAATGTCGTCGGGCTCGCGGAGGCAGGAGCGGGCGGCGTCGTAGAGCCGCTGGAAGCGGAACCAGCCGCGCTCGTCGGTGGCGCGGAGCTTCGGGGGCTCGCCGGCGGTGAGGGCGTCCGGGAGGCGCACCCCGTACTTGTCGGCGAGCTCCAGGAGGGTCGATGGTCGCATCGACCCGGTGAAGTGCAGGTGGAGGTGGGCTTTCGGCAGAAGCGTGAGATCGCGTGCGTGCTCCATTTGTTGATCCTGCCGTACCGCTGCGCTCGGCGGGAGGGGGTTTTACCTTTTGGGGGCTTGCCCGAACGCGAGAGCGGGACGTGGGGAGCGCCGGATGTGGCTGAGCGGCGCCGCCCCCGTACGGGGGAGACGCCGCTCAGGTCCGGCTGCGGGCGCGTCAGGCCTAGGCCTTGGCCTCCGCGAGGAGCTTCTGGACGCGGGAGACGCCCTCGACCAGGTCCTCGTCGCCCAGGGCGTAGGACAGGCGCAGGTAACCCGGCGTGCCGAAGGCCTCGCCGGGGACGACCGCGACCTCGACCTCGTCGAGGATCAGGGCGGCGAGCTCCACGGAGCTCTGCGGGCGCTTGCCGCGGATCTCCTTGCCGAGGAGCGCCTTGACCGAGGGGTACACGTAGAACGCGCCCTCGGGGGTCGGGCAGACCACGCCCTCGATCTCGTTCAGCATCCGCACGATCGTCTGGCGGCGGCGGTCGAACGCGGTGCGCATCTCGTGCACGGCTTCCAGGTTGCCGGAGACGGCGGCGAGCGCCGCGACCTGGGCCACGTTGGAGACGTTGGAGGTGGCGTGCGACTGCAGGTTCGTCGCGGCCTTGACCACGTCCTTCGGGCCGATGATCCAGCCCACGCGCCAGCCGGTCATCGCGTACGTCTTGGCGACGCCGTTGACGACGATGCACTTGTCGGCCAGCTCGGGGACGATCGCCGGGAGGGAGACGAACTTCGCGTCGCCGTAGACGAGGTGCTCGTAGATCTCGTCGGTCAGGACCCACAGGCCCTTGTCGGCGGCCCAGCGGCCGATGGCCTCGGCGTCGGCCTCGCTGTAGACCGCGCCCGTCGGGTTGGACGGGGAGACGAAGAGGACGACCTTGGTGCGCTCGGTGCGGGCCGCTTCGAGCTGCTCGACGGAGACGCGGTAGCCGGTGGTCTCGTCGGCGACGACCTCGACCGGGACACCGCCGGCGAGACGGATGGACTCCGGGTAGGTGGTCCAGTACGGAGCCGGGACGATGACCTCGTCACCCGGGTCCAGGATGGCCGCGAAGGCCTCGTAGATCGCCTGCTTGCCGCCGTTGGTCACGAGGACCTGCGACGCGTCGACCTCGTAGCCGGAGTCGCGGAGCGTCTTGGCGGCGATCGCGGCCTTCAGCTCGGGCAGGCCGCCGGCCGGCGTGTAGCGGTGGTACTTCGGGTTGCGGCAGGCCTCGACCGCGGCCTCGACGATGTAGTCCGGGGTCGGGAAGTCGGGCTCGCCGGCACCGAAGCCGATCACCGGGCGCCCGGCGGCCTTGAGGGCCTTGGCCTTGGCGTCGACGGCGAGGGTGGCGGACTCGGAAATGGCGCCGATACGGGCGGACACCCGGCGCTCGGAGGAAGGCGTTGCAGAGGTCATGCGAGCAATCGTCCCAGACGGCAAAGAAGCGCCGCACACCGTTTCAGTCATCGGACCGGAGCCGCACGGGACAGGGGACGGACGCCCACGAACGCCCTCCGGACGACGACCTGGGCATGTCAGCCCGGGTGCTGTTCGACGTCACGGTTCAGTTCACGTACACTCACCTGTCGTTGGACCTCGCCAGCCGCTGCAAAGCGTGAGCACTCCGTGCACTCGCCCGGATGCGGTAGGTTGGGGGACACAAAGGGTCGTAGCTCAATTGGTAGAGCACTGGTCTCCAAAACCAGCGGTTGGGGGTTCGAGTCCCTCCGGCCCTGCTCCACACTCCTTCTCGGACGTGTGTGCGCAGGTACGTACTTAGATGCAACGCCGTGCGGCGCAACCGGGCGCGGTACGGCCACGACCCGGATTCAGGTGAGAGACGTGACGGACGCCCTGGGCTCCATCGACATGCCTGACGCCGAGGACGAGACGCGCGAGAAGAAGGCCCGCAAGGGCGGCAAGCGCGGCAAGAAGGGCCCTCTGGGCCGGCTCGCGCTTTTCTACCGCCAGATCGTCGCGGAACTCCGCAAGGTTGTCTGGCCCACTCGCAACCAGCTCACGACGTACACCACCGTGGTGATTGTCTTCGTCGTCATCATGATCGGTCTCGTGACCGTGATTGACTTTGGGTTCGAAAAAGCCATCAAGTTCGTCTTCGGCTGATCCCCGCGGAGGGCGGCGCCTTGATGGGTGTCGCCCGTTTTCGCATGTTCCACCACCTTTTGTATCCAGGAAGAAGCAGCCACCGTGTCTGACCCGAACCTGAACGCGAGCCACGACTCCGTCGAGTCCGTCGAGGACGAGCTCGACATCGTCGAGGCGGCAGACGCTGTGGACCCCGATGAGGCCGAGCACGCCGACGCCAAGGCGGGTGTCCCCGCCGAAGAGGCCGCGCTGCACGTCGAGGGCGAGATCGAGGACGACGCCGAGATCGAGGACGACGCCGAGTTCGAAGAGGCCGCCGACGAGGTCGAGGCGGACGTCGAGGCCGAGGCTGACGGCGCGGAGGCCGAAGAGGCCGCCCCGGTCGAGCCCGCCGAGCCCGTGGACCCGGTCCAGGCCCTGCGCGACGAGCTCCGTCTGCTTCCCGGCGAGTGGTACGTGATCCACACCTACGCGGGCTACGAGAAGCGCGTGAAGGCCAACCTGGAGCAGCGCGCCGTCTCGCTGAACGTCGAGGAGTTCATCTACCAGGCCGAGGTGCCCGAGGAAGAGATCGTCCAGATCAAGAACGGCGAGCGCAAGAACGTCCGGCAGAACAAGCTGCCCGGTTACGTTCTCGTCCGCATGGATCTGACGAACGAGTCCTGGGGCGTCGTCCGCAACACCCCCGGCGTCACCGGCTTCGTCGGCAACGCGTACGACCCGTACCCGCTGACCCTGGACGAGATCGTCAAGATGCTCGCGCCGGAGGCCAAGGAGAAGGCCGACAAGGCCGCCGCGGAGGCCGCCGGTCTGCCGGCGCCCGCCGTCAAGCGCACCATCGAGGTCCTGGACTTCGAGGTCGGCGACTCGGTCACCGTCACCGACGGCCCGTTCGCGACGCTGCAGGCGACGATCAACGAGATCAACCCCGACTCGAAGAAGGTCAAGGGCCTCGTCGAGATCTTCGGTCGCGAGACCCCGGTCGAGCTCAGCTTCGACCAGATCCAGAAGAACTGATCTTCTGAGACAACGCTTCCGGACAGGTCAGATCGCCCCGTAAAGGGTGGTCTGACCTGCTCGGTTTTCAGCCCCGCACCGATACCCGTTATCGTGGTGCGGTATGCCTCCATCCGGATGACCGGTTGGCGGCGAAAAACTCTCACTAGGACCCGGAGAGAGCAATGCCTCCCAAGAAGAAGAAGATCACGGGGCTCATCAAGCTCCAGATCAAGGCCGGTGCGGCCAACCCGGCTCCGCCGGTCGGCCCCGCGCTCGGTCAGCACGGCGTCAACATCATGGAGTTCTGCAAGGCCTACAACGCCGCGACCGAGTCGCAGCGCGGCATGGTCGTGCCGGTGGAGATCACGGTCTACGACGACCGTTCCTTCACCTTCATCACCAAGACTCCGCCGGCCGCGCGCCTCATCCTGAAGCACGCGGGCGTGGAGAAGGGCTCCGGCGAGCCCCACAAGACCAAGGTCGCCAAGCTCACGGCCGCCCAGGTCAAGGAGATCGCCGAGCTGAAGATGCCCGACCTGAACGCCAACGACATCGACGCCGCCGTGAAGATCATTTCCGGCACCGCGCGTTCGATGGGCATCACCGTCGAAGGCTGATCCAGCCCCCTCCAGCACCACCAGTGGTAGGACCAAGCGCTGGTCCGCACCACGACTCCACGCCTGAAGAAAACACACAGGAGCAGAAGTGAAGCGCAGCAAGACTCTCCGCGCTGCGGACGCCAAGGTCGACCGGGAGAAGCTGTACGCCCCGCTCGAGGCCGTCCGTCTCGCCAAGGAGACCTCCGCGACCAAGTTCGACAGCACCGTCGAGGTCGCCTTCCGCCTGGGCGTCGACCCGCGCAAGGCCGACCAGATGGTGCGTGGCACCGTGAACCTCCCGCACGGCACCGGCAAGACCGCCCGGGTCCTGGTCTTCGCGACCGGTGACCGTGCTGCGGCCGCGGAAGCCGCCGGCGCCGACATTGTCGGCGACGACGAGCTGATCAACGAGATCGCCAAGGGCAACCGCCTGAACGAGTTCGACGCCGTTGTGGCCACCCCGGACCTCATGGGCAAGGTCGGCCGCCTCGGCCGCGTGCTCGGTCCCCGTGGCCTCATGCCGAACCCGAAGACCGGCACCGTCACGATGGACGTCGCGAAGGCCGTCACCGAGATCAAGGGTGGCAAGATCGAGTTCCGCGTCGACAAGCACTCGAACCTGCACTTCATCATCGGCAAGGTCTCCTTCTCCGATGAGCAGCTGGTCGAGAACTACGGCGCGGCCCTCGACGAGATCCTTCGTCTGAAGCCGTCCGCCGCGAAGGGCCGCTACATCAAGAAGGCCGCCCTGAGCACCACGATGGGTCCCGGCATCCAGCTGGACTCGAACCGCACCCGGAACCTCCTCGTCGAGGAAGACCCGGCTGCTGTCTGAGCCTGACGGCTCGCTGAGTGGCTGAACGGGCCCCTCGCCCCCTTCACAGGGCGGCGAGGGGCCCGTTTCCGTGTTTCGGGCCACATGTCCCCCGATACGGGCGTAATGGGGGCGAGATCCGGCCGAGGGGGAACGTAGGGTCGCGTTGACTTCGACGCACGATCATGGGGGAGAACACATGCACAAGGCTGTCCGGACCCGAGCCGGCATCGCGATCGCGGGTATTGCACTGCTCGTGGGCGGCCTCACGGCCTGCGGCGGCGACCAGGCCGACGGGGGCAGCGGCACGGCCGAGGGGGGCCACGGGGCGGACGCGAAGGCGCACGCGCCCGCGGAGGCCGTGAAGGCGTCCTACCTGAAGACGGTGGCGGCCAAGTTCGCCAAGGCGGAGCTGTCCATCGTCGGGGCCGACGGCAAGACCAGCACCCAGTCCGGCACGAAGGGCTGGTACCCCTCCAGCCACGACCTGCTGCTGAAGGGCGAGCGGCCCGAGGCCCGCTCGATCATGATTGAGGACCTCATCTACACCCAGCTGGACAAGCCCCTCAAGGGCAAGACCTGGATGAAGATGAACCTGGCCAAGGACGGCAAGCCGGGGGTCCGGCTGAACGACGACCCGGCCGAGTACCTCGCGATGCTGCTGGGCCAGGAGAAGGTGACCCACGTCGGGGCCGAGAAGGCCGACGGCATCGACGCCCAGCACTACAAGGGCACCCTCACGAACGAGGACCTGCTCAAGGCGGACGAGTCCACCAAGGTCATGGAGGAGAAGAACCGCCAGTACCTCCACGAGTCCGTGAAGCACGTCAAGAGCGTCGAGGTGGACCTGTGGATCGACAAGGACGGCTACCCCGTCCGCGTCGACAGCGTGAGCACGGACGGCAGCGGCTCGACGAAGACCACGGCGAAGTTCACGGACTTCGGCAAGGCCGCCCCGGTCCAGGCCCCGCCGGCCGACCAGGTCGTCGACCTGGAGGACAGCCTCAAGGACACCGACCAGAGCCTCAAGGACACCCGCGAGAGCCTGAAGGAGACGGACCAGAAGCTGAAGGACGTCGACGCGGACCTGAAGGAGGCCGACAAGACGCTGCGGGACGCCGGCCTGGGCGGTCTCGGCGGCTCCTGAGGCGCCCCCGGCGGCTCCCGCGGCCGGTCCCGGCACCCCGCGGGGCGGCCGGGCCCGAGGCGATTTGCCTCGACTGGCGGCCTTCACGTACTCTTCCGGAGAAGCCAAAGACCGCTGGTCGTTGCCGTGCCCGCAAGGGTGCGGTGGCCGAAGGATCCGCTGAGTGCGGACGTCCTGCGCAGGTGTTCGTGGAAAAGCTCCCGGAGTGATTCGGTCGAGCTTAAGCCCCGTGCGCTTGCGCCGGGGCGTTTCGTTTTGTTCAGCCCCTTCTGAGCGGTCCTCATCACCCGGAAGGAGGCCGACGCTCTATGGCAAGGCCCGACAAGGCTGCCGCGGTAGCCGAGCTCACGGACCAGTTCCAGAGCTCGAACGCCGCCGTGCTGACCGAGTACCGGGGTCTCACCGTCGCGCAGCTCAAGACGCTGCGTCGTTCGCTCGGTGAGAACGCCCAGTACGCCGTGGTGAAGAACACGCTGACCAAGATTGCGGCCAACCAGGCCGGGATCACCGCGCTGGACGAGCACTTCGCTGGTCCGACCGCGGTCGCCTTCATCACCGGTGACCCGGTGGAGTCGGCGAAGAGCCTGCGTGACTTCGCCAAGGACAACCCGAATCTCATCATCAAGGCGGGTGTCCTTGATGGTAAGGCGCTCACCGCCGATGAGATCAAGAAGCTTGCGGACCTCGAGTCCCGCGAGGTTCTGCTCAGCAAGCTGGCCGGCGCGTTCAAGGGCAAGCAGTCTCAGGCTGCCTCGCTCTTCCAGGCGCTGCCGTCGAAGTTCGTCCGCACCGCGGAAGCGCTTCGCGTCAAGCTCGCCGAGCAGGGCGGTGCCGAGTAATTCGGCTCGCGCACTGATCCACGCCGCCTAGTGCGTGGGTCGTAGCGGGCCGTTACGCCCGCCTCTATATACATCCGGCACCTGCCGAATTAGTGGAAGGATCGCCCATCATGGCGAAGCTCTCTCAGGACGACCTCCTCGCCCAGTTCGAGGAGATGACCCTCATCGAGCTCTCCGAGTTCGTGAAGGCCTTCGAGGAGAAGTTCGACGTCACCGCCGCCGCGGCCGTCGCCGTTGCCGGCCCCGCCGCCGGTGGCGCTGCCCCCGAGGCCGCCGAGGAGCAGGACGAGTTCGACGTCATCCTCACCGGTGCCGGCGACAAGAAGATCCAGGTCATCAAGGTCGTGCGCGAGCTGACCTCCCTGGGTCTGAAGGAGGCCAAGGACCTCGTGGACGGCGCTCCGAAGCCGGTCCTCGAGAAGGTCGCCAAGGAGGCCGCTGACAAGGCCGCCGAGTCCCTCAAGGCTGCCGGCGCGGCTGTCGAGGTCAAGTAACACCTCTGAGGCCCCTCTGGGGCCTCAACCAAGGGCGATCACCCGTAAGGGTGGTCGCCCTTTGGCGTACCCGCAGTGCCTGACTTGCCCTGGTCTCGTTGGGGAGTAGGGTGATCATCGTTGCCTCGACGCAGGGTCCGAAGATGATCCGCTCGGAGCAGGGGGCCTTGACGAACGGGACGCGGCGCAGCATTCTCAGACCCGTCGAGAGGTCGACCGCCTCGATCCGAGATCCGAGGCATGGATCGACTACGAAGAGGGCAGTACTGATACGCGCTCTGTGTACGAGAGCCGCACGCGTTGGACGCAGGGTCGGATGGACACTGCGTTGGTGGAACGAGTCAGGGAAGGCCTGTTGCCGGTTTCCGGAAACCTGGTCTGGACATCAGTGAGCCAAGTGGCTACACTGACCCTTTGCGCTGCCTGTTAGCTGTCCCCTGCCCGTCGCCAGGGACATGCCCACGCTTGAGCACACTTGATTGATCCGCCCTGACCTGGCCTTTCAGCTGGATTTGGGGGGCTTGTCTTCTGTGTCTGCTGGGACCGGTACGCGCGTAGTGAGTCCGAGCCCTCGGAAGGACCCCCTCTTGGCCGCCTCGCGCAACGCCTCGACCAATACGAACAACGGTGCCAGCACCGCCCCGCTGCGCATCTCCTTTGCAAAGATCAAGGAGCCCCTCGAGGTTCCGAACCTCCTGGCGCTGCAGACCGAGAGCTTTGACTGGCTTCTCGGCAATGCTGCCTGGAAGTCTCGCGTCGAGTCGGCGCTTGAGAGTGGACAGGACGTCCCCACCAAGTCCGGTCTGGAAGAGATCTTCGAGGAGATCTCGCCGATCGAGGACTTCTCCGGGTCGATGTCGCTGACCTTCCGCGACCACCGTTTCGAGCCGGCGAAGAACTCTGTCGACGAGTGCAAGGAGCGCGACTTCACGTACGCGGCTCCGCTGTTCGTCACGGCCGAGTTCACGAACAACGAGACCGGAGAGATCAAGTCTCAGACGGTCTTCATGGGCGACTTCCCGCTCATGACCAACAAGGGCACCTTCGTCATCAACGGCACCGAGCGTGTCGTCGTGTCGCAGCTTGTCCGCTCCCCCGGTGTCTACTTCGACTCCTCCATCGACAAGACGTCCGACAAGGACATCTTCTCCGCCAAGATCATCCCGTCCCGGGGTGCCTGGCTGGAGATGGAGATCGACAAGCGCGACATGGTCGGTGTCCGCATCGACCGCAAGCGCAAGCAGTCCGTCACCGTCCTCCTGAAGGCTCTCGGCTGGACCACCGAGCAGATCCTCGAGGAGTTCGGCGAGTACGAGTCCATGCGCGCCACCCTGGAGAAGGACCACACCCAGGGTCAGGACGACGCGCTGCTCGACATCTACCGCAAGCTGCGCCCGGGCGAGCCGCCGACCCGCGAGGCCGCTCAGACGCTGCTCGAGAACCTCTACTTCAACCCGAAGCGCTACGACCTCGCCAAGGTCGGCCGCTACAAGGTGAACAAGAAGCTCGGCGCCGACGAGCCGCTCGACGCCGGTGTGCTCACCACCGACGACGTCATCGCGACGATCAAGTACCTGGTGAAGCTGCACGCGGGTGAGACCGAGACGACCGGCGAGTCCGGCCGTTCGATCGTGGTCGAGACCGACGACATCGACCACTTCGGCAACCGTCGTCTGCGCAACGTCGGCGAGCTCATCCAGAACCAGGTCCGCACGGGTCTGGCTCGTATGGAGCGCGTCGTCCGCGAGCGGATGACCACGCAGGACGTCGAGGCGATCACGCCGCAGACCCTGATCAACATCCGGCCGGTCGTCGCCTCCATCAAGGAGTTCTTCGGCACCAGCCAGCTGTCGCAGTTCATGGACCAGAACAACCCGCTCTCGGGCCTGACCCACAAGCGCCGCCTGTCGGCGCTGGGCCCCGGCGGTCTGTCCCGTGAGCGGGCCGGCTTCGAGGTCCGTGACGTCCACCCGTCGCACTACGGCCGCATGTGCCCGATCGAGACCCCTGAAGGCCCGAACATCGGTCTGATCGGCTCGCTCGCCTCCTACGGCCGCGTCAACGCGTTCGGCTTCGTGGAGACCCCGTACCGCAAGGTCATCGACGGCGTCGTCACCGACGAGGTCGACTACCTGACGGCCGACGAGGAAGACCGCTTCGTCATCGCCCAGGCCAACGCCGGCCTGTCCGAGGACATGCGCTTCACCGAGAACCGCGTGCTGGTGCGCCGTCGTGGCGGCGAGATCGACTACATCGCCGGCGACGACGTCGACTACATGGACGTCTCCCCGCGCCAGATGGTGTCCGTCGCGACCGCGATGATCCCCTTCCTGGAGCACGACGACGCCAACCGTGCCCTCATGGGCGCGAACATGATGCGCCAGGCCGTTCCGCTCATCAAGGCGGAGGCCCCGCTCGTCGGCACCGGCATGGAGTACCGCTGTGCGGTCGACGCCGGTGACTCGATCCGTGCGGAGAAGGACGGTGTCGTCCAGGAGGTCTCGGCCGACTACATCACCGTCGCCAACGACGACGGCACGTACACCACGTACCGCGTCGCCAAGTTCTCCCGCTCGAACCAGGGCACCTCGGTCAACCAGAAGGTCATCGTCAACGAGGGCGACCGGATCATCGAGTCCCAGGTCCTCGCCGACGGACCGGCGACCGAAGAGGGCGAGATGGCCCTCGGCAAGAACCTGCTCGTCGCGTTCATGCCGTGGGAAGGTCACAACTACGAGGACGCGATCATCCTGTCGCAGCGCCTCGTGCAGGACGACGTCCTCTCCTCGATCCACATCGAGGAGCACGAGGTCGACGCCCGTGACACCAAGCTCGGCCCCGAGGAGATCACCCGGGACATCCCGAACGTCTCCGAGGAGGTCCTCGCGGACCTCGACGAGCGCGGCATCATCCGCATCGGTGCGGACGTCGTCGCCGGCGACATCCTGGTCGGCAAGGTCACGCCCAAGGGTGAGACCGAGCTGACCCCGGAGGAGCGCCTGCTCCGCGCGATCTTCGGTGAGAAGGCCCGCGAGGTGCGTGACACCTCGCTCAAGGTCCCTCACGGTGAGATCGGCAAGGTCATCGGTGTCCGCGTCTTCGACCGCGAGGAGGGCGACGAGCTTCCTCCGGGCGTGAACCAGCTGGTCCGCGTCTACGTCGCCCAGAAGCGCAAGATCACCGACGGTGACAAGCTCGCCGGCCGCCACGGCAACAAGGGTGTCATCTCCAAGATCCTTCCGATCGAGGACATGCCCTTCCTTGAAGACGGCACGCCGGTCGACATCATCCTGAACCCGCTGGGTGTCCCGTCCCGAATGAACCCGGGACAGGTCCTGGAGATCCACCTCGGCTGGCTCGCCAGCCGCGGCTGGGACGTCTCCGGGCTCGGCGAGGAATGGGCCGAGCGGCTGAAGGTCATCGGCGCCGACAAGGTCGCGCCGGGCACCAACGTCGCCACCCCGGTGTTCGACGGTGCGCGTGAGGACGAGCTCGCGGGCCTGTTCGAGCACACCATCCCGAACCGCGACGGTGACCGCCTGGTCCTCCCGTCCGGCAAGGCGCGTCTGTTCGACGGCCGCTCCGGCGAGCCGTTCCCGGACCCGATCTCGATCGGGTACATGTACATCCTCAAGCTCCACCACCTGGTCGACGACAAGCTCCACGCTCGGTCGACCGGTCCGTACTCCATGATCACGCAGCAGCCGCTGGGTGGTAAGGCTCAGTTCGGTGGCCAGCGCTTCGGTGAGATGGAGGTGTGGGCGCTCGAGGCTTATGGCGCCGCTTACGCCCTCCAGGAGCTGCTGACCATCAAGTCCGACGACGTCACCGGCCGCGTGAAGGTCTACGAGGCCATCGTCAAGGGCGAGAACATCCCCGAGCCGGGCATTCCCGAGTCCTTCAAGGTGCTCATCAAGGAAATGCAGTCGCTCTGCCTCAACGTGGAGGTGCTGTCCTCGGACGGCATGTCCATCGAGATGCGCGACACCGACGAGGACGTCTTCCGCGCGGCGGAGGAGCTCGGTATCGACCTGTCCCGGCGCGAGCCGAGCAGCGTCGAAGAGGTCTGACGGGCCTGACGGGGGGCTCGCTCAAGAGCCCCCCGTCATCCCCGGGACCGTTCAGACCATGATTGAGACTCGACCCCGAAAGAGGGATTGACGCACAGTGCTCGACGTCAACTTCTTCGACGAGCTGCGGATTGGCCTTGCCACCGCGGACGACATCCGAACCTGGTCGCACGGCGAGGTCAAGAAGCCGGAGACCATCAACTACCGCACCCTCAAGCCTGAGAAGGACGGACTCTTCTGCGAGAAGATCTTCGGTCCTACCCGGGACTGGGAGTGCTACTGCGGCAAGTACAAGCGTGTCCGCTTCAAGGGCATCATCTGTGAGCGTTGTGGCGTCGAGGTCACGCGCGCCAAGGTGCGCCGCGAGCGGATGGGCCACATCGAGCTTGCCGCTCCCGTCACCCACATCTGGTACTTCAAGGGCGTCCCGTCGCGCCTCGGATACCTGCTGGACCTCGCGCCGAAGGACCTCGAGAAGGTCATCTACTTCGCCGCGTACATGATCACGTTCGTCGACGACGAGCGTCGCACCCGCGACCTCCCGTCGCTGGAGGCGCACGTCTCCGTCGAGCGCCAGCAGATCGAGAACCGCCGTGACGCGGACCTCGAAGGCCGTGCCAAGAAGCTCGAGACCGACCTGGCCGAGCTCGAGGCCGAGGGCGCGAAGGCCGACGTACGCCGCAAGGTGCGCGAAGGTGCCGAGCGCGAGATGAAGCAGCTCCGTGACCGCGCCCAGCGCGAGATCGACCGCCTCGACGAGGTGTGGGCCCGCTTCAAGAACCTCAAGGTCCAGGACCTCGAGGGCGACGAGCTGCTCTACCGCGAGCTGCGTGACCGCTTCGGCACGTACTTCGACGGCTGCATGGGCGCCGCCGCGCTGCAGAAGCGCCTGGAGTCCTTCGACCTCGAGGAGGAGGCCGAGCGCCTCCGCGAGATCATCCGTACCGGCAAGGGCCAGAAGAAGACCCGTGCGCTCAAGCGCCTCAAGGTCGTCTCCGCGTTCCTGCAGACCAGCAACAAGCCCAAGGGCATGGTTCTGGACTGCGTGCCGGTGATCCCGCCGGACCTGCGTCCGATGGTGCAGCTGGACGGTGGCCGCTTCGCGACCTCCGACCTGAACGACCTGTACCGCCGCGTGATCAACCGCAACAACCGCCTGAAGCGCCTTCTCGACCTCGGTGCCCCCGAGATCATCGTGAACAACGAGAAGCGCATGCTCCAGGAGGCCGTCGACGCCCTCTTCGACAACGGTCGTCGTGGTCGTCCGGTGACCGGTCCCGGCAACCGTCCCCTGAAGTCCCTCAGCGACATGCTGAAGGGCAAGCAGGGTCGATTCCGTCAGAACCTCCTCGGCAAGCGCGTGGACTACTCCGCGCGTTCCGTCATCGTCGTCGGTCCCCAGCTGAAGCTGCACCAGTGTGGTCTGCCGAAGGCCATGGCGCTGGAGCTCTTCAAGCCGTTCGTGATGAAGCGCCTGGTCGACCTGAACCACGCGCAGAACATCAAGTCGGCGAAGCGCATGGTCGAGCGCGGCCGCACGGTCGTGTACGACGTGCTCGAAGAGGTCATCGCCGAGCACCCGGTCCTCCTGAACCGTGCGCCCACGCTGCACCGCCTCGGCATCCAGGCCTTCGAGCCCCAGCTGGTCGAAGGCAAGGCCATCCAGATCCACCCGCTCGTCTGCACCGCGTTCAACGCGGACTTCGACGGTGACCAGATGGCCGTGCACCTGCCGCTCTCCGCGGAGGCGCAGGCCGAGGCCCGCATCCTGATGCTGTCCTCGAACAACATCCTCAAGCCGGCCGACGGCCGTCCGGTCACGATGCCGACCCAGGACATGGTCCTCGGTCTGTTCTTCCTGACCACCGACGGTGAGCTCCGTGACACCAAGGGCGAGGGCCGCGCGTTCGGCTCCACGGCCGAGGCGACCATGGCGTTCGACAACGGCGAGCTGGCGCTCCAGTCGTCCGTCGACATCCGCTTCCCGGTGGGCACCATCCCGCCGCGTGGCTGGGTGCCGCCGGTCGCCGAGGAGGGCGAGCAGGAGTTCCAGCCGGGCGACAGCTTCCGTCTGAAGACGACCCTGGGCCGCGCGCTCTTCAACGAGCTGCTGCCCGAGGACTACCCGTTCGTCGACTACTCGGTGGGCAAGAAGCAGCTCTCCGAGATCGTCAACGACCTGGCGGAGCGCTACCCCAAGGTCATCGTGGCGGCGACGCTCGACAACCTGAAGGCGGCCGGCTTCCACTGGGCGACCCGTTCGGGCGTCACCGTGGCCATCTCCGACGTCGTCGTGCCCGAGGCCAAGAAGGCCATCGTCGCGGGTTACGAGGCGCAGGACGAGAAGGTCCAGAAGCAGTACGAGCGCGGTCTGATCACCAAGGACGAGCGCACGCAGGAGCTCATCGCGATCTGGACCAAGGCGACCAACGAGGTTGCCGAGGCGATGAACGCGAACTTCCCCAAGACGAACCCCATCTTCATGATGGTTGACTCGGGTGCCCGAGGAAACATGATGCAGATGCGACAGATCGCCGGTATGCGTGGTCTGGTGTCGAACGCGAAGAACGAGACCATCCCGCGTCCGATCAAGGCGTCCTTCCGTGAGGGCCTCACCGTTCTGGAGTACTTCATCTCCACGCACGGTGCCCGTAAGGGTCTGGCGGACACCGCCCTGCGTACCGCCGACTCGGGTTACCTGACCCGTCGTCTGGTGGACGTCTCGCAGGACGTGATCATCCGCGAGGAGGACTGTGGCACCGAGCGCGGTCTGAAGCTGAAGATCGCCGTTCGCGGCGAGGACGGCGTGCTGCGCAAGGCCGACGACGTCGAGACCTCGATCTACGCCCGCATGCTGGCCGAGGACGTCGTCATCGACGGCAAGGTCATCGCGCCGGCCAACGTCGACCTCGGTGACGTCCTGATCGACGCCCTGGTCGCCAACGGCGTCGAGGAGGTCAAGACCCGCTCGGTCCTGACCTGTGAGTCCGCGGTCGGCACCTGTGCCTTCTGCTACGGACGCTCGCTCGCCACCGGCAAGCTGGTCGACATCGGTGAGGCGGTCGGCATCATCGCCGCCCAGTCCATCGGTGAGCCCGGTACCCAGCTGACGATGCGTACCTTCCACACCGGTGGTGTGGCCGGTGACGACATCACGCAGGGTCTGCCGCGTGTCGTCGAGCTCTTCGAGGCCCGTACCCCGAAGGGTGTCGCCCCGATCTCCGAGGCCGCCGGCCGCGTGCGGATCGAGGAGACCGAGAAGACGAAGAAGATCGTCATCACGCCCGACGACGGCAGCGACGAGACGGCGTTCCCGATCTCGAAGCGCGCCAAGGTCATCGTGCACGAGGGCGACCACGTCGAGGTGGGCCAGAAGCTCACCATGGGTGCCACCAACCCGCACGACGTGCTGCGCATCCTCGGTCAGCGTGCCGTCCAGGTCCACCTGGTCGGCGAAGTCCAGAAGGTCTACAACTCGCAGGGCGTGTCGATCCACGACAAGCACATCGAGATCATCATCCGGCAGATGCTGCGCCGCGTGACGATCATCGAGTCCGGCGACGCGGAGCTCCTGCCGGGCGAGCTGGTCGAGCGGTCGAAGTTCGAGACCGAGAACCGTCGTGTGGTCACCGAGGGCGGTCACCCCGCCTCCGGCCGTCCGCAGCTGATGGGTATCACCAAGGCCTCGCTGGCGACGGAATCCTGGCTGTCGGCCGCCTCCTTCCAGGAGACGACCCGAGTCCTGACGGATGCGGCGATCAACGCCAAGTCCGACAGCCTCATCGGCCTCAAGGAGAACGTCATCATCGGTAAGCTCATCCCGGCCGGTACGGGCCTCGCCCGCTACCGCAACATCCGGGTCGAGCCCACCGAGGAAGCCAAGGCCGCGATGTACTCGGCCGTCGGTTACGACGACATCGACTACTCGCCCTTCGGCACCGGCTCCGGCCAGGCTGTCCCGCTGGAGGACTACGACTACGGCCCGTACAACGGCTGACAGCTCGTATGAAGAAACCCCCCGTCGCTCCGAGAGGAGCGGCGGGGGGTTTCCTCGTTCCCGGGTTCACGGGGACCCCGGGCGGGCTCAGGCGCGGCGGCGGCGGAGGAGGGCGGGGGCCGTCGCGCCGATGAGGATCATCAGGCCGAGGGTGCCGGCTGCGAGGCCCGGGGTGAGGCCCTTGGGGGTGAAGGTGCAGGAGAGCTTGTGGGTGCCCGGAGGGAGGTCCACGGCGAGCAGGCCGTGGAAGCTCCTGGCCGGGGCGGAGCACTCCCAGCCGGGGACGTCGGTCACGGCCACGACCGCCGTGCCGGAGGCGTCCCGGGGGAGGGTCGCCTCGAGGGAGTGGCCGCCCGTGGTGACCTCGGTGGCGCCGGTCGCGGTGAGGTGGCGGACCGCGGTGTCGAGGGCCGGGCGGTCCAGGCAGCCCAGCGGGTGCTCGCCGGCGCCGGCGTCCTGGGTCCGCGTCCGGACCGTCACGTCGATCCGGCCGGAGGCGGGGACCGGGCCGAGGGGGACGACCCCGGTCATCTCGTCCTCCAGCCGGTGCTGCGCGCCGCCCGTCTCGAGGGTCCCGTAGAGGGCGGGGGAGAACCAGTAGGCCTCGGAGCCGGGGGCGCACTGGGCGGCGTACGTCTGCTCGGTGGCGCTGCCCCCACGGGTCACCTGGGGGACCTGGTAGACGGTCGCGCCCAGGACGTTCTCCTGGCGGGCGTAGACGCTGTCGGCCGGGTTGGGGGAGGCGTAGGGGCCGGTGCGGACGGTGACGAGCGGGGGCGCGGGGAACTTCGAGGCCGTCCAGGTGCCCGGGGCGGCCCCGGGGCGGACCCGCGCGCCGATCGAGAAGATCGCGTCGAGCACCGGGTTGTCGGCGCCGAAGAAGGTCCGGCCGTCGTTCTTGAAGCCGTAGCCGAGGGGTTCGAGGGCCTGGTACGTGGCCTCCGGGAGATAGCTGCTGTAGTACTGCGGGCCCTCCGCACGCAGGGCGAGGGCGTCGTTGTACGAGGTCTGCGGTGCGCCCGGGTCGGTGCGGTACGCGGGCCAGCCGGCCACGCCGCGGACCGCCTCGAAGTGGCCGGTGATCGACCGGTTCGAGGTGGAGATCGGCTTGGCCCAGCGCTCACGGGCCCGCCGGGAGTCGGCGTTCGCCGCGGCGACGGTGGACTCGGCGAAGACCACGCCGATCATCAGGGCCGCCGCCACGGGGACGAGGAGGCGGCGCTTCTTGCCCAGGGAGAGCAGCAGGAGCGCGAGCAGCGAGACCGCGCCGCCGCCGAGCACGGCGGGCCAGGTCCAGCCGCCGAAGTCGTCGGTGTGGCGCAGGACGAAGGTGGCGGCGACGAGCAGGGCGGCGGCCAGGGACAGGTGGAGGGGGCGCGGCCGGTTCGCCAGCGCCAGCCAGGCGACGATCACCACCATGCCGCTGAAGACGAAGGTCTCGCGGTACGGGTTGCCGTTCGGCACCGCCAGCCCGTGCCAGACGAACTGCGTCGGCGGGAACTGGAAGGAGGCGAGCACCAGCACGATCGCCGCCGCCCACACCAGGCGGGTCCGCTTCGCGACCCGGGTGTTCAGCAGGAAGCTCCCCGCCAGGATCAGGCCCAGCGAGGCCACGTACAGGCGCGGCCGGCCGCCCCACAGGTGGGTGGCCGGGAGCATGCCGGCGAAGAAGACCTCGACGCGTACGGGGTCGAAGGCGGCGGCCTTGGTGGGCTGCGCGGCCCCGCTGGACAGGAACGACGGCAGGAGGAGCGGGAGCGTCAGCAGGATCCCGGTCCCGGCGGCCGTCGCTGCCCGCCACACGGTGCGCAGCCGCTGCCGGCCCGTCATGTCACGGGTGCTCAGGCGGATGGCCAGCAGGATGCAGGCGGCCATCGTGGCCATCATCGCGGTGTAGAAGTTCCCGAACCACGCCAGGGCGACCAGCAGGGCCACGCCCGGCCAGCGGCGCTCCTCCAGGCACCACTCGACGGCGATGCCGAGCATCGGGAGCGCGACCAGGCCCCACAGCCACATCGGGATGTACGAGGCGTCGCTGAGCGCCCAGCCGCACAGGCCGTACGTGGCTCCGAGCACGCCCCGCTGCCACCACGGGCCGGGGTGCAGCTTGCCGAGGTACACCGTCATCACGGCCGCGGCGGCGCCCATCGTGAGCGGGGTGACCGCGAAGACGGCCAGGTCGACGTGGGCGCGCGGGACGAGGACGGCCAGCCAGGAGAAGGGGTTGCCGAGGTAGGTGTAGTAGTCGGACAGGAACTGCTGTCCGAAGCCACCCCGCCAGGTGAAGAGCAGGTCGCCGGCGGCCTGCCCGTGGACCAGGTCCCACAGCGCCCGGTGGAAGGGCACGTACTGGTTGGCCTGGTCGTTGAGGGCGCGGCCGGTGTCGCCGAAGGGGAAGGTGCCGCGCGCCACCCAGGCCGCGCAGAACGCGGCCGAGGTGACGACGAAGGCGAGCAGCGGCCCGTACAGCCGGGTGGCCCGGCGGCGGGGCCGCCGGGCCGGACCGGGGACGGGGTCGGGGGGAGGAGCGCCGACTGCGGTCTGCTCCGGTGCCACGGTCCCCAATGTCCTGCTCCCTGCTGCTCGACGGCAAGCCGCCAGTTTAGGTCGCCGGGGTGGGGCGGCCGGCATGGACGGGCCGCCCCGTACCCCGGGGGGAGGACCCCCTGGCCGGTGATCGTCGGGGCTCCACGGCAGAAGGCCGACGCGTCCCGCTTGCGCGCGGTCGGTTTTCGTGCTGGGCATTTGTTTTGACCTACCTCTGTGAGGTAGGTACGCTCTGACCTTGTGCCTGGGGTGTGCCCTGGCTCCCGCGTGTGCATAAGACCCCGCGGAGAGTCGAGAAGAACACACCGCGATCTGCGCCTGCCTCACTTCGGTGAGAGCGTGCAGCTTCCGACACACCCGACCGCGTGGGTCGGGGGAGTTCCAGGTTAGTTTCACTACACGGCACACAGAAACCGGAGAAGTAGTGCCTACGATCCAGCAGCTGGTCCGTAAGGGCCGGCAGGACAAGGTCGAGAAGACAAAGACCCCCGCGCTCGAGGCTTCGCCCCAGCGTCGCGGCGTCTGCACGCGTGTGTTCACGACCACCCCGAAGAAGCCGAACTCGGCGCTCCGTAAGGTCGCGCGTGTGCGTCTGACCTCCGGCATCGAGGTCACCGCTTACATTCCGGGTGAGGGACACAACCTGCAGGAGCACTCGATCGTGCTCGTGCGTGGTGGCCGTGTGAAGGACCTGCCGGGTGTTCGTTACAAGATCATCCGCGGTGCGCTTGACACCCAGGCTGTCAAGAACCGCAAGCAGGCCCGCAGCCGCTACGGCGCCAAGAAGGAGAAGTAAGAATGCCTCGTAAGGGCCCCGCCCCGAAGCGCCCGGTCATCATCGACCCGGTCTACGCATCTCCTCTGGTGACGTCGCTCATCAACAAGATCCTCCTGAACGGCAAGCGCTCCACCGCCGAGCGCATCGTTTACGGCGCCATGGAAGGCCTCCGCGAGAAGACCGGCAACGACCCGGTCATCACGCTGAAGCGCGCGCTGGAGAACGTCAAGCCGTCCCTCGAGGTCAAGTCCCGCCGTGTCGGTGGCGCGACCTACCAGGTCCCCGTCGAGGTCAAGCCGGGTCGTCAGTCGACCCTGGCCCTCCGCTGGCTCGTGGGTTACTCCCGCGCCCGTCGTGAGAAGACCATGACCGAGCGCCTCATGAACGAGCTGCTCGACGCCTCCAACGGTCTTGGCGCTGCTGTCAAGAAGCGCGAGGACACGCACAAGATGGCCGAGTCCAACAAGGCCTTCGCGCACTACCGCTGGTAGTCCCAACCCCCATCGAGACCGAGAGAAGACTGAGCCGATATGGCTACCACTTCGCTTGACCTGGCCAAGGTGCGCAACATCGGCATCATGGCCCACATCGACGCGGGCAAGACGACCACCACCGAGCGCATCCTGTTCTACACCGGTGTGTCTTACAAGATCGGTGAAGTCCACGACGGCGCTGCCACGATGGACTGGATGGAGCAGGAGCAGGAGCGCGGCATCACGATCACGTCCGCCGCGACGACCTGCCACTGGCCGCTCGAGGACGTCGACCACACCATCAACATCATCGACACCCCGGGTCACGTTGACTTCACCGTCGAGGTGGAGCGTTCGCTCCGCGTCCTCGACGGCGCCGTCACCGTGTTCGACGGTGTCGCCGGTGTGGAGCCGCAGTCCGAGACCGTTTGGCGTCAGGCGGACCGCTACGGCGTGCCGCGCATCTGCTTCGTCAACAAGCTCGACCGTACGGGCGCCGAGTTCCACCGCTGCGTCGACATGATCGAGAGCCGCCTCGGCGCGATCCCGATCGTCATGCAGCTCCCCATCGGTGCCGAGGCCGACTTCCAGGGTGTCGTCGACCTCGTCACGATGAAGGCGTTCGTCTGGTCCGCCGAGGCGACCAAGGGCGAGATGTACGACATCGTCGACATCCCCGACACGCACACCGAGGCCGCTGAAGAGTGGCGCGGGAAGCTCGTCGAGACGGTCGCCGAGAACGACGACGAGATCATGGAGCTCTTCCTGAACGGCGACGAGCCGTCCGTGGAGCAGCTGCACGCCGCCGTCCGTCGCATCATCCTCGGCTCCGGCAAGGGCAAGGGCGAGCCCACGATCACCGCGGTGTTCTGTGGCACGGCGTTCAAGAACAAGGGCGTTCAGCCCCTGCTCGACGCGGTCGTCCGCTACCTGCCGTCCCCCCTGGACATCGAGGCCATCGAGGGCCACGACGTCAAGGACCCCGAGATCGTCGTGAAGCGCAAGCCTTCCGACGAGGAGCCGCTCGCGGCGCTGGCGTTCAAGATCATGAGCGACCCGCACCTCGGCAAGCTCACCTTCGTCCGGGTTTACTCGGGCCGCCTGGAGGCCGGCACTGCGGTGCTGAACTCCGTCAAGGGCAAGAAGGAGCGCATCGGCAAGATCTACCGCATGCACGCGAACAAGCGTGAGGAGATCGACTCGGTGGGCGCCGGCGACATCGTCGCCGTCATGGGCCTGAAGCAGACCACCACCGGTGAGACGCTGTGTGACGACAAGAACCAGGTGATCCTGGAGTCCATGGACTTCCCGGCCCCTGTCATTCAGGTCGCCATCGAGCCCAAGTCCAAGGGTGACCAGGAGAAGCTGGGTGTCGCCATCCAGCGTCTCGCGGAGGAGGACCCCTCCTTCCACGTTCACTCGGACGAGGAGACGGGCCAGACCATCCTCGGCGGTATGGGCGAGCTGCACCTCGAGGTGCTGGTCGACCGTATGAAGCGCGAGTTCAAGGTCGAGGCCAACGTCGGCAAGCCGCAGGTCGCGTACCGCGAGACGATCCGCAAGGCCGTCGAGCGTCACGACTACACGCACAAGAAGCAGACCGGTGGTACCGGTCAGTTCGCCAAGGTGCAGATCGCGATCGAGCCCATCACCGAGACCGACGGTCCGGCGTACGAGTTCGTGAACAAGGTCACCGGTGGACGCGTCCCGAAGGAGTACATCCCTTCGGTCGACGCCGGTGCGCAGGAGGCCATGCAGTTCGGCATCCTGGCCGGCTACGAGATGACGGGCGTTCGCGTCACGCTTCTCGACGGTGGCTACCACGAGGTCGACTCCTCCGAGCTCGCGTTCAAGATCGCCGGCTCGCAGGCCTTCAAGGAGGCCGCGCGCAAGGCTTCTCCCGTGCTCCTTGAGCCGATGATGGCCGTCGAGGTCACCACGCCCGAGGACTACATGGGTGACGTCATCGGTGACATCAACTCCCGCCGTGGCCAGATCCAGGCCATGGAGGAGCGTCACGGTGCTCGCGTCGTGAAGGGCCTCGTGCCCCTTTCGGAGATGTTCGGCTACGTCGGAGACCTCCGCAGCAAGACCTCGGGTCGCGCCAGCTACTCGATGCAGTTCGACTCCTACGCCGAGGTTCCCCGGAACGTCGCTGAGGAGATCATCGCGAAGGCCAAGGGCGAGTAACTCTTCCGAGTACACGCTTTAGGCTTGTCACCGGAGCCTCTGGGGCAACAGGAGAAACTCCCGTTGCCCTGAGGTACCGGCATTCCAGCAAAGATCACCTGGCGCCGATGAGTAAGGCGTACAGAACCACTCTCCAGGAGGACCCCGTGGCGAAGGCGAAGTTCGAGCGGACTAAGCCGCACGTCAACATCGGCACCATCGGTCACATTGACCACGGTAAGACGACCCTCACGGCCGCCATTACCAAGGTGCTGCACGACGCGTACCCGGACCTGAACGAGGCCTCGGCCTTCGACCAGATCGACAAGGCTCCTGAGGAGCGCCAGCGCGGTATCACCATCTCGATCGCGCACGTCGAGTACCAGACCGAGGCGCGTCACTACGCCCACGTCGACTGCCCGGGTCACGCGGACTACATCAAGAACATGATCACCGGTGCCGCGCAGATGGACGGTGCCATCCTCGTGGTCGCCGCCACCGACGGCCCGATGCCGCAGACCAAGGAGCACGTGCTCCTGGCCCGCCAGGTCGGCGTCCCCTACATCGTCGTCGCCCTGAACAAGGCCGACATGGTGGACGACGAGGAGATCCTGGAGCTCGTCGAGCTCGAGGTCCGTGAGCTGCTCTCCGAGTACGAGTTCCCGGGCGACGACCTGCCGGTCGTCCGCGTCTCCGCGCTGAAGGCCCTCGAGGGCGACAAGGAGTGGGGCGAGAAGCTCCTCGGCCTCATGGCCGCCGTCGACGAGGCCATCCCGACCCCGCCGCGTGACACCGAGAAGCCGTTCCTCATGCCCGTCGAGGACGTCTTCACGATCACCGGTCGCGGTACGGTCGTCACCGGCCGTATCGAGCGTGGTGTCCTGAAGGTCAACGAGACCGTCGACATCATCGGTATCAAGGAAGAGAAGACCACCACCACGGTCACCGGTATCGAGATGTTCCGCAAGCTCCTCGACGAGGGCCAGGCGGGCGAGAACGTCGGTCTGCTCCTCCGTGGCATCAAGCGCGAGGACGTCGAGCGCGGCCAGGTCATCATCAAGCCCGGTTCGGTCACCCCGCACACCGAGTTCGAGGCCCAGGCCTACATCCTGTCGAAGGACGAGGGTGGCCGTCACACCCCGTTCTTCAACAACTACCGTCCGCAGTTCTACTTCCGTACCACGGACGTCACGGGTGTCGTCACCCTGCCGGCCGGCACGGAGATGGTCATGCCGGGCGACAACACCGAGATGTCGGTCGCGCTGATCCAGCCGGTCGCCATGGAGGAGGGCCTGAAGTTCGCCATCCGTGAGGGTGGTCGTACCGTGGGCGCCGGCCAGGTCACCAAGATCACGAAGTAATTCGTGTTCTGACCTGGTAGCTCGCTGAAGCGGGCACCAAGTTGCACCGGAGGGCCCCGGCCCATCGCCTCGGCGGTGGGACGGGGCCCTTCGGCGTCACGGGTCCGCGCGGCGGGCCCGGGTACGCGAGAGGGCCGCACCCCCGGACGGGGTGCGGCCCTCTCGCGTACGTGCGGTGGGTCAGTTCACGCGCAGGGACTCGGTGAACTCCAGGCAGGCGGCGTGGTCGGGCAGCAGCCCGGTCTCGATCGCCTCGGCCAGCGAGGGGGCGGCCTCGTCGCGGGCGGACAGCAGCGGGACGTCCGCCGGCCACTCGATGCCCAGATCGGGGTCGAGGGGGTGGACCGAGTGCTCGCCGGTCGGGTTGTACGTCTCCGAGCAGAGGTACGACAGCGTGGCGTCGTCGCTCAGCGCGCAGAAGCCGTGGCCCAGGCCCTCGGGGATGTAGACCGCGCGGCGGTCCACGTCGTCCAGGCGGACGCCTTCCCACTTGCCGAACGTGGGGGAGCCGACCCGCAGGTCGACGATGACGTCGAGCACGGCGCCGCGCACGCACGTCACGTACTTGGCCTGACCGCGCGGCACGTCGGCGAAGTGGATGCCGCGGACCACACCGGCGGAGGAGACCGAGAGGTTCGCCTGCGCCAGGTTCAGCGGGTGACCGACGATCTCGGCCAGCCGGTCGAAGCGGTACCACTCGGTGAACAGGCCGCGCGGGTCGCCGTGCAGCTGCGGGGTGACCTCGAAGGCACCCGCTATGGAGAGTTCGCGGAACTTCATCGGGCGTCCTCCTCGTCGAGCAGCGTCAACAGGTAGTTGCCGTAACCGCTCTTGGTGAGGGGCTCGGCGAGCGCGCGCAGCTGCGCCGAGTCGAT
The DNA here is from genome assembly GCF_042871845.1 of Streptomyces sp. NPDC005533. Lineage (NCBI taxonomy): Bacteria > Bacillati > Actinomycetota > Actinomycetes > Kitasatosporales > Streptomycetaceae > Streptomyces > Streptomyces sp. NPDC005533. Next base: position 190,415 of record NZ_JBIAJH010000011.1, on the reverse strand, counting down.
CAGGCCGGCCCGCCAGGCCGCCTCCTCGATGCAGCCGATCTTGAAGCCCTGGCGTTCCTCGATCACGCGGACGAACTCGGAGGCCTGGACCATCGACACGAAGGTGCCGGTGTCGAGCCAGGCGGTGCCGCGGTCGAGGATGGTGACGTTCAGCTCGCCGGCCTGGAGGTACGCGTCGTTGACGGCGGTGATCTCCAGCTCGCCGCGGGCGCTGGGCTTCAGGCCGCGGGCGATCTCGACGACCTGGTTGTCGTAGAAGTAGAGACCCGGCACCGCGTAGCGGGACTTGGGCTTCTCCGGCTTCTCCTCGATGGAGATGGCCTGGCCGTTCTCGTCGAACTCGACGACGCCGTACGCGGTGGGGTCCGCCACCGGGTACGCGAACACGCGGCCGCCCTTGGCGCCGGTGTGCTGGGCGAGGCGGGTGCCGAGGCCACTGCCGTGGAAGATGTTGTCGCCGAGGATCAGGGCGACGGACTCGTCACCGATGAAGTCGGCGCCGAGGACGAAGGCCTGGGCGATGCCCTCCGGCCGCTCCTGGACGGCGTACTCCAGCCGCAGGCCGAACTGCGAGCCGTCACCGAGCAGGCGCTCGAACTGGTCGCGGTCTTCGGGGGTGGTGATGATCAGGATTTCGCTGATACCCGCCATCACCAGGGTGGAGAGGGGGTAATAGATCATCGGCTTGTCGAAGACGGGCAGCAACTGCTTCGAGACGGCCCGGGTCAACGGCCAGAGTCGCGATCCGGTGCCACCGGCCAAAAGGATTCCACGCATGGGTGAACCCTATGCGAGAGCGTGCGGGGGAGCCGAGCCAAGGGAATGTGACGTTCGGCAGGCCGCTAGACTCTTCGTATTATGCGCATCCTCGTGACCGGCGGCGCCGGCTTCATCGGTTCAGAATTCGTCCGCCAGCAGCTCGGTGCAGATGCCACGGCGCAGATCACTGTCTTCGACAAGCTGACGTACTCGGGCGTCGAGGCCAACCTCGCCCCGGTCGCGGACCACCCCGGATACACCTTCGTCCAGGGCGACATCTGCGACGCGGAGGCCGTCGACCAGGTGATGCCCGGCCACGACGTCGTCGTGCACTTCGCCGCCGAGTCCCACGTGGACCGCTCCATCGCGGGCGCGGGCCCCTTCGTGATGACCAACGTGGTCGGCACGCAGGTCCTGCTCGACTCGGCCCGCAAGCACGGCGTCGGCCGCTTCGTCCACATCTCCACCGACGAGGTCTACGGCTCGATCAACGAGGGCTCCTGGACGGAGGAGTGGCCGCTGGTGCCCAACTCCCCCTACTCCGCCTCCAAGGCGTCGTCCGACCTGCTGGCGCTGGCCTACCACCGCACCCACGGCATGGACGTGGTGGTCACCCGCTGCTCCAACAACTACGGGCACTACCAGTTCCCGGAGAAGGTCATCCCGCTGTTCGTCTCGAACCTGATGGACGGCAAGAAGGTCCCGCTGTACGGCAACGGCGGCAACGTCCGCGACTGGCTGCACGTCTCCGACCACTGCCGCGGCATCGACCTGGCCATGCGCAAGGGCCGCGCCGGCGAGGTCTACAACATCGGCGGCGGCACCGAGCTCACCAACAAGGAGCTCACCGGTGTCCTGCTGGAGGCCGCCGGCCTCGGCTGGGACATGGTCGAGCAGGTCGAGGACCGCAAGGGCCACGACCTCCGCTACTCCATCGACATCAGCAAGATCGGCGCCGAGCTCGGCTACGCGCCGCAGGTCACCTTCGAGGACGGCATCAAGGCCACCATCGACTGGTACCGCGAGAACCGCGCGTGGTGGGAGCCGCTGAAGGCGAAGGCGGCCCTGCAGAAGTGAGCACCGACTCGTTCGCCGGCCGCTGGCTCGTCACCGGCGCCGCGGGGATGCTCGGCCAGGACGTCCTGGCTGAGCTGAAGGCCTCCGGCATCGAAGCCGTGGGCCTGCGCCGCGCCGACCTCGACATCACCGACCCGGCCGCCGTCCGGGCCGCGGTCGAGGGCGCCACCGTGGTCGTCAACTGCGCCGCCTGGACCGACGTGGACGGCGCCGAGACCGCCGAGGAAGCCGCCACCGCCGTCAACGGCACCGGCGTACGCGTCCTCGCCGAGGCCTGCGCCGACGCCCACGTGCGTCTGATCCACGTCTCCACCGACTACGTGCTGCCCGGCGACGCCGCGGAGCCGTACCGGGAGGACGCCGAGACCGGTCCGGTGAACGCCTACGGCCGCTCCAAGCTGGTCGGCGAGCAGGCCGTGGCCGAACTGCTGCCGCAGGACGGCTACATCGTCCGCACCGCCTGGCTGTACGGCGAGCACGGCCCGAACTTCGTCGCCACCATGCTGAAGCTGGCCGCCCAGCGGGACACCCTCGACGTCGTCGACGACCAGCACGGCCAGCCCACCTGGTCCCGCGCGCTGGCCCGCCACCTGGTCGAGCTCGGCCTGGCCGCGCTGAAGGGCCACGCCATGGGCGGGATCTACCACGGCACCGCGAGCGGCCGGACCACCTGGATGGGACTGGCCCGCGAGACCTACCGGCTGAGCGGCCTGGACCCCGAGCGGATCCGGCCGACCACCTCGGAGGCGTTCGTCCGCCCCGCCGTCCGCCCCGCCTTCAGCGTGCTCGCGCACGACCGCTGGGACGAGGGGGGCATGGCTCCGCTCGCCGACTGGCGCGAACAGCTGGCCGAAGCGCTGGCCACCCCCGGCTTCGCCGCACTGGCCGCACAGGCCCGGGACGGCCGAGCGGGATGAAAGCCCTGCTGAACAAGTTGAGCGCGGCGCTGCCGCCGGGCACCGTCGCGGTGGCCGGCGGCACCGTCGTGCTCGGCGCGGCCTCCTACGCCCACCTGGGCGTGGCCGGCCACAGCCTGTCCGACACGGGCTACGCGAACGTCTCCGTGCTGTGGACGATCGTCATGTCCATCGGCATCGGCATCTTCTTCCCGATGGAGCAGGAACTCACCCGGATCGTCTCCGCCCGCGTGGTCCTCGGCCAGGGCGCGGCCCCCGTGCTGCGCCGGGCCGGCCTGCTCACCGCGGGCATCCTCGGCGCGACCCTGCTCGTCCTCGTCCTCGGCGCCGGACCCATCGCCGACCTGCTCTTCCACGGGGACCGCGCCCTGGTGGCGGCGCTCGGCAGCGCCTTCGCCGGCATGGCCCTGTGCTACCTCACCCGCGGAGTGCTGGCCGGCCTCGGCCTGTTCGGCGCGTACGGCACCCAGCTCGCCGTCGACGGCGGCCTGCGCATCGTGCTGGCCTTCGGCTGCGCGCTCCTCGGCCTGCACTCGGCGCTGGCCTTCAGCCTGATCCTGGCCGTCGCGCCGGTCATCGCGACGCTGGTCACCCTGCCGGCGCTGCTGCGCGCCGTCGGACCCGGCGAGCCGATCGCCTGGCGCGACCTGTGCAGCGGCCTCGGCCTGCTCGTCTGCGCGACCCTGTTGTCCCAGGTCGTCGTCAACGCGGCCGTCATGAGCACCAAGCTGCTGGCTCCGTCCGACAGCGCGCTGATCGCGGCCCTGATGAGCGCGACCGTGCTCGCGCGGGTGCCGCTCTTCGTCTTCGGCTCGCTCCAGGCCTCGCTGCTCAGCGGTCTCACCGCCGCGTTCACCGCCGGCGACCGGGTGGCCTTCTGGGCGATGCTGCGCCGGATCGCGATGGTCGTCGCCGCGCTCGGACTGCTCGGCGGCGTACCGGCCACGGTCCTCGGCCCCTGGCTCATCGAGGTGCTCTTCGGCACCGAGGACCGGGTGCTGGGCAGCTTCGACTTCTTCCTGCTGTCCGCCGGCACCGCGGCGTACATGTTCGCGATGGTCCTCGGACAGGCGCTCATGGTATTCAAGCGGCACAACCTGCAGTTGCTCTCCTGGGCCCTCGGCACGGCGGTCCTGGTGGGCATCACCTTGATACCGGGCGACGTGGCCGTGCGCGTGATCGTCGCCTACGCCCTCGGTTCGACCGCCACGGTCCTCGCTATGCTGGCAGCCCTCAGGCTGAGCTTCCCCGGAGCCGCCGCCGCAGCCGGTGAAGGCCCCCGGCAGTTGGCCGACACAGGCAGCCCGGGCGTGGGAGCGGTCGGGAAATGACCATGCCCCGCCACGACGTCACACCGATCACCGAGCACTCGTTTGTGCCACATCCCGCTGGAGCTACCGTGTCCGAATACGACGATGTCTGGCTGGTCATACCGGCCTATAACGAGGGCCAGGTGATCGCCGACGTGGTCGAGGGGGCCCGCAAGACGTTCCCCAACATCGTCGTCGTCGACGACGGCAGCACCGACGACTCGGCCAAGCACATAGCCACGACCGGCGCCCACCTGGTGCGCCACCCGGTCAACCTCGGCCAGGGCGCGGCCCTGCAGACCGGCCTCACCTACGCGCTCGCCCAGCCCGGCGCCCGCTACTTCGCCACCTTCGACGCCGACGGTCAACACCAGACCAAGGACGTCGAGACCATGGTCGGCGTGCTGCGCCGCGACGAGGCCGACGTCGTGCTCGGCTCCCGCTTCATCGAGCAGAACGGCCAGGTGCCGTGGATCAAGCAGGTCGTGCTGCGCACGGCCGCCGCCGTCAGCCCGACCGCGCGCAAGCTCAAGCTCACCGACGCGCACAACGGCCTGCGCGTGCTGGGCCGGGAGGCCGCCGAGCAGCTGAACATCACCATGAACGGCATGGCCCACGCGTCCGAGCTCGTCGGCTTCCTCGCCGGCTCCACGCTGCGCGTCACAGAGGTACCGGTGGACATCCTCTACACCGACTACTCACGCGCCAAGGGTCAGTCCCTGATCAACGGCGTCAACATCCTTTTTGACATTTCGCTGCGGGAGCGTGGGCGTCGATGAAGTACTTCTGGATCCAGCTGGTCCTGATCGTCGGCTCGGTGTCGATGGCCCTCATGTTCATCCGGACCTGGGGCCAGGCGAAGAACCGCGCGTGGAAGCGCATCGCGTTCTCGGCCTTCGTCATCGTCAACGTGTACGCGGTGCTCCGCCCGACCGACGTCACCTGGCTCGCCCAGCAGCTCGGCGTCGGCCGCGGCACCGACCTGGTGCTGTACGTGATGGTGCTCGCGATGGGCTTCCTCACGCTCAACACCTTCCTGCGCTTCCGCTCCCTGGAGAAGAAGATCACCGACCTCGCCCGGACGGTCGCCATCAACGAAGGCGTCCGGCACAACGACGAGCGGCTGGGTCAGGACACCGTCGTCGCGCAGGCGACCCCGGAATCCGCTGCCGGCGCCAAGGCCGAGGCCGGCGCCGGATCCGACTCCGTGAAGGCCTGAAGCCCCATGGTGACCTTCGACTTCATGCTCCCCTACTACGGGGACGTGCAGCTGATGCAGGACGCCGTCCGCAGCGTCCTGGCGCAGACGGACCGGGACTTCCGCCTCGTCGTGATCGACGACGGCAAGGAGCCCGACGTACCCGGCTGGTTCGCCCGGCTCGGTGACGACCGGGTCCACTACACGCGCAACGAGCAGAACCTCGGCATCACCAAGAACTTCCAGAAGTGCGTGCGGCTGTCCGAGGCCGACTACGTCGTCATCATGGGCTGCGACGACCTGCTGCACCCGCACTACCTGGAGACCGTGCGCGCGCTCGTCGCCGCCCACCCGGGCATCGGCATGGTCCAGCCCGGCGTCGAGGTCATCGACGGCGACGGCAAGGTGACGGCCGGCCTGGCGGACAACACCAAGAAGCGGCTGTACGCACCGCAGGTCAAGGGCAGCCGGCTGATGGCCGGCGAGGAGCTGGCCGCCAGCGTGCTGCGCGGCAACTGGCTCTACTTCCCGTCGATCGCCTGGCGGGGCGAGGCCCTGCGCAAGGTGAACTTCCGCGACGACTACTCGGTGATCCAGGACCTCGCGCTCGTCGTCGACCTGCTCGAAGACGGCGAGGAGATGGTCGTCGACAACTCCACCACCGTGTTCCAGTACCGCCGCCACGCGGTCAGCGAGTCCTCGGTCCAGGCCTTCTCCGGAACCCGCTTCACCGAGGCCGAGCGGTACTTCTCCGCGGTCGCCGCACGCATGGACGCCCGCGGCTGGCCGAAGGCGGCCCGCGCCGCCCGCTTCCACAGCGCCTCCCGTCTGCACGCGCTGACGATGCTCCCCGGAGCCCTGCGCCGCGGACACAAGGAAGGCGCTCGAACGCTGGCGAAGCACGCGTTCACCTCCGGCCAGAACTGAGCCCACTCCGCCCACCACGAAACGGACTGAGATGACACACCTGGCCCCCGAGCAGGTCGGTGAGGCCGGCGCTCCGGCGCAGCGGCCCGCCGAACCGGCCCAAGGCACCAGCCGCTTGTCCCCCTCGCGGAGCGAGGCGTGGCTGTCCCGGCGGTGGGTGCAGGCCTCGGCGGAGGTCGTCGTCAGTCTGGTGGCGGCCCTCGGGTTCACGCTGCTGAGCACGCACATCAGCGTGAACCCGCTCGTGCGCATCGGTCAGGTCAGCGGTCTCGCCAAGCTCCAGATGTACGCGGCCCTCCTCGGCCTGCCGCTGCTCGCGGTCCTGCTCTACACCGCCTACCGCGGCAGCCTCCACCGCCACCAGCTGGCGAAGCGCCTGGTGTGCGCCGCCCTCGCCGGCCTCGCCACCGGCGTGGTGGCGGGCGGCGTGGTCGTCGCCCTGCGCGGTACGCCCTGGGGCCTCGGCGGCCAGGAGGGCGACCCGAGCGCCCTGATCGCCATGGCCAACTCCTTCCTGCACGGCGAGGGCCCGTCGGGCATCTACCCGCCGCTCTTCCCCGGCCTGATGGCCGTCTGGGCGAAGATCCGCTACGGCGGCATCGGCGGCGCCGGGTTCGCCCTCAAGGACTTCCAGATCTTCTTCACCGCGATCGCGGGCCCGATGACGTACCTGGCCTGGCGGCTGCTGCTCCGGCCGTTCTGGGCGTTGCTGATCGCCGTGCCCTCGGCCATCCTCTTCATGGACCCGATCCGCCCGTACAGCCACGCCAGCATGCTCGTCCTGCTGCCGCTGCTCGGCTACACGCTGCGCGAGATGCGCCGCGCCGGCGAGCAGCCGCTGCGCCGGGTGCTGCTCCGCGGCGCGGTCCTCGGCCTCGTCTTCGGCGTGGTCTTCCTCTGGTACTCCGGCTGGTACGTCTGGGCCGCGCCCGGCGTGTTCCTGCTGGCGCTGGGCGTCTTCCCGTGGCGCGCCGGCAAGGCCGTGGTCAAGCGGACCGCCGCGTTCGTCGGCGCCACCCTGCTGACGGCCGGCATCGTGGGCGCCCCGCTGATCTACCAGATGGCCCGGCTCGGTTCCCAGACCCCGGACCGCTACGCCTTCCTGGCGGTGTACGTCGACCCGGCGTACGTCCTGGGCTGGGTGTCCGACCGCTCCGGGAAGCTGGAGTACCAGACCTGGCCGGTGGCCGGCGAGATGGCGGGCCAGAGCGGCTTCGCCCTGCTGCTGCTGTTCGCCGTGGGCCTGGGCATCGGCCTGGCGCTGCGCAACATCATGGTCCTGACCGCCGCCGCCACCCTGGCCGGCGCCTGGCTGGCCCGCTTCTGGTTCGCCTCGCACATGGCGCACGACAAGGCCGTGCAGCTCTTCCCGCGCACCACCTGGATCATCATGTACTGCCTGATGATCCTGGCCGTCCTCGGCATGATGGCCGTGGTGAACCGGAGCTCCGGCTGGGCCGAGCGCACCCTGCGGCCGAGCGGCGCGGCCCCGGCCGCCCGCGTCGTGCCCCGGCGGGTCGTCGCCCAGCTCGCGGCCGGCATGGTCTGCGTGGTCGCGCTGTTCGCGACGATGGGCGCGTCCTGGTCGGTCAACCGGTACATGCCGCAGTCCGACAACATGACGATGGGCATCGACGCCTGGCGGGCCCACACCATCAAGAAGGCGGACGGCACCTGCCCGCGCTTCGCGCCGGACAAGAAGAAGTGCGCGGACGTCGTCACGACCGACTGGAAGCAGAACGCCGACGACGGCGAGATCTGGTGCGGTGGCATCGGACCGCTGAACTGGCAGGCCGTCTGCGGGCGCAAGGCGCCGGCGTCGGAGCTGAAGAAGGAAGAGCAGGAGCAGGAGCAGAAGGAGAAGGAGAAGGCGAAGAAGTAGCCTTCGTCCCCACCGAGGACCCCCGTCCCGCGCTGCGCCGCGGACCGGGGGTCCTCGCGCATCCGCACCCGTGGCCGCCCGAGACCGACCCCCCTGATCGGACCGGCGCCGGCGGCCAGTAGCATCCGGCCGGTCAGCCATTACTTCTGCATCACCACAGGGGCGGGGACGGACAACTTGAAAATAGGTCGTGTGCGCGGGACGGCTCTTGCCGCCGCGCTCGGGGTCGTGACGGTGCTCGGCATCCAGGGCGTCGCCAGCGGAACGGGTGCCTCCGACGGGGGAGAGGTGTCGCCCTACAGCACCCGCGCCCGCGAGAAGGGTCCGGTCGAGGGCGAGCTGCACCGGCTCGCGCTGAAGCCCAAGGGCAGGGGCGAGGCCGTCCTCTCCCAGCAGGGCACCGAGCCCTTCGGGCTCCTCGGCGTCTCCTGGAACGACCCCGAGGCCGAGGTCAAGGGCAAGATCGAGGCCCGCACCCGGGACGCCGACACCGGCAAGTGGTCGAAGTGGGTCGCGCTGGAGCAGGCCGAGTCCGGTCTCGACGGCAAGCGCCCGGGGCTGCGCGGAGCCACCGAGCCGGTCTGGGTCGGTCCGTCCGACGGGGCCGAGGTACGGGTGGCCGGCGGCGCCGAGCTGCCCGCCGGCATGGAGCTGAACCTGGTGGACCCGGGGGCCGGCGGCGCGAAGGCCAAGAAGAAGGGCAGCCTGGGCCTCGGCCCGGCCGCCTTCGCCCTCCCCGCGGAGGACCCCACGCCGACTCCGCCGACCACACCGGGACCGGAGTCGACCGCCCCGCGGCCGGACGTCGTCTCGCGCGTGCAGTGGGGCGCGGACGAGTCCCTGAACAACGAGGGCCCGATCTACCTCGCCGGCGCGAAGATCAAGGCGGTCTTCGTCCACCACACCGCCGCCAGCGCGCCGTACGAGTGCTCCGAGTCCGCCGCCATCGTCCGGAGCATCCACAAGTACCACGTGGAGATCGAGAAGTGGCGCGACCTCGGCTACAACTTCCTCGTCGACAAGTGCGGCACGATCTTCGAAGGCCGTCAGGGCGGCGTGGACCAGCCCGTCCAGGGGGCGCACACCTTCGGCTGGAACTCCGAGTCGACGAGCGTCTCGATCCTCGGTGACTACACGAACGCGGGGGCCTCGCCCGCCGCGCTCGAAGCCGTCTCCAAGGTCGCCGCGTACAAGCTCGGCCAGTACGACGGGGACATGAAGGGCACGGCGACGCTGACCGCCGGCGCCACCCAGACGAACTTCTTCGGCAAGAGCTACACCGCCGGACAGCAGTACGAGTTCAAGTCGCTCTCCGGCCACCGCGACGGCTTCAACACGCAGTGCCCGGGCAACTCCCTCTACCCGCAGCTGGAGGCGCTCCGCCAGACGGGCCCCGCGGCCCAGCTGAAGCTCACCTCGGTGAACGGGGCGCCGGCAGTCCCGGGCGCCACCTACCCCGGCGGCGCCGCACTGACGGTCGACTGGACCACCAGCACGGCCAGTGGCGCGCTGAACAAGTTCGAGCTGCTGGTGGACGGTGAGGCCACCGCCGTCACCGACGCCGCCGCCCGCAAGGCGACCGCCGTCGTGACCCACGGCAAGCACGAGGTCCGGGTCCGCGCGACCGCCGCGAACGGCAAGGTCTCCACGAGCCTCGCGGTCACCGTCGACGCGGACGTCAAGGGCGCCAAGTTCGTCCCGCTCGCGCCGAAGCGGCTGATGGACACCCGTACCGGCCTGGGCGTTCGCTCCGGCCCCGTGGGCACCGCCGGCGTGGTCACCCTGCCGGTGGCCGCCGCCACCGGCGGCACGCCCACCGCCGTGGTGCTGAACGTGACGGCGACCAACCCGACGCAGCCCAGCTTCGTCTCGGTGTACCCGAGCGGTACGACCCGCTCCAGCGCCTCGAACCTGAACTTCACCCCGGGCCAGACGATCCCCAACCTGGTGGTCGTCCCCGTCGTCAACGGGAGCGTCAGCTTCTACAACAACCAGGGCAACGTCGACCTGATCGCGGACGTCACCGGCTACTTCACCTCGGAGGGTGAGGGCGCCACGCAGACCAACTTCGGCCCGAAGCGGCTGATGGACACCCGCACGGGCCTCGGCGTTCCGGCCGGTCCGGTCGGAACCGCCGGCGTGGTCACCCTGCCCGTGGCGGGCGTCGACGGCATCCCGGCCACCGGCGTCAAGGCCGTGGTGCTGAACGTGACGGCGACCAACCCGACGCAGCCCAGCTTCGTGTCGGTCTTCCCGAGCGGTACGACCCGCTCCAGCGCGTCGAACCTGAACTTCACCCCGGGCCAGACGATCCCCAACCTGGTGGTCGTCCCCGTCGTGGACGGCAAGGTCAGCTTCTACAACAACCAGGGCAACGTCGACCTGATCGCCGACATCACCGGCTACTTCTCGGACGCCGCCGACGGCGCCGTGCACGCGAACTTCGGCCCGAAGCGGCTGATGGACACCCGCACGGGCCTCGGCGTCCGGCAGGGCCCGGTCACCAAGGGCGGCGTGGTCACGCTGCCCGTGGCGGGCGTCGGCGGCATCCCTGCCACCGGGATCAAGGCCGTGGTGCTGAACGTGACGGCGACCAACCCGACGGAGGCGAGCTACGTGTCGGTCTTCCCGAGCGGCACCACCCGCTCCAGCGCCTCCAACCTGAACGTCACCGCCGGTCTCACGATCCCCAACCTGGTGGTCGTCCCCGTCGTGGACGGCAAGGTCAGCTTCTACAACAACAGCGGTTCCGTGGATCTCATCGCGGACATCACGGGGTACTTCAGCTAGTGGCGTGAACACGCCTTTTCGCAGGTGAGGGGCTCCACACCGCAAGGTGCGGGGCCCCTCGCGGCATGTCGCGGCAGGGAACGGAAACAGGGGGACACAGGGGACATGGGGAAGAACGAAGACGGGGCGGGGATCTCCGACGAGGAGCTGGCCCGCTTCATGGAGCAGGCCGCCCAGGGCGCCGGCAGCGCGCCGACCGAGCCCTCCGCACGGGCGCGGATGGTCACCGAACGGCTGCGCGCCACGCAGGGGCAGGAGCCGCCCGGCTGGCGGACCGGGCCCGTACGGCGGGAGCGCCGGCGGCCCGGGCGGCTGGGGGCCGCCCTGGCCGTCCTCGGCATCGCCGCGCTCGCGCTGATCGCCGTACGGCCCGAGCTGGTGATCGACCGGCTCACCGGCAGGACCGAGGCCCGCCAGGACGCCCGGAACGCCGCTCCGCTGCCGGGGGAGTCCGGACGTCCGACCGCGCCGCCGCCGTCGACGGCACCCGACCAGCCGACTCTGCAGGAACCTTTCCGCGGCTCCCCGGCCCTCCAGTGGGCCGACGGGGCCGCCGGCATCGAGGCGCCCGCGGCCACGGCCGTCGCCGGGATGTCCGAGCAGCAGGTCGCGGACGCGCTGGAGAAGGCCAGGCAGTTCCTGATCGCGACCAATCTCGACCCGGCGACCCTGCGCGGGGAGCGGCCGGCCGCCGCCCTGGCGATCCTGGACCCCAAGCAGCCGGAGGTCCCGCAGCGGCTGGAGCAGTCCCTGACCAGGCCCACCGAGGAGAACACCCCGGTGACGCTCTTCACCCGCTTCGACCAGACGAAGGTCAAGCCGGTGGGTGACGTCGTCAAGGTGCGCGGCAGCATGCGCGCGGAGGCGGGGGAGCCCGGGGAACTGCTCGTGGTGACGGACTACACCTTCGTCCACCCCATGACGAACGGGGGCACGGACGTGCAGCGCACCATCGTGCGCCGGCAGGTCACCCTGAGCCTGCTCGACCCGGCGCGCTGGGAGGCCACCCGGGGCCGGCTCCAGCTGCGCAAGTACGTCTCGGAGTGGTCGAACGTCGCATGCGGGACGGCCGACGGCTTCCTGCACCCGGAGTTCCCGCGCGAGGCTCCGGCCGGGCCGACGCCCACCGGTCCCGCCGTGGATCCGTACGACCGCAGCAGGGACATCGAGGGCGAAGGGTGCGGGACGGTCACGCGCTCCTGAACGGGGGAGGAGCCCCGCCGGGCGATGCGCGTGGTGCAGTTTGACCACTCAGCGTGGCGGGGTATTCTCTTCGGCCCGATTGGCCAGGTACGTGCCTCGTATGGCAGACTACTCAAGTTGCTCGGCTGAGTGCCGATGCTGCGCGCCTCCCGCCGGGAGGACCGGAAGCGAGTCCCACAGTACTCGTCGTTCTTAATCTGCCTCTCGGGGCAGCAATGGGGACGGACGTACGGGAATCTTCTGGGAAGCGTCAGCACGGTGCCCACCAGGCACTCGGTGGGTGTTTCTCCCCCGAAACGCGGTCACAGGGACCGCACCCCCTTGGACGAGGGAATTTCCGTATGGGAATTTTCTGTAGAGGGAGTGCGACACGCCCGACCACGTGGGTCGGAGAGAAGCGGTGGGATCCGTCCCACAGCCGACCGAGGGCCAGAGCGTTTCCACATACAGACAGGACTACGGAGTAGCCATGGCGGGACAGAAGATCCGCATCCGGCTCAAGGCCTACGACCACGAGGTCATCGATTCCTCGGCGAAGAAGATCGTCGAGACGGTGACGCGCACTGGTGCGTCGGTCGCGGGCCCGGTGCCGCTGCCCACTGAGAAGAACGTGTACTGCGTCATCAAGTCGCCGCACAAGTACAAGGACTCGCGCGAGCACTTCGAGATGCGCACGCACAAGCGCCTGATCGACATCCTCGACCCGACCCCCAAGACCGTTGACTCGCTGATGCGCCTGGACCTTCCGGCCGGCGTTGACATCGAGATCAAGCTCTGAGAGGCGTCGAGAAGATGGCAAAGCAGATCAAGGGCGTCCTGGGCGAGAAGCTCGGCATGACCCAGGTCTGGGACGAGAACAACCGTGTCGTCCCGGTGACCGTGGTCAAGGCCGGACCCTGCGTCGTTACCCAGGTCCGTACGAACGACATCGACGGCTACGAGTCGGTCCAGATCGCCTTCGGCGAGATCGACCCGCGCAAGGTGAACAAGCCCCTCAAGGGCCACTTCGCCAAGGCCGACGTGACCCCCCGCCGCCACCTGGTGGAGCTCCGCACCTCCGACGCCAGCGAGTACACGCTCGGCCAGGAGATCACTGCTGAGGTGTTCGAGTCCGGCGTCAAGGTTGACGTCACGGGCAACAGCAAGGGCAAGGGCTTCGCCGGTGTCATGAAGCGGCACAACTTCCGGGGCCTCGGCGCCGGTCACGGTGTGCAGCGCAAGCACCGCTCCCCCGGTTCGATCGGTGGCTGCGCCACCCCTGGGCGTGTCTTCAAGGGCATGCGCATGGCCGGTCGCATGGGTAACGAGCGCGTCACCACCCAGAACCTGACCATCCACGCGGTTGACGCGGAGAAGGGTCTGCTGCTCATCAAGGGCGCGGTCCCCGGTCCGAACGGCGGCCTCGTCCTGGTCCGTACCGCGGCCAAGGGGGCTTGAGGTAATGAGCACCATTGACATCCTTTCGCCGGCAGGCGACAAGGCCGGTACCGTCGAGCTCCCCGCGGAGATCTTCGACGCCAAGACCAGCGTTCCGCTGATCCACCAGGTCGTTGTCGCTCAGCTGGCTGCTGCCCGTCAGGGCACGCACAAGACCAAGACCCGTGGCGAAGTCCGTGGTGGTGGCCGCAAGCCGTACCGCCAGAAGGGCACCGGCCGCGCCCGTCAGGGTTCGACCCGCGCTCCGCAGTTCGCAGGCGGTGGCGTCGTCCACGGCCCGCAGCCGCGTGACTACTCGCAGCGGACCCCCAAGAAGATGAAGGTCGCCGCCCTCCGCGGTGCCCTCTCGGACCGTGCGCGTCACTCCCGCATCCACGTCGTCACCGGCGTGGTCGAGGGTGCCGCCTCCACGAAGGCCGCCAAGACGCTGTTCGGCAAGATCTCGGAGCGCAAGAACCTGCTCCTGGTCGTCGAGCGTGCCGACGAGGCCGCGTGGCTGTCCGCCCGCAACCTGCCCCAGGTTCACATCCTGGAGCCGGGCCAGCTGAACACGTACGACGTGATCGTCTCTGACGACGTGGTCTTCACCCAGGCCGCGCTCGAGTCCTTCGTGTCTGGCCCCAAGGCCGACGAGACCGAAGGGAGCGACGCCTGATGTCTGAGGCGACCGTTACCAGCAAGACCTTCACCGACCCGCGCGACCTGCTGATCAAGCCGGTTGTCTCGGAGAAGAGCTACGCGCTGCTGGACGAGAACAAGTACACGTTCATCGTCGCGCCCGGCGCCAACAAGACCCAGATCAAGCAGGCCGTGGAAGCGGTCTTCTCGGTCAAGGTCACCGGGGTCAACACGATCAACCGTCAGGGTAAGCGCAAGCGCACCAAGACCGGTTTCGGCAAGCGTGCCAACACCAAGCGCGCCATCGTGACCCTTGCCGAGGGCAACCGTATCGACATCTTCGGCGGCCAGGCCTCCTAACGGAGGTCTAGTCGTCCGGAATCGGACGAGGACTGAGAAATGGGTATCCGCAAGTACAAGCCGACGACCCCGGGCCGTCGTGGCTCCAGCGTCGCCGACTTTGTCGAGATCACGCGGTCCACGCCGGAGAAGTCGCTGGTTCGCCCTCTGCACAGCAAGGGCGGCCGTAACAACACCGGCCGGATCACCGTTCGCCACCAGGGTGGCGGACACAAGCGCGCCTACCGCGTGATCGACTTCCGTCGTCACGACAAGGACGGCGTGCCGGCCAAGGTCGCGCACATCGAGTACGACCCCAACCGCACCGCGCGCATCGCGCTGCTGCACTACGCCGACGGCGAGAAGCGCTACATCATCGCGCCGCGCGGTCTGCAGCAGGGTGACCGGATTGAGAACGGCCCGACGGCCGACATCAAGCCCGGCAACAACCTGGCGCTCCGCAACATCCCGGTCGGTACCACGATCCACGCGATCGAGCTCCGTCCCGGTGGCGGTGCGAAGTTCGCCCGCTCCGCTGGTGCCTCCGTGCAGCTGCTCGCGAAGGAGGGCGTCATGGCCCACCTCCGCATGCCGTCGGGCGAGATCCGTCTCGTCGACGCGCGCTGCCGTGCCACGGTCGGCGAGGTCGGCAACGCCGAGCAGTCGAACATCAACTGGGGCAAGGCCGGCCGCATGCGCTGGAAGGGCGTTCGCCCGTCCGTCCGCGGTGTCGCGATGAACCCGGTTGACCACCCGCACGGTGGTGGTGAGGGCAAGACCAGTGGTGGTCGCCACCCGGTCTCCCCGTGGGGTCAGAAGGAGGGTCGTACTCGCTCGCCGAAGAAGGCTTCGAGCAAGTACATCGTCCGCCGCCGCAAGACGAACAAGAAGCGCTAGGAGCGGGTTTAGATGCCGCGCAGTCTCAAGAAGGGGCCCTTCGTCGACGACCACCTCGTAAAGAAGGTGGACGTCCAGAACGAAGCCGGCACCAAGAACGTCATCAAGACCTGGTCCCGTCGCTCGATGATCATCCCCAGCATGCTGGGTCACACCATCGCGGTGCACAACGGCAAGACCCACGTCCCGGTGTTCGTCACCGAGTCGATGGTCGGCCACAAGCTCGGCGAGTTCTCGCCGACTCGCACCTTCCGCGGCCACGTCAAGGACGACCGGAAGTCGAAGCGCCGCTAAAGGCGGGGTGGTTACGACTATGACTTACACCGAAGGGACAACCATGGAAGCCAGGGCCCAGGCGCGGTACATCCGCGTCACGCCCATGAAGGCCCGCCGAGTGGTGGACCTTATCCGTGGCATGGATGCCACGGAGGCTCAGGCGGTCCTGCGTTTCGCCCCGCAGGCCGCGAGCGTGCCGGTCGGCAAGGTGCTGGACAGCGCCATTGCCAACGCCGCACACAACTACAACCACCCGGACGCCTCCACGCTGGTCATCAGCGAGGCGTACGTGGACGAGGGCCCGACCCTGAAGCGGTTCCGTCCGCGTGCCCAGGGCCGTGCCTACCGGATCCGCAAGCGGACCAGCCACATCACCGTGGTCGTCAGCAGCAAGGAAGGTTCCCGGTAATGGGCCAGAAGGTAAACCCGCACGGGTTCCGGCTCGGCATCACCACCGACTTCAAGTCGCGTTGGTACGCCGACAAGCTGTACAAGGACTACGTCAAGGAAGACGTCGCCATCCGTCGGATGATGACGTCCGGCATGGAGCGCGCCGGCATCTCGAAGGTTGAGATCGAGCGCACCCGTGACCGCGTGCGTGTGGACATCCACACCGCTCGTCCGGGCATCGTCATCGGCCGCCGTGGCGCCGAGGCCGACCGCATCCGCGGTGACCTCGAGAAGCTCACGGGCAAGCAGGTCCAGCTGAACATCCTCGAGGTCAAGAACCCCGAGCTCGACGCTCAGCTGGTTGCCCAGGCCGTTGCCGAGCAGCTCTCCTCCCGCGTCTCCTTCCGTCGCGCCATGCGTAAGAGCATGCAGGGCACGATGAAGGCCGGCGCCAAGGGCATCAAGATCCAGTGTGGCGGCCGTCTCGGCGGCGCCGAGATGTCCCGCTCCGAGTTCTACCGCGAAGGCCGTGTGCCGCTGCACACCCTCCGCGCGAACGTGGACTACGGCTTCTTCGAGGCCAAGACCACCTTCGGCCGTATCGGTGTGAAGGTCTGGATCTACAAGGGCGACGTCAAGAACATCGCCGAGGTTCGCGCCGAGAACGCTGCGGCCCGTGCGGGTAACCGCCCGGCCCGTGGCGCGCAGGGCGCTGGCGACCGTCCCGCCGGCCGTGGTGGCCGTGGTGGCGAGCGCGGCGGCCGTGGTGGCCGCAAGCCGCAGCAGGCTGCTGGTGTCGAGGCCCCCAAGGCCGACGCTCCCGCCGCCGCTCCGGCTGAGAGCACCGGAACGGAGGCCTGACCGACATGCTGATCCCTCGTAGGGTCAAGCACCGCAAGCAGCACCACCCGAAGCGCCGCGGTATGGCCAAGGGCGGTACTGAGGTCTCGTTCGGCGAGTACGGCATCCAGGCGCTGACCCCGGCGTACGTGACGAACCGCCAGATCGAGGCGGCTCGTATCGCGATGACCCGCCACATCAAGCGTGGCGGCAAGGTCTGGATCAACATCTACCCGGACCGCCCGCTCACGAAGAAGCCCGCCGAGACCCGCATGGGTTCCGGTAAGGGTTCTCCCGAGTGGTGGATTGCCAACGTGCACCCGGGCCGGGTCATGTTCGAGCTGTCCTACCCGAACGAGAAGATTGCTCGTGAGGCGCTCACCCGCGCTGCTCACAAGCTTCCGATGAAGTGCCGGATTGTTCGGCGCGAGGCAGGTGAGTCGTGATGGCGACGGGAACCAAGGCGTCCGAGCTGCGTGAGCTCGGCAACGAGGAGCTCGTTGGCAAGCTGCGCGAGGCCAAGGAGGAGCTGTTCAAGCTCCGCTTCCAGGCGGCCACGGGTCAGCTGGAGAACAACGGCCGGCTCAAGTCCGTCCGTAAGGACATCGCTCGCATCTACACCCTGATGCACGAGCGTGAGCTCGGTATCGAGACGGTGGAGAGCGCCTGATGAGCGAGAACAACGTGACTGAGAAGACCGAGCGCGGATTCCGCAAGACCCGTGAGGGTCTGGTCGTCAGCGACAAGATGGACAAGACCGTCGTCGTCGCCGTCGAGGACCGCGTGAAGCACGCCCTGTACGGCAAGGTCATCCGCCGTACGAACAAGCTCAAGGCTCACGACGAGCAGAACGCTGCCGGCGTCGGCGACCGCGTCCTCATCATGGAGACGCGTCCGCTGTCGGCGAGCAAGCGCTGGCGCATCGTCGAGATCCTCGAGAAGGCCAAGTAAGGAAATTCGCGCAAGCGAATTCCCACCAGACACAGTCTGAGGGGTTTCCCTCAGATTCGTTCCGCCAGGCTCGGTGGGGGCCTCGCTCCTCGGAGTGAAGCCCCCGCCGGGAACCGGCAGACAAACAGGAGATAGACGTGATCCAGCAGGAGTCGCGACTGCGTGTCGCCGACAACACTGGTGCCAAGGAGATCCTTTGCATCCGTGTTCTCGGTGGTTCCGGTCGCCGCTACGCGGGCATCGGTGACGTCATCGTCGCCACCGTCAAGGACGCGATCCCCGGTGGCAACGTGAAGAAGGGTGACGTCGTCAAGGCGGTCATCGTTCGCACCGTGAAGGAGCGCCGCCGCCAGGACGGCTCGTACATCCGCTTCGACGAGAACGCCGCCGTCATTCTGAAGAACGACGGCGACCCTCGCGGCACCCGTATCTTCGGCCCCGTCGGCCGTGAGCTGCGCGAGAAGAAGTTCATGAAGATCATCTCGCTCGCGCCGGAGGTGCTGTAAGCATGAAGATCAAGAAGGGCGACCTGGTCCAGGTCATCACCGGTAAGGACAAGGGCAAGCAGGGCAAGGTCATCGTTGCCTTCCCCGCCGACAACCGTGTCCTCGTCGAGGGTGTCAACCGGGTCAAGAAGCACACCAAGGCTGCGCAGAACCAGGCCGGTGGCATTGTGATCACCGAGGCCCCGGTCCACGTCAGCAACGTTCAGCTGGTTGTGGAGAAGGACGGCAAGAAGGTCGTCACCCGCGTCGGCTACCGCTTCGACGACGAGGGCAACAAGATCCGCGTTGCCAAGCGGACGGGTGAGGACATCTGATGGCTACCACTCCGCGTCTCAAGACGAAGTACCGCGAGGACATCGCGGGCAAGCTGCGTGAGGAGTTCTCCTACGAGAACGTCATGCAGATCCCCGGCCTCGTGAAGATCGTGGTCAACATGGGTGTGGGCGACGCCGCCCGCGACTCCAAGCTGATCGACGGCGCCATCAAGGACCTGACGACGATCACCGGTCAGAAGCCGGCCGTCACGAAGGCCCGGAAGTCCATCGCGCAGTTCAAGCTGCGCGAGGGTCAGCCGATCGGCTGCCACGTCACCCTCCGTGGTGACCGCATGTGGGAGTTCCTGGACCGTACGCTGTCGCTCGCGCTGCCGCGTATCCGTGACTTCCGTGGTCTGTCGCCGAAGCAGTTCGACGGCCGTGGCAACTACACCTTCGGTCTCACGGAGCAGGTCATGTTCCACGAGATCGACCAGGACAAGATCGACCGTACCCGGGGTATGGACATCACCGTGGTCACCACGGCGACCAACGACGACGAGGGCCGTGCCCTCCTTCGTCACCTCGGCTTCCCCTTCAAGGAGGCGTAAGCGAGATGGCGAAGAAGGCTCTCATCGCGAAGGCTGCCCGCAAGCCCAAGTTCGGTGTGCGTGCGTACACCCGCTGCCAGCGCTGCGGTCGCCCCCACTCCGTGTACCGCAAGTTCGGCCTGTGCCGCGTCTGCCTTCGTGAGATGGCTCACCGTGGCGAGCTGCCGGGCGTGACCAAGAGCTCCTGGTAAATCACCCTCGTCCGCAAGGACTTGGGCGGTACCAGGCACTCTCGGTAAGCATCTGGACGGTGGGTGCCCGGCCGCGCATGCCTTAGGCTTGTGTGGTTGGGCGTCCGCCGCCCATAACGACTTACTACGCCGTAGGTCCCCGCACCGCACCCGTCCCGCCACTGAGTGGGGAGAGGGATGGCGCATACAGGAAACCCCGGCGAGAGAGGCCGAAGGCCACTTCATGACCATGACTGACCCGATCGCAGACATGCTGACCCGTCTGCGTAACGCTAACTCGGCGTACCACGACACCGTCGTGATGCCGCACAGCAAGATCAAGTCGCACATCGCGGAGATCCTCAAGCAGGAGGGTTTCATCACCGGCTGGAAGGTCGAGGACGCCGAGGTCGGCAAGAACCTCGTCCTCGAGCTGAAGTTCGGGCCGAACCGTGAGCGCTCCATCGCGGGCATCAAGCGGATCTCGAAGCCCGGTCTGCGCGTGTACGCAAAGTCCACCAACCTGCCGAAGGTGCTCGGCGGCCTGGGCGTGGCGATCATCTCCACGTCCCACGGTCTCCTCACCGGCCAGCAGGCAGGCAAGAAGGGCGTAGGTGGGGAAGTCCTCGCCTACGTCTGGTAGTCGGGAACGGAGGAAAAGCAATGTCGCGAATCGGCAAGCTCCCCATCCAGGTTCCCGCCGGTGTGGACGTCACCATCGATGGCCAGACGGTCGCCGTGAAGGGCCCCAAGGGTTCCCTCGCGCACACCGTTAAGGCGCCCATCGCAGTCGTCAAGGACGAGGACGGCGTTCTGAACGTCACCCGCCCGAACGACGAGCGTCAGAACAAGGCCCTGCACGGCCTGTCCCGCACGCTGGTGGCGAACATGATCACCGGTGTGACCACGGGGTACGTCAAGGCTCTCGAGATCAGCGGTGTCGGTTACCGTGTCCTGGCGAAGGGCTCCGACCTGGAGTTCCAGCTCGGATACAGCCACCCGATCCTGGTGGAGGCGCCCGAGGGCATCTCCTTCAAGGTCGAGTCGCCGACCAAGTTCACGGTCGAGGGCATCGACAAGCAGAAGGTCGGCGAGGTCGCCGCCAACATCCGCAAGCTGCGGAAGCCCGACCCGTACAAGGCCAAGGGTGTCAAGTACGCCGGCGAAGTCATCCGCCGCAAGGTCGGAAAGGCTGGTAAGTAGCCATGGCATACGGTGTGAAGATCGCCAAGGGCGACGCGTACAAGCGCGCTGCCAAGGCTCGCCGCCACATCCGCATCCGCAAGAACGTCTCGGGTACGGCGGAGCGTCCGCGCCTCGTCGTGACGCGTTCCAACCGCAACATCGTTGCTCAGGTCATCGACGACCTCCAGGGTCACACCCTGGCGTCCGCGTCGACCCTGGACGCTTCGATCCGCGGTGGCGAAGGCGACAAGAGCGCCCAGGCCCAGGCTGTCGGCGCGCTCGTCGCCGAGCGTGCCAAGGCTGCGGGTGTCGAGACCGTCGTGTTCGACCGCGGTGGCAACCGATACGCCGGGCGCATTGCCGCTCTGGCTGACGCCGCCCGCGAAGCCGGGCTGAAGTTCTAAGCCCCGGTTCCGGGACTCACGGACGTAACAGAGAGAGGTAATCCAATGGCTGGACCCCAGCGCCGCGGAAGCGGTGCCGGTGGCGGCGAGCGGCGGGACCGGAAGGGTCGCGACGGTGGCCCTGCCGCCGAGAAGACCGCTTACGTTGAGCGCGTTGTCGCGATCAACCGCGTCGCCAAGGTTGTCAAGGGTGGTCGCCGCTTCAGCTTCACCGCGCTGGTCGTGGTGGGCGACGGTGACGGCACTGTAGGTGTCGGTTACGGCAAGGCCAAGGAAGTTCCCGCGGCCATCGCCAAGGGTGTCGAGGAAGCGAAGAAGAACTTCTTCAAGGTTCCGCGCATCCAGGGCACCATCCCTCACCCGATCACGGGCGAGCGCGCTGCGGGCGTCGTGCTGCTGAAGCCGGCTTCCCCCGGTACCGGTGTTATCGCCGGTGGCCCGGTGCGCGCCGTTCTGGAGTGCGCCGGCGTTCACGACATCCTGTCGAAGTCGCTCGGCTCTTCGAACGCGATCAACATCGTGCACGCGACCGTGGCGGCCCTCAAGGGCCTGCAGCGTCCCGAGGAGATCGCGGCTCGCCGTGGTCTGCCCCTCGAGGACGTCGCCCCCGCGGCCCTGCTTCGTGCACGTGCCGGGGCGGGTGCTGCGTAATGGCTCGCCTCAAGATCACGCAGACGAAGTCGTACATCGGTAGCAAGCAGAACCACCGCGACACTCTGCGTTCGCTCGGGCTCAAGCGCCTGAACGACGTGGTCGTCAAGGAGGACCGCCCCGAGTTCCGCGGAATGGTGCACACCGTCCGCCACCTCGTGACGGTTGAGGAGGTTGACTAACATGGCTGAGAACAGCCCGCTGAAGGCCCACAACCTCCGTCCCGCCCCCGGCGCCAAGACCGCGAAGACCCGTGTCGGTCGTGGTGAGGCGTCGAAGGGTAAGACGGCCGGTCGTGGTACGAAGGGCCAGAAGGCCCGCTACCAGATCCCGCAGCGCTTCGAGGGTGGGCAGATGCCCCTCCACATGCGCCTGCCGAAGCTCAAGGGCTTCAAGAACCCGTTCCGCACCGAGTTCCAGGTCGTCAACCTGGACAAGCTCGGCGCTCTCTACCCCGAGGGTGGAGAAGTCACGGTGGCCGACCTGGTCGCCAAGGGCGCGGTTCGCAAGAACAGCCTCGTCAAGGTCCTGGGCCAGGGCGAGCTCTCCGTGGCGCTGCAGGTTTCGGTTGACGCCGTCTCCGCCTCCGCCAAGGAGAAGATCGCCGCTGCCGGTGGCACCGTCACCGAGCTCGTCTAAGACGATTTCAGTGGCTGAATAGCTCGAAACCCGACCGGGGATGCCTCACATATGGGGCATCCCCGGTTGGTCGTTCCACGGAAGGCACACTCGCCGGTAAGGTGGCGTGCACCTTTGCTTTGTCGTATACGTCGATCCCTCAGACCGTCACCTCTGACGCAGTAGCGCGGGGGTCGCAGGAGGCACCGTGCTCACCGCGTTCGCCCGGGCGTTCAAGACGCCCGACCTGCGCAAGAAGCTGCTCTTCACGCTCGGCATCATCGTGCTGTTCCGGCTCGGGTCCCACATCCCGGTACCCGGCGTGAGCTACAAGAACGTTCAGATCTGTGTTGAGCAGGCAGGCAGCAGCAATGGGCTGTTCGGCCTCGTCAACATGTTCAGCGGCGGTGCGCTGCTGCAGATCACGATCTTCGCGCTCGGCATCATGCCCTACATCACGGCGAGCATCATTCTGCAGCTGCTGACCGTGGTCATCCCGAAGCTGGAGACCCTCAAGAAAGAGGGCCAGTCCGGCACGGCGAAGATCACTCAGTACACGCGCTATCTGACGGTCGCGCTGGCGATCCTGCAGGGCACGGGCCTCGTCGCCACGGCCCGCACCGGTGCCCTGTTCCAGGGCTGCTCGGCCGCCCGCGATATCGTCCCCGACCGGTCCATCTTCACCACGATCGTCATGGTCGTCACCATGACCGCCGGAACCTGCGTCGTCATGTGGCTCGGTGAGCTCATCACGGACCGCGGCATCGGCAACGGCATGTCGATCCTCATGTTCATCTCGATCGCCGCCGGCTTCATCGGCGCCATGTGGCAGATCAAGCTCCAGGGCAAGATCGCGGATGGCTGGGTCGAGTTCGGCGTCGTCATCCTGGTCGGCCTCGCGATGGTGTGCCTGGTGGTCTTCGTCGAGCAGGCGCAGCGCCGGATCCCGGTCCAGTACGCGAAGCGCATGATCGGCCGCCGTGCCTACGGCGGTACCTCGACCTACATCCCGCTCAAGGTGAACCAGGCGGGCATCATCCCCGTCATCTTCGCCTCGTCGCTGCTCTACATCCCGGCACTGATCGTCCAGTTCAGCGGCTCGACCGCGGGCTGGGCCACCTGGATCCAGAAGCACTTCGTCAAGGGTGACCACCCGTACTACATCGCGACCTACTTCCTCCTGATCGTCTTCTTCGCGTTCTTCTACGTGGCGATCTCGTTCAACCCCGAGGAAGTTGCAGACAACATGAAGAAGTATGGTGGGTTCATCCCGGGTATTCGTGCCGGTCGACCCACTGCCGAGTACCTGAGCTACGTGCTCAACCGGATCACCTGGCCGGGGTCGCTGTACCTGGGTCTCATCGCTCTTGTGCCGACGATGGCGTTGGCCGGCTTCGGAGCGAACCAGAACTTCCCGTTCGGCGGGACGAGCATCCTGATCATCGTGGGTGTGGGTCTGGAAACCGTGAAGCAGATCGAGAGCCAGCTCCAGCAGCGTAATTACGAAGGGTTCCTCCGCTGATGCGAATCGTCCTCGTGGGACCGCCCGGTGCGGGCAAGGGAACGCAGGCCGCGTTCCTCGCCAAGAACCTGTCGATCCCGCACATCTCCACGGGCGACCTGTTCCGGGCCAACATCAGCCAGGGAACCGAGCTGGGCAAGCAGGCGAAGGCGTACATGGACGCCGGCGACCTGGTCCCCGACGAGGTGACCATCGGCATGGCGAAGGACCGGATGGCGCAGCCCGACGCCGCCCGCGGCTTCCTGCTCGACGGTTTCCCGCGCAACGTGTCGCAGGCCGAGGCCCTCGACGAGATGCTGAAGGCCGAGGGCATGAAGCTCGACGCCGTCCTCGACCTGGAGGTCGAGGAGGACGAGGTCGTCAAGCGGATCGCCGGCCGCCGGTGCTGCCGCAACGACTCCTCGCACGTCTTCCACGTCGCGTACGCCCCGCCGAAGACCGAGGGCGTCTGCGACCTCTGCGGTGGCGAGCTGTACCAGCGCGGTGACGACTCCGAGGACACGGTGCGCAACCGGCTGGAGGTCTACCACACGCAGACCGAGCCGATCATCGACTACTACAAGGGCCAGGGCCTGCTGGTGACCATCCCGGCCCTGGGTGAGGTCGCGGACGTCACGAAGCGCGCGATGGACGCCCTCCCGAAGTAGTACCCCCGTAGGGCAAGAACGGCCGCGGTGTCCCCAGGGCATCGCGGCCGTACTGTTGAGAAGACTCGTACCGAGGCTGGAAGGCGTTTTTCATGGTCCAGATCAAGACCCCCGAGCAGATCGCGAAGATGCGCGAGGCGGGGCTGGTCGTCGCCGCGATCCACGCGGCGACCCGTGAGGCGGCCGTTCCGGGCGCCACGACGCGTGATCTGGACATGGTGGCCCGCAAGGTGATCGCGGACGCCGGCGCCAAGTCGAACTTCCTCGGCTACGGCGGCTTCCCCGCGACGATCTGCACCTCGGTGAACGAGGTCGTCGTCCACGGCATCCCGGACGACAAGACGGTCCTCAAGGACGGCGACATCATCTCGATCGACGCCGGCGCCATCGTCGACGGCTGGCACGGCGACGCCGCGTACACCGCCTTCGTGGGCACGGGGCACGCCCCGGAGCTCCTGGAGCTCTCCCGGGTGACCGAGGAGTCCATGTGGGCCGGCATCGCCGCCATGAAGCTCGGCAACCGGCTCGTGGACATCTCCAAGGCGATCGAGACGTACATCAAGCGCCAGCCGCGTCCCGCCACCGGTGACCACAGCCTCGGCAAGTTCGGGATCATCGAGGACTACGGCGGCCACGGCATCGGGTCCGAGATGCACATGGACCCGCACCTGCTGAACTACGTCTCGCGCAAGCGGGGCAAGGGGATCAAGCTGGTCCCGGGCGTCTGCCTGGCGATCGAGCCGATGGTCTCCCTGGGCACCGCCCAGACGGAGGTACTGGCGGACGACTGGACGGTCATCACGACGGACGGCACCTGGTCCTCGCACTGGGAGCACTCCATCGCCCTGACGGAGGCCGGTCCGATCGTCCTGACCAGCCCGGACTGCGGCAAGGCGAAGCTGGCGGAGTACGGAGTCACCACGGCTCCGGACCCTCTGGCGTAATGATCTACACTCTGGGGCAAACTTTCCGGATTCGTCTTTCTGGGTGCCCTGACGTAGACTGACTCGTCGGCTCTCGTGCACATCCATGCCTGCAAGCGTGGCGCACCGGAGTCGATCAAGGTAGCCGATTCGAAGGGCGAAGCGTGGCCAAGAAGCAAGGTGCCATCGAGATCGAGGGCACCGTGATCGAGTCCCTCCCGAACGCGATGTTCAAGGTGGAACTGCAGAACGGTCACAAGGTCCTCGCGCACATCAGCGGCAAGATGCGCATGCACTACATCCGCATCCTCCCGGATGACCGGGTCGTCGTGGAGCTGTCTCCGTACGACCTGACGCGTGGCCGGATCGTCTACCGATACAAGTAGATCTTGTCCTCACTCCTGCCTGGGCGTCTTGTCCCGGTGCGGGTGGTGGCACTGACCCGGAGAACCTCACCAACATGAAGGTCAAGCCGAGCGTCAAGAAGATCTGCGACAAGTGCAAGGTGATCCGCCGTCACGGTCGGGTCATGGTCATCTGCGACAACCTGCGCCACAAGCAGCGCCAGGGCTGACGCACGCCGACCGACCTGCCTTAACGCAGTTCTTCGCGCGACGTAAGAAAACGTACATACGCAGAATCCGCCCAGCCCTGCAAGGGGCCGGCGGCACCTCCGGCGGGGGCCGGGGACCCGGGCGTACCACCACCCATTCAGGTGTGGTCGGCGGTCGGGGCTGATTCTGCGGAAGACCCCCGAACACACAGGAGCCATTGAATGGCACGCGTTTCCGGTGTTGACATCCCGCGCGAAAAGCGTGTGGAGATCGCACTCACCTACGTCTTCGGTATCGGGCGCACCCGGTCCAAGGAGATCCTCGCCTCCACCGGCGTGAACCCGAACACCCGCGTTCGTGACCTGGCCGAAGAGGACCTGGTCAAGATCCGCGAGTACGTGGACGCCAACCTCCGTACCGAGGGTGACCTCCGCCGCGAGATCCAGGCCGACATCCGTCGCAAGGTCGAGATCCAGTGCTACCAGGGTATCCGCCACCGTCGCGGCCTCCCGGTGCACGGTCAGCGCACCAGCACGAACGCGCGTACCCGCAAGGGCCCGCGTCGCGCGATCGCCGGTAAGAAGAAGCCGGGCAAGAAGTAGTCCTGTTCAGCGGTCTTGCGCTGTAGGACCGACCACCTCCCGTAGGAGATTTAGATGCCCCCCAAGGGTCGTCAGGGCGCTGCCAAGAAGGTGCGCCGCAAGGAAAAGAAGAACGTCGCTCACGGGCACGCCCACATCAAGAGCACGTTCAACAACACCATCGTTTCGATCACCGACCCCTCGGGCAACGTGATCTCCTGGGCCTCCGCCGGCCACGTCGGCTTCAAGGGCTCGCGCAAGTCCACCCCCTTCGCCGCGCAGATGGCCGCCGAGTCGGCCGCCCGCCGCGCGCAGGAGCACGGCATGCGCAAGGTCGACGTCTTCGTGAAGGGTCCGGGCTCCGGCCGCGAGACCGCGATCCGCTCCCTCCAGGCCACCGGCCTCGAGGTCGGCTCGATCCAGGACGTCACCCCCACCCCGCACAACGGCTGCCGCCCGCCGAAGCGCCGCCGCGTCTGACGCAGCGGACGCACCTGTGCGTTCTTGAGTGTCCGGGCGGTACGAACCCCTCGCGGGGGACGTACCGCCCGTACCCTTGTAGTCCGCAGCTCCGGCTGCACCCCGTCGGGCGTCAAATAGTGGGCGTCCACGAATGAAGGAACACAGACATGCTTATCGCTCAGCGTCCTTCGCTGACCGAAGAGGTCGTCGACGAGTACCGCTCGCGGTTCGTGATCGAGCCGCTGGAGCCGGGCTTCGGCTACACCCTCGGCAACTCCCTGCGCCGCACGCTCCTGTCCTCGATCCCGGGTGCCGCTGTCACCAGCATCCGCGTGGACGGCGTCCTGCACGAGTTCACGACCGTGCCGGGTGTGAAGGAAGACGTCACCGACATCATCCTGAACATCAAGCAGCTGGTCGTCTCCTCGGAGCACGACGAGCCGGTCGTGATGTACCTGCGCAAGCAGGGTCCCGGCCTGGTCACCGCCGCTGACATCGCGCCCCCGGCCGGTGTCGAGGTGCACAACCCGGACCTGGTCCTCGCCACGCTCAACGGCAAGGGCAAGCTGGAGATGGAGCTGACCGTCGAGCGCGGTCGCGGTTACGTCTCCGCCGTCCAGAACAAGCAGCTGGGCCAGGAGATCGGCCGCATCCCGGTCGACTCCATCTACAGCCCGGTCCTCAAGGTCACCTACAAGGTCGAGGCGACCCGAGTCGAGCAGCGCACCGACTTCGACAAGCTGATCGTCGACGTCGAGACCAAGCAGGCCATGCGCCCGCGTGACGCCATGGCGTCCGCCGGCAAGACCCTGGTCGAGCTGTTCGGTCTGGCGCGCGAGCTCAACATCGACGCCGAGGGCATCGACATGGGCCCGTCCCCCACGGACGCCGCCCTGGCCGCCGACCTGGCGCTGCCGATCGAGGAGCTCGAGCTCACCGTCCGGTCGTACAACTGCCTCAAGCGCGAGGGCATCCACTCCGTGGGTGAGCTCGTCGCCCGCTCCGAGGCCGACCTGCTCGACATCCGCAACTTCGGTGCGAAGTCGATCGACGAGGTCAAGGCGAAGCTGGCCGGCATGGGCCTGGCCCTCAAGGACAGCCCGCCCGGATTCGACCCGACCGCTGCCGCCGACGCCTTCGGCGCCGACGACGACGCGGACGCCGGTTTCGTCGAGACCGAGCAGTACTAGAAAGCTTGTGGGGGGCTCGCGCCCCCCACACCCCCTCTCGCGACCGCTTGAGGGAACTGACTCCGGTACCTGACACGGCCGGTGCAGATTTGAAGGAGTAACAATGCCGCGTCCCGCAAAGGGTGCCCGCCTGGGCGGCTCCGCCGCGCACGAGAAGCACCTCCTCGCGAACCTCGCGAAGGCGCTCTTCGAGCACGGCCGCATCACCACCACCGAGGCCAAGGCCCGTCGCCTGCGTCCCTACGCCGAGCGTCTGGTCACCAAGGCCAAGAAGGGCGACATCCACAACCGTCGCCTGGTGCTGCAGACGATCACGGACAAGAGCATCGTGCACACGCTGTTCACCGAGATCGCCCCGCGCTACGAGAACCGCCCCGGTGGTTACACGCGCATCACCAAGATCGGCAACCGTCGTGGCGACAACGCCCCGATGGCCGTGATCGAGCTGGTCGAGGCCCTCACGGTCGCCCAGCAGGCCACTGGTGAGGCCGAGGCCGCCACCAAGCGCGCGGTCAAGGAGGCGGAGGCTGTCGAGACCCCCGCCGAGGAGACCAAGGAGGCCTGATCCTCCGGGATCACGCTTGCTTGATCGGCTCTGAACGGGCCCGCCCCTTCCGGGGGGCGGGCCCGTTCTGCATTGCGGTGACTCTGAGAGGATCTGTCACGTGAGTGACGAGGTGGAGCCCGGGCACGTCCGGGTGCGGCTGGACCTGAGCTACGACGGCAAGGACTTCTCCGGCTGGGCGAAGCAGCGCGTGCTGCGGACCGTCCAGGGCGAGTTGGAGTCGGCCCTGCAGACCGTGATGCGGCTGTCCGACCCGGTCGAGCTGACCGTGGCCGGGCGTACCGACGCGGGCGTGCACGCCCGCGGGCAGGTCGCCCAGTTCGACCTCGCCGAGGAGGTGTGGGCCGAGCACCACGACAAGCTGCTGCGCCGCCTTGCCGGACGGCTGCCGCACGACGTACGGGTGTGGAAGGTCGCCGAGGCCCCCGAGGGCTTCAACGCCCGCTTCTCGGCCATCTGGCGGCGCTACGCCTACCGCGTCGGCGACCACCAGGGGGGCGTCGACCCGCTGCGCCGCGGCCACGTGCTGTGGCACCAGTGGCCCCTCGACGTGGACGCCATGAACGAGGCGGCCGCCCCGCTGCTCGGCGAGCACGACTTCGCCGCGTACTGCAAGAAGCGCGAGGGCGCCACGACCATCCGCACGCTCCAGCAGCTCAGCTGGGAGCGCGCCGAGGACGGGATCGTCACGGCGACCGTCCGCGCCGACGCCTTCTGCCACAACATGGTCCGCTCGCTGGTGGGAGCCCTGCTGCACGTCGGCGACGGGCACCGGCCCACCGACTGGCCCGGCAAGGTCCTGCGGGCCGCCGTACGGGACTCCTCGGTGCACGTGGTCAAGCCGCACGGGCTGACGCTGGAGGAGGTCGGCTACCCGGCGGACGAGCTGCTGGCCGCCCGCAGCAAGGAAGCCCGCAACATGCGCACCCTCCCCGGAGCCGGCTGCTGCTGACCGCCGGCCAAACCGGTTGGGTGGATCGGCGCCGGACCGGGAGAATGCCGGGCATGGGACATCTCGAAGCCAGCCATCTGGAGTACTACCTTCCCGACGGGCGGGTCCTGCTCCCCGACGTCTCCTTCCGCGTGGGGGAGGGGTCGGTGGTCGCCCTCGTGGGGGCGAACGGGGCCGGTAAGACCACCCTGCTGAAGATGATCTCCGGGGAGCTCCAGCCGCACGGCGGCGGTGTGACCGTCTCCGGCGGTCTCGGTGTGATGTCGCAGTTCGTGGGCTCGGTGCGGGACGAGACGACCGTGCGGGACCTCCTGGTGTCGGTGGCCCAGCCGCGGATCCGGGAGGCCGCCAAGGCCGTGGACCGGGCCGAGCAGCTGATCCTGACCGTGGACGACGAGGCCGCGCAGATGGCCTACGCGCAGGCGCTCAGCGACTGGGCGGACGTCCAGGGCTACGAGGCGGAGACCCTGTGGGACGTCTGCACCATGGCCGCGCTGGCCATCCCGTACGACACCGCGCAGTTCCGCGAGGTCCGCACGCTGTCGGGCGGTGAGCAGAAGCGGCTCGTGCTGGAGGCGCTGCTGCGCGGGCCGGACGAGGTGCTGCTGCTCGACGAGCCGGACAACTACCTCGACGTCCCCGGCAAGCGGTGGCTGGAGGACCAGCTCAAGGCGACCCGGAAGACCGTGCTGTTCGTCTCGCACGACAGGGAGCTGCTGACCCGGGCCGCCGAGAAGATCATCAGCCTGGAGGCGAGCCCGATGGGCTCCGACGTCTGGGTGCACGGCGCGGGCTTCGCCACCTACCACGACGCCCGCAAGGAGCGCTTCGCGCGCTTCGAGGAGCTCAAGCGGCGCTGGGACGAGGAGCACGCCCGGCTCAAGGCCCTGGTCCTGCGGCTGCGCAACCAGGCCGCGAGCAGCCCCGACATGGCCTCGCGGTACCGGGCGATGCAGACCCGCTTCCAGAAGTTCGAGGAGGCCGGCCCCCCGCCGGAGCCGCCGCGGGAGCAGGACATCCGGATGCGGCTCAAGGGCGGGCGGACGGGCGTACGCGCGCTGACCGTGGAGAACCTGGAGCTGACGGGGCTGATGAAGCCCTTCTCGCTGGAGGTCTTCTACGGCGAGCGGGTCGCCGTGCTGGGCTCGAACGGCTCCGGCAAATCGCACTTCCTGCGGCTGATGGCCGGCGAGGACGTCAAGCACACGGGCACGTGGAAGCTGGGCGCGCGGGTGGTTCCCGGCCACTTCGCGCAGACGCACGCCCACCCCGAGCTGTTCGGCCGCACCCTCGTCGACATCCTGTGGACGGAGGCGGCGAAGCCGCTCGGCGCGGCGATGGGCGCGCTGCGCCGGTACGAGCTGGAGCGCCAGGCCGACCAGCCGTTCGAGAAGCTCTCGGGCGGCCAGCAGGCACGCTTCCAGATCCTGCTGCTCGAACTGGCGGGGACCACGGCGCTGCTGCTGGACGAGCCGACGGACAACCTGGACCTGGAGTCCGCGGAGGCACTCCAGGACGGCCTGGAGGCGTACGAGGGGACTGTGCTGTGCGTCACGCACGATCGCTGGTTCGCGCGCACATTTGACCGTTACCTGGTCTTCGGTTCGGACGGTGTTGTGCGGGAGACTCAGGAACCCGTCTGGGACGAACGTAGAGTCGAACGCAAGCGCTAGGGGGATACCGTCACCCCCTCGGATGAGTGAGGGGCAGGCGTCGTGGGGCTGCGGCCTAGCATCTGGCTGATGAAGTGGGAGAACCAGACCTCCGGAACGCCGGCCTCCGGGAGCCGGCTGATCGACTGGCTGCTGCGCCCGGCCTCCCGGTCCGTGCAGGTCCTCTCCCTCGCGGTGCTCCTCGGGGTCGCCGTCTCCACGAGCCTGCGCGCGAACTGGGGCTCGGACAACGCCTTCGTGGTCAAGGCGGCGCAGACGCTGCTCGCGGGCGGCTCCCCGTACGAGGACAAGCGCTTCCTCTACCTCCCGAGCGCCGTGATCATGGCGGTCCCGGAGGCCCTGCTGCCGCGGACGGTGTTGCAGTGGGTCCTGCCGGTCGGCATGTCGGGGCTGCTGGGAGCGGGCTGGCTGGCCGCGCTGCGGATGTTCGCGGTGCCGCTGCGCTCGCGCTTCGCGGTCGGCGGTTTCGCGGTCTTCGCCCTCGCCTACAAGCCGTACGTGAACCTCGTGCTGATCGGCAACTGGACCGCCATCTCGGCGGCCGCGCTGCCGCTGGCGCTGCTGCTCGCGCACCGGCGGTCGTGGGCGGCGGCCGGGCTGGTGATCGGGCTGGCGATCGCGTGCAAGCCGATGCTGGTGCCGATCGGGCTGCTGTTCCTGCTCGCCCGGCAGTGGCGGGGGCTGGCCGTGGCCGTGCTGGTGCCGCTGGGGCTCTCGCTGGCCGGCGCGCTGATGATGCCGAGCCCGTCGCTGTTCTTCACCAAGACCCTGCCCTTCCTGCTCCAGGGGCAGGACGCGTACGCCCTGCCCTGGGACGCCTCGCCCATCGCGGTGCTGCCGCGGCTGGGGGTGCCCGAGCCGATCGCGGTGCTGTTCGCGTTCGCCGGGGCCGGGGCCGCCCTGTGGGCGGTCTGGGTGCGGTGGCACCGGCGGGACGAGGCCGACGGGGGTGAGCTGCGGCTGGTGGAGACCGCCTGTCTGGTGATGCTCGCCGCATTCCTGGTGTCGCGGCCGTCCTTCGACCACTACCTGCTGGTGGTGCTCCCGCTGCTGCTGGCCTCGGCGGTGCGGCCGGGCTCGATGCCCCGATCGCCTTGGTTCTGGCTGGCGTTGACGCCCCAGGTGGCCCTGATCCCGTGGCCCTCGGAGCTGGCCCACAAGCGGCGCGCCTTCAAGGACTGCGCCACCCTGTGCGCCCTCGCGATTCTGCTGGCGCGTCGTGTGCTGCGCTCCGGTCGGGTTATCCTGACACCAGTAACAACTACGGGGTCCCCACCCAGGACCGAACCGGAGTGCGCCGCGACGCCAGCAGAATCGGCATCGCGGACCGCGTTTTGACCCGTACGGGTCTGCTTGGGTATCCTGCTGGTTTGTTATGCGTATTGGCTTTCTCATTCTCACGTGAAAGGGCCTTGCGCCGGTCCACCGGACCGATGACCAGCAGTTCGCGCGGGTGCGTCCCCGCTGCGAATGAGGGCTGTCGTGATCGTCCGTGGTGACCCTGTCAGGACCTTCCCGTTGGGGCTTGCGCCCTTGGGATACCACCACCGAAGAAGCGAAGGCATACGCGTGCGTACGTTCAGCCCCAAGCCCGGCGACATCTCGCGCCAGTGGCTCGTCATCGACGCCCAGGACGTTGTCCTCGGCCGTCTGGCGACCCAGGCCGCAGCCCTCCTGCGCGGCAAGCACAAGCCGACTTACGCCCCCCACATGGACATGGGCGACTTCGTCATCATCGTCAACGCCGACAAGGTTCACCTGTCCGGCAACAAGGCCTCGCAGAAGATGGCGTACCGCCACTCCGGCTACCCGGGCGGTCTCCGCTCCGTGCGCTACGACGACCTCCTGGCGAACAACCCGGAGAAGGCCGTCGAGAAGGCCATCAAGGGCATGCTCCCCAAGAACACCCTGGGCCGTCAGATGCTCTCGAAGCTGAAGGTCTACTCGGGCGACCAGCACCCCCACGCTGCCCAGCAGCCGGTGCCGTTCGAGATCACCCAGGTCGCGCAGTAGTTCCGGCCACCCCCTAAGACGTAGAAAATTCTGAGGAGCATCGTGGCCGAGACCACCGCCGAGACGACCGTCGAAGAGTTCGAGGGCAACGTCGAGGAGTACACCAGCGAGTCCGAGGTCGTCGTCGAGGGCGACTACACCTCCGAGTCCCTTGCCGGCCGCTTCGGCGACCCCCAGCCGGCCGCCGGCCTGGGCCGTCGCAAGAACGCCATCGCCCGCGTCCGGATCGTCCCGGGCACCGGCAAGTGGAAGATCAACGGTCGCACCCTTGAGGACTACTTCCCCAACAAGGTGCACCAGCAGGAAGTCAACGAGCCGTTCAAGCTGCTCGAGCTCGACAACCGCTACGACGTCATCGCCCGCATCTCGGGTGGCGGCGTGTCCGGTCAGGCCGGCGCCCTGCGCCTCGGCGTGGCCCGTGCGCTGAACGAGGCGGACGTGGACAACAACCGCCCGGCGCTGAAGAAGGCCGGCTTCCTCTCCCGCGACGACCGTGCGGTCGAGCGCAAGAAGGCCGGTCTCAAGAAGGCCCGTAAGGCTCCGCAGTACAGCAAGCGTTAATCTGCGCCTGCTGTTCTGCAACGAAACCGCCCCGGCAGCACTCTCTGTGCTGCCGGGGCGGTTCGTTTACCGCCACAAGCGGCAAATACCTGTCACAAGCGGTCATAATGCGATGCGGAAACTCGGGAGGACAACAGTGGGACGACTCTTCGGGACGGACGGTGTACGCGGCGTTGCCAACGCGGATCTGACGGCGGAGCTCGCGCTCGGCCTCTCCGTGGCGGCTGCCCACGTGCTGGCCGAAGCGGGCACCTTCGCGGGCCACCGGGCGACGGCCGTGGTCGGCCGGGACCCCCGGGCCTCCGGCGAATTCCTCGAGGCGGCGGTCGTGGCCGGCCTCGCGAGCGCGGGCGTGGACGTCCTGCGCGTCGGTGTGCTGCCCACCCCGGCGGTGGCGTATCTCACCGGTGCGCTGGGTGCCGACCTCGGCGTGATGCTCTCCGCCAGCCACAACGCCATGCCGGACAACGGCATCAAGTTCTTCGCGCGCGGCGGCCACAAGCTCGCCGACGAGCTGGAGGACCGCATCGAGTCCGTCTACGAGGAGCACCGCACCGGCGCCCCGTGGGACCGGCCCACCGGCGCCGGCGTCGGCCGGGTCTCCGACTACACCGAGGGCTTCGAGAAGTACGTCGCCCACCTCATCGGGGTCCTCCCCAACCGCCTCGACGGCCTGAAGATCGTCCTGGACGAGGCGCACGGCGCGGCCGCCTACGTCTCGCCCGAGGCCTTCGCCCGGGCCGGCGCGGAGATCATCACGATCGGCGCCGAGCCGGACGGCCTGAACATCAACGACGGCTGCGGCTCCACCCACCTCGGCCTGCTCAAGGCGGCCGTCGTCGAGCACGGCGCCGACTTCGGCATCGCGCACGACGGTGACGCCGACCGCTGCCTCGCCGTGGACGGTTCCGGCGCGGAGGTCGACGGCGACCAGATCCTCGCGGTGCTGGCGCTGGCCATGCGCGAGGCCGGCCAGCTGCGCGAGAACACCGTGGTCGGCACCGTGATGTCCAACCTGGGCTTCAAGCTGGCCATGGAGGGCGAGGGCATCCAGGTCGTACAGACCGGGGTCGGCGACCGGTACGTGCTGGAGTCGATGAAGGAGCACGGCTACGCGCTGGGCGGCGAGCAGTCCGGCCACGTGATCATCCTCGACCACGCGACGACCGGCGACGGCACGCTGACCGGGCTGCTGCTGGCGGCGCGGGTCGCGGCCACCGGCAGGTCCCTCGCCGAGCTGGCGGGCGTCATGCAGCGGCTGCCGCAGGTGCTGGTCAACGTCCCCGACGTGGACCGGTCCCGGGTCACCACCTCCGCGGAGCTGGCGGCGGCCGTGGCCGACGCCGAGCGCGAGCTGGGCACCACCGGACGGGTGCTGCTCCGTCCGTCCGGTACCGAGCCCCTCGTACGGGTGATGGTCGAGGCCGCCGACATCGAGCAGGCCCGCGCGATCGCCGGCCGTCTCGCGGACGTCGTGAAGTCGGCGCTGGGCTAGTCCCGGGCAGTCCTCAGGTGCGTGGCGCACCCGGCGGCCGGGTCATCCGGCCCCGCTGGGTGCGCCACAGCATTTTCGACGCGATCAGGGTGAGCGTGCCGGCGAGGACGATGCCGCCCAGGTTGAGCGCCAGCTGGACGGCCGAGCCCCACATCTGGGCGAAGTCCCCGTAGCTGAGTGCCACGGCGGCGTTGGCGCCCGCCGGGACGGTGGTGACGGAGATCGCCACGCCGACCAGCGCACCGGCCTTCGCCGAGGTCAGCGACAGCATGCCGGCCACCCCGGCGAGCAGCGCCACGACGAAGGAGAACGGGTCGGGCTGCCAGATGAAGCTGGTGTTCGGGCGGGGGTCGTCGAGCATCGCCTCGTGGAAGAGGTCGAGCGCGTCCATCCCCAGGCTGAAGACCGTCGTCGCCGCGATCGCCGCCGTGAAGCCGATCACCAGGGCGTAGAGGCAGCGCCCGGCGAGCCGCGGCCGGCGTTGCACCAGGCCCGTGCAGATGCCGGCGAGCGGCCCGAACTCCGGGCCGACGGCCATGGCGCCCACGATCAGGATCGCGTTGTCCAGCACCACGCCACAGGCCGCGATCATCGTCGCGATGATCATGAAGGCGGCGTAGGTGATCGTGAGGGTGGACTCCTCGTGGGTCGCCTCCGACAGCTGCTCCCAGATCACCGCGTCCGCGGCCTCGCCCGGCGCCTCGGCCTCCGCGTCGTCGGCGCGTCGGGAGATGGACAGGTCGATGTTCTCCACGGCGATGGAGCCGCTCTTGTCGATGCCGAGCCGGCGCATCTCCTGGAGGAGCTCGTCGGCCGCCTCGCGGGCGACGTCGCAGAGCACGAGATCGCCTTCGGGGTTGCGGGCGGCGCCGGCCAGTACGACCAGGTGAGTGGTGCCGACCGTGTTGTCGATCAGCTCCACCACCTGCTCCGTGAGGTGGTGCGGGGTGATCATCCGAAGATGCAGCATGGCCGCAGACTAGCTTCAGAGCTTGCGCAGGCTCAGTTTCTGCACCTTGTGGTCCGGGCCCTTGCGGACGACGAGGGTGGCCCGGCCGCGGGTGGGCGCCACGTTCTCCAGCAGGTTGGGCTTGTTGATCGTCCGCCACATCGTCTGCGCGTACTCCATGGCCTCCTCCTCGGAGACCTGGGTGTACTTGCGGAAGTAGGAGAAAGGATTCTGGAAGGCGGTCTCGCGCAGCTTCCGGAAGCGGTTGAGGTACCAGCGCTCGATGTCCTCGGGACGCGCGTCCACGTACACGCTGAAGTCGAAGTAGTCGGCGAGGGCGACGCGGGTGCGGCCGTCCGTGCCGGGCAGGGCCGGCTGGAGCACGTTGAGGCCCTCGACGATGAGGATGTCCGGGCGCCGGACGACGAGCTCCTCGCCGGGCACGATGTCGTAGATCAGGTGGGAGTAGACCGGGGCCCTGACCTCGTCCTTTCCGGCCTTGATGTCGGCGACGAAACGGGTGAGCGCGCGGCGGTCGTAGGACTCCGGGAAGCCCTTGCGGGAGGTGAGGCCGCGCCGCTGGAGCTCCTTCATCGGGTACAGGAACCCGTCGGTGGTGACCAGCTCCACCCGCGGGTGCTCGGGCCAGCGGGCGAGCAGGGCCTGGAGGAGACGGGCGACGGTGGACTTGCCGACGGCGACCGAACCGGCGACCCCTATGACGAAGGGCGTGCCCTGCTGGGCGCCGTGCCCGTTGCCCGCGTCCCCCAGGAAGGTGTTCAGGGTGCCGCGGAGGTTGCTGGTGGCGCCGACGTAGAGGTTCAGGAGGCGGGAGAGCGGCAGGTACACGTCGCGGACCTCGTCGAGGTCGATGACGTCACCGAGGCCGCGCAGCCGTTCCACCTCGTCGGCGGTCAGCGGCAGCGGGGTCCGCTCGCGCAGGGCGCTCCACTCGGCCCGGGTGAGGTCGACGTACGGCGAGGCCTCGGGGCCCCGTCGGTGGGCGGGGCGCGTGGGGTGCCCCTCCCGGCCGGCTCGCTCCGTTGCGTCGTCCGGCGTGCTGCTTCGTGGCGGCGAAGTGATCACACCGCCATTGTCGGGGCTCGGGGGCGGTTGTGGGTGGTGTGGTCGGTCACGTGCGCAGGGGCCGCGGGAGGGCCGCGGCGGCGGTTGCGGCGGGCCGGTCTCGATTCGGGGCAAAGGGGGTCTCGCCCCGGTCACGATCCGGGGCCCACGCGGAAAACCCCGATCGCCCGATCGAACGCCCCGTACATTGTTGATCACCGCGGCGCCGATGATCTTTCGCGCTGCCCTGATGTCGTTTGCTCCATGGGGGAGATCTTTCGTGCGTACCGCTCTTGTCCGTCGTACCGTCGTGGCCGCGTCCGCGGTGTCCCTGGCCCTGCTGGTCACCGCCTGCGGCTCCGACAAGGCCGACACCAAGGCCGACGCCAAGCCGTCCGGGTCCGCCTCCTCGTCGGCCCCGGCCGCCGCAGGCGCCAAGGCCAAGACGGACGCCGAGCTGTCCGCCCTGCTCCTGACCAAGGAGGAGCTGGCGGACCACCTGGTCACCACCGTCCCGAAGGACGAGGTGGCGGCCGGTGAGGCCGCGAAGAGCGACAAGGCCGAGTGCCAGCCAGTGGTCAGGACGCAGGGCGCGGCCACCGTCGGCACGGCCGCCGGTGTGGCGCGGATGAAGACCGTCGCCAAGCCCAAGGCGGGCGACAGCCCGGAGGACGCGGCCACCGCGGGGCTGAAGGCCCTCGCCGGCACCCGGACCTCGGTCACCCTCGCCTCCTACGAGGGCAAGGGCGCGGAGGAGGCCTTCGCAGCCGTCAAGTCCGCGGCCGCCGCGTGCGCCGCCGGTTTCTCGCTGACGATGGAGGGCGAGAACACCAAGATCGACAAGGTGGTGTCCTCCGCGGCCACCGGGGGCGACGAGGCGATCGCCCTGACGCTGGAGGCCGACGTCGAGGGCACGAAGGTCACGACCGAGACCGTCGTCGTCCGCAAGGGCAACGTGCTGGCCACCCACACCGCGTCGGCCCTGGGCGTCGCGGAGAAGCCGACCGCCATCGTGGCCGCGCAGGTCAAGAAGCTCGGCTGAGTCCCCGACCGACCGAACGTCAACCCCGCTCCGGCTCATTCGCCGGGGCGGGGTTTTCGTCGTGTTCAGGTACGGGGCAGACGGCCAACTACGGCGTACGCTGCGGCCTATGTGCGGAATTGTGGGTTACGTGGGAGCGCAGTCTGCGCTCGATGTGGTCATCGCCGGACTCAAGCGGCTGGAGTACCGCGGCTACGACTCGGCAGGCGTCGCCGTGCTCTCGGACGGCAGCCTGGCCGCCGCCAAGAAGGCCGGAAAGCTCGTCAATCTGGAGAAGGAACTGGTCGGGCACCCACTGCCGGCCGGATCCACCGGGCTGGGGCACACCCGGTGGGCGACCCACGGCGGGCCCACCGACGTCAACGCCCACCCGCACCTCGACAACTCGGGGCGGGTCGCCGTCGTGCACAACGGCATCATCGAGAACTTCGCCGAGCTGCGGGCCGAACTCGCCGAGCGCGGACACCGGCTGGAGTCCGAGACGGACACCGAGGTCGTGGCGCACCTGCTGGCCGAGCACTTCTCGGCGACGGGCGACCTCGCGGAGTCCATGCGGCAGGTGTGCCGCCGGCTGCAGGGCGCCTTCACGCTGGTCGCCGTGCACGCCGACGAGCCGGACGTGGTGGTCGGCGCGCGCCGGAACTCGCCCCTGGTGGTGGGCGTCGGCGAGGGCGAGAACTTCCTCGCCTCGGACGTCGCCGCGTTCATCGCCCACACCCGGTCCGCGATCGAGCTCGGCCAGGACCAGGTCGTGGAGCTGCGCCGCGAGGGCGTCACGGTGACGAACTTCGACGGTTCGCCCGCGGACGTCCGGGCGTACCACGTGGACTGGGACGCCTCGGCGGCCGAGAAGGGCGGCTACGACTACTTCATGCTCAAGGAGATCGCCGAGCAGCCGAAGGCCGTCGCCGACACCCTCCTGGGCAGGATCGACGCGAGCGGCTCGCTGACCCTGGACGAGGTGCGCATCCCCGTCTCGGTGCTCCGGGAGGTCGACAAGGTCGTGATCGTGGCCTGCGGCACGGCCTACCACGCGGGCATGATCGCGAAGCTGGCCATCGAGCACTGGACCCGCATCCCGTGCGAGACGGAGCTGGCGAGCGAGTTCCGCTACCGCGACCCGATCCTGGACCAGCGGACGCTGGTCGTCGCGATCTCCCAGTCCGGCGAGACCATGGACACCCTGATGGCGCTGCGGCACGCCCGCGAGCAGGGGGCCAGGGTGCTGGCCGTCTGCAACACGAACGGGTCGACGATCCCGCGCGAGTCGGACGCCGTGCTCTACACGCACGCGGGCCCGGAAGTGGCCGTCGCCTCCACGAAGGCGTTCCTGACGCAGCTGGTCGCCTGCTACCTCGTGGCGCTGTACCTCGGGCAGGTGCGGGGGACGAAGTGGGGCGACGAGATCCAGGCCGTGGTCCGCGAACTGTCGGACATCGCCGCGGCGGTGGACACCGTACTGGAGACCATGGAACCGGTACGGCAGCTCGCGCGCTCCCTCGCCGACAAGGACACCGTGCTGTTCCTCGGCCGCCACGTCGGCTACCCGGTGGCGCTGGAGGGCGCGCTCAAGCTCAAGGAACTCGCGTACATGCACGCCGAGGGCTTCGCGGCGGGCGAGCTCAAGCACGGGCCGATCGCGCTGATCGAGAAGGACCTGCCGGTGGTGGTCGTCGTACCGTCGCCGCGCGGACGCTCCGTGCTCCACGACAAGATCGTGTCGAACATCCAGGAGATCCGGGCGCGCGGGGCGCGGACCATCGTGATCGCGGAGGAGGGCGACGAGGCGGTCGTCCCGTACGCCGACCACCTGATCCGCATCCCGGCGACGCCGACGCTGCTCCAGCCGCTGGTGGCGACCGTGCCCTTGCAGGTCTTCGCGTGCGAACTGGCGACGGCGCGGGGCAACGAGGTGGACCAGCCGCGTAACCTCGCAAAGTCCGTGACCGTGGAGTAGTGACCGGCTGGAGCTGTAAGACGTGATTATCGGCGTCGGGATCGACGTGGCGGAGATCGAGCGGTTCGGCGCGGCGCTGGAACGCACGCCGGGCCTCGCGCAGCGGCTGTTCGTCGACGCCGAGCTGACGCTGGCGAGCGGCGAGCGGCGCGGGACCGCCTCGCTCGCCGCGCGGTTCGCCGCGAAGGAGGCGCTGGCCAAGGCGCTCGGCGCGCCCGCCGGGTTGCTGTGGACCGACGCCGAGGTGTACGTGGAGGACAGCGGGCAGCCGCGGCTGCGGGTGTCGGGGACGGTGGAGGCGCGGGCGCTGGCGCTGGGCGTGAAGTCGTGGCACATCTCGCTGAGCCACGACGCCGGCGTCGCCTCCGCCGTGGTGATCGCGGAGGGCTGACGCCCGCCGTGGGGCAGGCTGGTGCCATGCGTACTGCTTACAGCGTGGAGACCGTACGGGCCGCCGAGCGGGAGCTGATGGCCCGGCTGCCCGAAGGCGCCCTGATGCAGCGGGCGGCGGCCGGACTGGCCGCCGTGTGCGCGGGGCTGCTCGGACGGGTGTACGGGTCCCGGACCGTGCTGCTGGTCGGGCCCGGCGACAACGGCGGCGACGCGCTCTACGCCGGGGCGCGGCTCGCCCGGCGCGGGGCCGCGGTGACGGCGGTGCCGATGGACCCCGAACGGATGCACCCGGGCGGGCTGGCCGCGCTGCGGGCCGCCGGGGGCCGGGTCGAGGAGGCCGTCCCGCACCGCGCGGACCTCGTGGTCGACGGGCTGCTCGGGATCGGCGGGCGGGGCGGGCTGCGGCCGGCGGCGGCCGCGCTCGTGGAACGGATCCCGACGGGGGTCCCGGTGGTGGCCGTGGACCTGCCGAGCGGGGTCGACGCCGACACCGGCGAGGTGGCGGGGCCGGCCGTCACGGCCGACGTGACCGTGACCTTCGGGGCGTACAAGCCCGGCCTGCTGATCGATCCGGGGGCCTCGCGGGCGGGCGTGGTGCGCTTGGTGGACATCGGGCTGGAGCTGCCGTCGCCGCAGGTGGAGGCCTTGCAGCACACGGACGTCGCGGGGCTGCTGCCGGTGCCGACGGCGTCGAGCGACAAGTACCGGCGGGGCGTGGTCGGGATCGTCGCCGGCTCCGCGCAGTACCCGGGGGCGGCCGTACTGGCCGTGGCGGGCGCCCTGCGCGGCGGAGCGGGTGCGGTGCGGTACGTGGGGCCCGCGGCGCAGGCCGTCCTCGCCCGGTACCCGGAGACGCTGATCGGGCCCGGCCGGGTGCAGGCCTGGGTGGTCGGGCCGGGACTGGGGGAGGGACGCGCGGGCGAGGTCGCGGACCTGCTCGCGGGCGACGTACCGGTGCTGGTCGACGCGGACGGGCTGCGCGGGCTGGACGCGGACGCGCTGCGGGCCCGGACGGCCCCGACGCTGCTGACCCCGCACGCGGGGGAGGCGGCGGCGCTGCTGGGGGTGTCGCGGGAGTCGGTGGAGGCGGGGCGGCTGGAAGCGGCGCGGAGGCTGGCGGCCGGGTACGGGGCGACGGTCCTGCTGAAGGGGTCGACCACGCTGGTCGCCTCCGGCGGTTGCGCGGTCCGGGTGAATCCGACGGGGAGTCCGTGGCTGGCCACCGCGGGCAGCGGGGACGTGTTGTCGGGGCTGGCGGGGTCGTTGCTGGCGGCGGGCCTGTCGGGCGCGGACGCGGGCGCGGTGGCGGCGTACCTCCACGGCCTGGCCGCCCGACTCGCCGGCGGCCCCCTCCTGGCCCACCACCTGGCCGAGGCCCTCCCCACCGCGTGGCGCAACGCCGCCCGGTGACACCGCAGCGGCGGGGCTGACCGGCAGGGCGGGGTGGGGATTCTGAGAGACTGGGGGCGATGAACGAGACACCGACGCGCGTGTACGCCGAGATCGATCTTGGTGCGGTACGGGAGAACGTGCGCGCGCTGCGCGAGCGGGCACCCCGGGCCGAGTTGATGGCCGTGGTCAAGGCGAACGCCTACGGGCACGGGGCCCTGGAGTGCGCCAAGGCCGCCCAGGAGGCCGGTGCCACCTGGCTGGGGACGGCCACGCCCGACGAGGCCCTCGCGCTCCGCGCCGCCGGCATCCGGGGGCGCCTCATGTGCTGGCTCTGGACCCCCGGCGGGCCCTGGCGCGAAGCCGTCGAGGCCGATATCGACGTGTCCGTCAGCGGCATGTGGGCCCTCGACGAGGTACGAGCCGCCGCCCGCGCCGCGGGCCGCACCGCGCGCATCCAGCTCAAGGCCGACACCGGCCTCGGCCGCAACGGCTGCCAGCCCGCCGAATGGGAGGCCCTCGTCGGGGCGGCCGTCGCCGCCCAGGCCGAGGGGACCGTCCGGGTCACCGGCGTCTGGTCGCACTTCGCCTGCGCCGACGAGCCCGGCCACCCCTCCATCCGGCTCCAGCTCACCGCCTTCCGCGACATGCTCGCGTACGCCGAGAAGGAGGGCGTCGAGCCCGAGGTCCGGCACATCGCCAACT
Source organism: Streptomyces sp. NPDC005533 (assembly GCF_042871845.1). Lineage (NCBI taxonomy): Bacteria > Bacillati > Actinomycetota > Actinomycetes > Kitasatosporales > Streptomycetaceae > Streptomyces > Streptomyces sp. NPDC005533. Next base: position 147,567 of record NZ_JBIAJH010000011.1, on the reverse strand, counting down.
CGCCGGCCACCCTCACCCTGCCGGAGTCCCACTTCGACCTCGTGCGCTGCGGGCTGGCCGTCTACGGGGTCTCGCCCGCGCCCGAGCTCGGCACCCCGGCCCAGCTGGGCCTGCGGCCCGCGATGACCCTCAAGGCCTCCCTGGCCCTGGTCAAGACCGTTCCCGCCGGGCACGGCGTCAGCTACGGCCACCACTACGTCACCGGGGCCGAGACGAACCTCGCGCTGGTCCCGGCCGGCTACGCCGACGGCATCCCGCGGAACGCCTCCGGGCGCGGACCGGTGCTCGTCGCCGGCCGGATCCGCCAGGTCGCCGGGCGCGTCGCCATGGACCAGTTCGTGGTCGACTTGGAGGGAGACCACGCCCTCGTCGGCGACGAAGCCGTCATCTTCGGGGACGCGGAACGCGGTGAACCCACCGCCGAGGACTGGGCACAAGCGGCGCACACGATCGCGTATGAGATCGTCACCCGTATCGGTGGCCGTGTGCCCCGGGTGTACCTGGGCGGCTGAGCGAGCGGAGTGAGGGCGGCGGCGTGAGCGAGAACTGGCGCAAGGCCGGCTGGGCCGGCGCCGCCATCGGCGTGATGGCCGCAGGCGCGGCGGCCGGTGTCGCGGTCGAACGGATCACCGTGGGGCGCGGCATGCGCATGAAGGCACGCCTGGCCCTCGACGCCGCCGGGGACTACGGCTCGCTGCGCGGCACCGAGGGGACCTGCCGGGCCGAGGACGCCACCGAGCTGTACTACGAGGTCGAAGAGGTGCCCGACGAGGGCAAGCGGCGCCGGCTGCGGCGCAAGGCCGCACCCCCGGCCACCGTCGTCTTCTGCCACGGCTACTGCCTCAGCCAGGACTCCTGGCACTTCCAGCGCGCCGCCCTGCGCGGAATGGTCCGCGCGGTCTACTGGGACCAGCGCAGCCACGGCCGCAGCGCCCGCGGCCTCGCCCAGGCGGACGGCGAGCCGCTGACCATGGAGCAGCTCGGCCGCGACCTGAAGACGGTCATCGACGCCGCCGCCCCCGAGGGCCCGCTGATCCTCGTGGGTCACTCGATGGGCGGAATGACCATCATGGGATTCGCCGAGCAGTTCCCCGACCTGGTCCGCGAGCGCGTGGTCGGCGTGGCCCTGGTCGGTACCTCCAGCGGCCGCCTCGGCGAGGTGACGTACGGGCTGCCGTCCGTCGGGGTGGGCGCCGTGCGCCGGATCCTGCCGGGCGTGCTCAAGGCGCTCGGCTCGCAGGTGGAGCTCGTGGAGAAGGGCCGCCGGGCCACCGCCGACCTGTTCGCCGGCATGATCAAGATGTACTCGTTCGGCTCCCGGGACGTGGACCCGGGCGTCACGCGCTTCGCGGAGCGGCTCATCGAGGCCACCCCGATCGACGTGGTCGCCGAGTTCTACCCGGCCTTCCAGACCCACGACAAGACCGCGGCGCTCCGGCTGTTCGCCGACATCCCGGTCACCGTCATCGCCGGCGACAAGGACATGATCACCCCGCCGGGGCACAGCGTGGCCATCAAGGAGGCGCTGCCCGGCGCCGACCTCGTGGTCCTGGAGTCCACCGGCCACCTGATGATGCTGGAGCGCCCGGAGACCGTGACGCGGCTGCTCACCGGACTGCTGGCGCAGACCGGCGCGGTCCCGGTCCCCACACCGACTAACGTTGGCGCGCATGGAAGAAGTACCGCTGGAAGCACAGCGCAGCCAGGCGCAGGCACCTGAGGCCGAGGGCAGCGCAGAGACCCGGATCACCGTCGGCTCCCCGGACGCGATGCAGGAGTTGGGCCGCAGGATCGCCGCGCTGCTGCGCCCCGGCGACCTCGTCCTGCTGACCGGCGAGCTGGGGGCGGGCAAGACCACGCTGACCCGCGGCCTGGGCGAGGGCCTGGGCGTGCGCGGGGCCGTGACCTCGCCGACGTTCGTGATCGCCCGTGTGCACCCCTCGCTGACCGGCGGGCCGGCGCTGGTGCACGTGGACGCGTACCGCCTGGGCGGCGGACTGGACGAGATGGAGGACCTGGACCTCGACGTGTCGCTGCCCGCGTCCGTGGTCGTCGTGGAGTGGGGCGACGGCAAGGTGGAGGAGCTCTCCGACGACCGGCTGCACGTGGTGATCGCGCGCGCGGTCGGCCACGAGGAGGTGCTGGACGACGTGCGCGAGGTCGCGGTGCGCGGGGTCGGGGCGCGCTGGACCGCCGGGGCCGGGCTGGAGGCGTTGGCGGGCGCCTTCTCGGAGTAAACGTACCGACAACTCGTCGGCAAGATATTGCGCTGGTGGCAGCCCTCGTGGTGACATGGTACCGAGAGTTTCTTAGGTATGCCTAAGTTCGGTGTCCCGGGGTCCAGGAGGCAGCCATGTCGGCACCAGCAGGAGCACAGCGCGATCCCCGCCCGTCCGTCGTCTCCATGCGGACGCTGCTCGCCGCCGGAGTGGCCGCCACCGCCGTCTCGACACCGCCCGCACGCGAACACGTACCGGGCGGGCCGCAGGACGGCACCGCACGCGAAGAGGCCGCTCCGGAATCCGAAGCGGCCTGAGTCGCACGTACGGGTGAAGGTCGGGGAGCCCGGTCAGGGAACGACGACGACCTTCGAGTTGATCGTCGCGAAAGCCCACATCGCGTCCCCGTCGGCACGCGTCATGCGGATCCCGCCGGTCTTCTTCGCCGCGTCGGGCGCCGGCGTTGCGCCGTCCGAGCGGGCACTGAAACCGACCGCCACCCCCTCGGCGGTGGCGAACCGCACGACGTGCTCGATCGGCACGCCGTCCGAGCCGGTGACCGAACCGGAGCGCGAACCGACGACGTAGGTGCCCGCCTTCGGATGCACCGTGCTCGGCATCACCGTGAACGACTTCGGCTCCTGCCCGGACTCGCCCACCAGCCACACCCGCTTCTGACCCACCGAGTACACGACGCGCGTCCCGATGCCGGAGCCCTCCGGCACGGGCGCCGCCTTCGCCGCGTCCTGCTTGGCGGCGGGCAGGCTCGGAGCGGGGGCCGGGTCCTGCGCGGCCGCCTTCGGCGGGCGCGCCGGCGCCGTGGCGGAGGCCTGGTAGCCGAGGAAACCGACCGCAGCCACCGCCGCGATGGTGAGCCCGGCCACGATTCCCGAGCTGCTGCGTGCCACCTTGCTCCACCTCTCCGCGCTGACCGACACCCGACCGGTGCCTCGACCGGCAGTTCGGCCGACCGCTCGACCGATACCTCAGTGATCCCTCGGTCGAAAGGTAGCAGCCGCCCCCCTTTCCGACCGGCCGCAAGGGGCGCGGCCGCCGGAGTCGTAGGCTGTTCGCGTGCTCCTGCTCGCTGTAGATACCGCCACGCCCGCCGTCACCGTCGCCCTGCACGACGGCGAGACCGTCCTCGCCGAGTCGAACCAGGTCGACGCCCGCCGCCACGGGGAGCTGCTGCTGCCCTCCGTCGACCGGGTCCTCGCCGAGGCCGGGGTGAAGCTCGACGCCGTCACCGGCATCGTCGTCGGCGTCGGACCCGGCCCGTACACCGGACTGCGCGTCGGCCTCGTCACCGCCACCACCTTCGCCGCCGTGCTGGGCGTGCCCGTGCACGGGCTGTGCACGCTCGACGGCCTCGCCTACGCCGCCGGCACCGCCGGGATCGAGGGCCCCTTCACCGTCGCCACCGACGCGCGGCGCAAGGAGGTCTACTGGGCCCGGTACGAGGACCCGCGCACGCGCGTCGGACAGCCCGCCGTGGACCGCCCGGCCGAGATCGCCGAACAGGTCGCGGGGGTGCCCGCGGTGGGCCAGGGAGCGCTCCTGTACCCCGAGGTGTTCCCGGACGCGCGCGGCCCCGAGCACCAGTCCGCCGCCGCACTGGCCTCCCTGGCCGCGGAACGACTGGCGGCGGGGGCGGACTTCCTGCCCCCGACCCCGCTCTACCTGCGCCGGCCCGACGCGCAGGTGCCCAAGAACTACAAGGTGGTCACCCCGCAGTGACCCCGGCGACCCCGCACACCCCGCACACCCTGCGCGAGATGCGCTGGTGGGACATCGGGCCCGTGCTGGAACTGGAGCACGAGCTGTTCCCCGAGGACGCCTGGTCCGCCGGCATGTTCTGGTCCGAGCTCGCCCACGCCCGCGGCCCGCAGGCCACCCGCCGCTACGTGGTGGCCGAGGACGCGTCGGGCCGGCTCGTGGGATACGCCGGGCTGGCCGCCGCCGGCGATCTGGCCGACGTACAGACCATCGCGGCCGCCCGCGACCAGTGGGGGACCGGGCTCGGCGCCCGGCTGCTGACCGACCTGCTGCGGGCCGCCACCGCGTTCGAGTGCGCCGAGGTGCTGCTGGAGGTACGGGTGGACAACACCCGCGCCCAGAAGCTCTACGAGCGCTTCGGCTTCGAGCCCATCGGCTTCCGGCGCGGCTACTACCAGCCCGGCAACGTCGACGCGCTCGTCATGCGACTGACCGACCCCGCACAAGCACGAACTGAGAGCAGTGAGAGCAATGGCTGACGAACCGCTCGTCCTCGGAATCGAGACGTCCTGCGACGAGACCGGCGTCGGCGTCGTCCGCGGCACCACCCTGCTCGCGGACGCCATCGCGTCGAGCGTCGACGAGCACGCCCGCTTCGGCGGCGTCGTGCCCGAGGTGGCCTCGCGGGCCCACCTGGAGGCGATGGTCCCCACCATCGAGCGCGCCCTGAAGGAGGCCGGGGTCAGCGCCCGCGACCTCGACGGCATCGCGGTCACCGCCGGGCCCGGCCTCGCCGGAGCCCTGCTGGTGGGCACCTCGGCGGCCAAGGCGTACGCGTACGCGCTGGGCAAGCCGCTCTACGGGGTGAACCACCTGGCCTCGCACATCTGCGTGGACCAGCTGGAGCACGGCCCGCTGCCGGAGCCCACGATGGCGCTGCTCGTCTCCGGCGGGCACTCCTCGCTGCTGCTGGCCCCCGACATCACCTCCGACGTACGGCCGCTGGGCGCGACCATCGACGACGCGGCGGGCGAGGCCTTCGACAAGATCGCGCGCGTGCTCCAGCTGGGCTTCCCCGGCGGCCCGGTCATCGACCGGCTCGCGCGCGAGGGCGACCCGAAGGCGATCCACTTCCCGCGCGGGCTGACGGGGCCGCGCGACGCGGCGTACGACTTCTCGTTCTCCGGGCTGAAGACGGCCGTCGCGCGCTGGATCGAGGCGAAGCGCAACGCCGGCGAGGAGGTGCCGGTGCGCGACGTGGCGGCGTCCTTCCAGGAGGCCGTGGTGGACGTGCTGACGCGCAAGGCGATCCGGGCGTGCAAGGACGAGGGCGTCGACCACCTGATGATCGGCGGCGGTGTGGCCGCCAACTCCCGGCTCCGGTCGCTCGCGCAGGAGCGATGCGACGACGCGGGGATCATCCTGCGGGTGCCGCGGCCGAAGCTGTGCACCGACAACGGCGCGATGGTGGCGGCGCTGGGCGCGGAGATGGTCAAGCGGAACCGGGCCCCCTCCGACTGGGACCTGTCGGCGGACTCCTCGCTGCCGGTGACGGACCCGCACGTGCCGGGGACGTCCCACGGGGGCGGCGACGGCCACGGCCACGGCTCCGGCCACGGGCATGCGCACGGCTCCGGCCACGGCCACGGTCACGACCACGACCACGTGCACGAGCTGAGCAAGGACAACCTCTACTCATGAGCACCGTCGCGCTGATGTGGGAGGCCCGGGCCGCCGACGGCCGGGGCAACGAACTCCTGGAGTGGGCCCGGGCCCAGGTCCTGGCCCGGGAGCCGGTGCGCCGCGAGGTGTTCCGGGCCCCGCAGGACCGGGTGCTCGTGCTCACCTGGTGGGAGGCGGCCGAAGGGGTGTCGGCGGACCTTCCCGAACTGCCGGAGCCCGCAGCCGACTTGATCACGCGGGCGGTGCACCGCTGGCGGTTCGAGTCGGTGGAGGTCGAGGGGGCCTGACGGCTCCGGCCCGGTCCGGGCGCGGCCCCGGGCTGCGGCTATGGTCATGTGCATGCCTCGCCGTGACCTGCCGCCTCCGCCGCCGCCCGCGCACCTGCGCGCCTGGCCGGACGAGGACCACGCACGGGCCGACCGTGCGCGCTTCCTGCACGACCTGGGCCAACGCAGCCTGGGCATCGGGCGGTTGCTGCTGCTCTGGGCCGTCTCGGCCGTCTTCGCCCTCGGCTGGTCCTTCGTGGGCATGGCCCTGGTGGCCTTCGAGCAGGGCGACCCGGTCTCGTTCGTCCTGGCGCTCGTCTTCCTCGTCCTGGGCTCCGGGGTGCTGGTGCCGGCCGGGTTCTGGTTCGCGTGGGGCGCCCGGCGCGACCGCGAGGTCCGGCGGCTGCTGTGCGCGTGGGCCGAGGCGGGCCGGGACCCGGAGGCCGACGCCCGGATGCGCGCGCCCGGCCGGAGCCTGACCTGGCTGCTGGCCTCCCTCGCCCTGGGCGCGGCCGGGCTGTGGGTGACCTTCGGCGTCGCCGTCTCGGCCCGCCCGGGCCAGGAGACGTACGGCGAGGTCGCGTACTACATGGGCCTCGGCCTGATCCTGTGGATCACCGCCCTCCTGGGCATCGCCAAGGCGGCCGCCCACTACCGCTGGGCCCTCCGCACGACCCGCAGACCGCCGACGCCGTAACCAAGGAGGCACGCCTCCCGCCGACGGCCGGGGCGCGAGCCCCGTCGGCGGGGCGCCTGCCCGCAACCGGACCACGGCTCAGGCTCGCGCAGTGGCCCGACGGCCGAACCCCCGGCCCCCGACGGCGGCCCATGCCGGGGCGCCTGCCCGCAGCCGGACCACGGCTGAGGCCGCGGAGTGGCCCGACGGCCGCACCCCGACCCCCGACGGCGGCCGATGCCGGGGCGCGGGCCCGCAATCGGGCCACGGCTGAGGCTCGCGCCGGGCGGCCTGCCCCCAAGCCGGTCGCCGACCGCGAGCTGGCCACGGCCGCGGGCCCCGGGTTGCGCTCGAGGCCGGGGTGCTGGCCCGGAACCGGGCCATGACCACGGCCCGCGTAGCGGCGCGGGGCTGCGGCCCACCCGCCGGGCGGGCTTGCGGCCCAGGCCGGGCGCCGGCCCGCGACAGGGCCAGCGCTACGGCTCGCGCAGTGGCACCGGGCTGCGGCCCACCCGCCGGGCGCCGGCCCGCTGGCGGCCCACGACTGCGGCCGGCGCAGCGGCGCGGGGTCGGGGCTCCCGCCAGGGGCGCCGGGCCGGAACCGGGCCGGGACTACGGCCCGCGTAGCGGCGCCGGGCCGCGAGCCGCCCGCCGGGCGGGCTGCGGGCCAGGCCGCGCAGCGGCTCGCGCCGGGCGCCGGCCCGCGAGAGGGCCGCGCCTGGCCGGCGGTCCGGTGGCGCGGGCCGCAGGGCCGTCAGCCGGGCGCGAGCCCTGCCGGCGGGGCCGCGCGGAGGTTACCGGGGAGGCGTCGCCGCAGGCGAAACGGCGGGGTGGCCGATCAGCATCGACGGAGCGCCCGCCACCCGGGTCAGGAAGACCGTCGCGGAGTTCGGGCCCTGCGGTTTGACCTTCTTGCGCAGCTCCTCCGGCTCCACCGCCGAGCCGCGCTTCTTCACGGTCAGGATGCCCACCCCGCGCTCGCGCAGCAGGGCCTTCAGCTTCTTCAGGCCGAACGGCAGCACGTCCGTGATCTCGTACGCCGTCGCGTACGGCGTCGCGCGCAGCTCGTCGGCGGTGACGTACGCGATGGTCGGGTCGATGAGCCGGCCGTCCAGCTGGGCGGCGACCTCGGCGACCAGGTGGGCGCGGATGACGGCGCCGTCGGGCTCGTACAGCCAGCGGCCGACCGGCCCGGCCGGCGGATCGGGCAGCGGATCGGCGGTCCGCAGCTCGCGCGGCCCCGGCAGCAGGGTGGCGCGCACGGTCCCGGGCGCGGTCCCGAACCACAGCACCGCCTCCTTGACGTCCCCCTGGTCGGAGATCCATTCGGCCTCGGCCTCCTCCGGCACGGCCTCGTGCGGGATCCCCGGCGCGATCTTGATGGCCGCGTACTTCGCCGTACGGGCGGTGGCGACGGCCCAGGACAGCGGCGGCGAGTACGACTCCGGGTCGAAGACCCGCCCGCGCCCGCCGCGCCGGGCCGGGTCGATGAAGACGGCGTCGTAGCCGGAGGTGTCCACCTCCGTCACGTCCGCCTCCCGGACCTCGATCAGGTCCGCCAGCCCCAGCGCCTCGGCGTTGGCCCGCGCGACGGCGACCGTCAGCGGGTCGCGGTCCACCGCGAGCACCCGGATGCCGAGCCGGGCCAGGGCGAGGGCGTCGCCGCCGATGCCGCAGCAAAGGTCCGCGAGGCTGCGTACGCCGAGGGCCGCGAGCCGCTCCGCCCGGTACGAGGCCACGGACGCGCGGGTGGCCATCTCGCCGCCGCCGGGCGTGAAGTACATCCGGAAGGCGTCCTCGACGCCGAACTTCGCCACCGCGCGCTGGCGCAGCCGGGCCTGCCCGAGCACGGCGGAGACCAGCCCGGCGGGGTGCTCGCGGCGCAGCCGGGTGGCCACGGCCAGCTCCTGGGCGGGGTCGTAGTCGCGCAGCGAGTCGAGGAGGGCGTGGCCCTCGGGGGTGAGGAGGGCGGCGAAGTCTTCGGGGGTCACGGGTCCATTGTCGGCGACGGGACGGACCCGGACGTGTGGGCCAGTCGAAGGAAGGTGCGACCGCGTTCGCGGTGTCTTCCGGGAAGCCCGTGTGTCGGGTGCCAGGATGCGCTGCTATGCAGCTAGTACGACAAAAGGAACATAACTCGCAACAAGGTCACCGGTACGCGGCAGGTCCGCGCAGCCGGTTCGGGGTGGCCGTGGCAGCCCTGCTCGTCGCCGCCCTCGGAACGGCGTGCGGCTCCGGCGGATCCGACGCGCCGGACAAGGCCGCGAAGGAGAAGGCCGCCAAGGCCGCCGGCGGCGCGGGCGCCGCGGGCGCGCTCAGCGCCGCCGAGAAGGCCAAGGCGGCCCAGCAGGCACGCGTCGCTGCGGCGAAGCGGTGGGGGCTGCGCAAGACGCCGCTCACCGCCCCGGCCGCGCCGAAGGAGAAGCCCGCGATCACCACGCGCGACGGCTTCGAGGTCGAGGACCAGGAGGAGTACCCGCCGGTCTTCACCACCGTCCCGACCGAGGACAAGGTCGTCTTCCTGACGATCGACGACGGGTCGGAGAAGGACCCCGAGTTCCTGAAGATGATGAAGGAGCTGAAGATCCCGTACACGGCCTTCCTCAGCGACTACCTCGTGCGGGACAACTACCCGTACTTCAAGGAGATGCAGGCCGCCGGCGTCACCCTGAACAACCACACGATCAACCACCGCTACATGCCCGGCCTGTCGTACGAGCAGCAGCGCGAGGAGATCTGCGGTCAGCAGGACACCATCCAGAAGCAGTTCGGCAAGCGGCCGACCCTCTTCCGGCCGCCGTACGGCAACTACAACCAGGACACGCTGCGCGCGGCGAAGTCCTGCGGCATCAAGGCCGTCCCGCTGTGGAACGCCGAGGCGTTCACGAACCGCATGGACTACCGCGAGTGGGACCGGGACCTGCACCCCGGTGACATCATCCTCACGCACTTCCGGGGGAAGGAGGACTGGAAGGGCACGATGCCTGACATGATCCGTCATGTCATGAAGACCGTCACGGACAAGGGGTACGCCGTGGCTCGCCTGGAGGATTATCTGTGAAGCACGCGCGCCGGTTCGTAGCCGGAACGCTGGCGGCCGGCGCGCTCGCGCTGTCCCTGACGGGGTGCGGGGACAGCGCGGACAGCAGTGGACGACTGGGCCGCACGACGCAGGGGACGGAGTCCGCGTCCAAGGACCCGAAGGGCCCGAAGGATTCGAGGGGTGCCGACGCCGCCGAGCCGTCGGCACCCGCGACACCGGCGCCGGGGGGCGCGGGCGACGAGGCGTACCGGAAATGGGGCCTGACGGCCCCGCTCGCCTACGCGCCGAAGCCCGCCCAGAAGCCGCAGATCCCGAAGGCCGCCCCCGGCAAGGTCCCGGTGATAGACCGAATACCCGTGCCGGACGGGGAGAAAGTCGTCTTCCTGACCTTCGACGACGGCGCCGAGAAGGACCCCGAGTTCCTCAAGATGGCGGCCGATCTGAAGCTGCCCCTCAGCATGTTCCTGACGCACAGCGTCGCGTCGTCGGACTACGGGCACTTCGAGAAGCTCCGCGACAACGGCTCCGGCAGCACGATAAACAACCACACGCTGACCCATCCGAACCTCCGGACGCTCTCCTTCGCGGCGCAGAAGAAGGAGATATGCGGCCAGCAGGACCACCTGCAAGAGCGCTTCGGCACGCGCCCGCCGCTCTTCCGCCCGCCGTTCGGCAACTACAACGACGACACCCTCCGGGCAGCCTCGGAGTGCGGTGTCTCGTCCCTGGTCCTGTGGCGGGTGTCGATGCAGATCAACAACTTCCAGTACGCCGAGGGCTCCGCCCTCCACCCGGGCGACATCGTCCTGGCACACTTCCGCGGCCCGGCCGAACTCAAGGGCACGACCGAAACCCAGATGACGACGCGCATGCTCCAACGCATCCAGGAACAGGGCTACCGCATAGGCCGCCTGGAGGACTACCTGTAGGGGGCGGGGGCCTTGGCTTCGGGGGCCAGGTCCCGGCCGGGCGGAATCAGAGGAGGCGGGGCGGGGTTTCCCGCCAGTCTCATCGTCCTTCCGTGTCGGGCCGGCCCCTCAAGGGCGCTCCCTTCGGTCGCGTCGCTACGCGATGGCCTGCGGCCACCCTTGACCGACCGACCCGCCACGAAAACACGAAGACAGCCGGGAAACCCCCAAAAGAACGAGCCGGGCCCGCAGGACAGGGACGGCCACGTCGGCACCCTCCGGGCACGGGTCCCGCTACGCCCCAGATCGCTACGCGCTCCACGCTCACGGCGACTGCGATCCGCCTGTGGCCGGACATAAGCCGCCCACGATCGCTACGCGCTTCACTGGTCTCGGCGACTACCAGCCGCCTTGGGCCCGACGTGGGGCACATTGAGGGCTACCTGGCGTCAGCGGACGACGGGGGCCAGCCCGGCTCGCCAATCGCTGATGCGTTTGCGGATGCTGGGCACCATCGGAAGGTCGTCGGTGGCGTCTGGGGTGAACCACGCGACTTCGAACGACTCGTCAGACGTCTGGAGCCTGCCCCCGGTGGGGTGCGCGAGAAGACAGATCGAGAATTCCTGCCGGACTTCGCCGTCGTCGTAGGCAAAGACGTGTCCAGGGTCGGTGTACGTACCGACGATCCCCTTGATCTCGACCGTGATGCCCGTTTCCTCAAGAGTCTCCCGGACCGCGCAGTCGGCGATGCTCTCCCCCAGTTCCATCTTGCCGCCCGGCAGCGCCCACATCCCGTTGTCCGTGCGTCGCTGCAGCAACACCCGCCCGCGGCCATCGACGACCACCGCTGAAGCCGCCGGTATCAAGCTGTTCGCCAAGGGGGCGTTGGGATCGTCCTGGTAGTCACGCCTGGGCATTTCGCCTCGTCTCCCGAATGTCGCATCCATCTGCCTGCGTCGTAGGTGCATCAGTCTGCGGCCTCGATGTTGCCCACAGCAGTGGTGAATTCGCCCCCGGACGCGATATCGCGGACGCGCACCGAGCAGCGAATTCGGTCTCACTGCTGTTGCGTACGGCGACCTACCTCGGGTCCTCGGGTGTTCGGACGGGAGTCGAGGTCAACGAGATGACGCTGGACTCCGCGTCCTACGTCCTGGAATACGACTTCGACGCCTAGTCCCCTACCGACCCACCAGCTCAGCGAACGGATATCGGCCCAAGGCGGCTCGCAGACGCTGAGACGTGCGGAGCGCGTAGCGATCGTGGACGGCTTATGTCCGGCCACAGGCGGACCGCAGTCGCCGTGATCGCGGAGCGCGTAGCGATCGTTGGCGCGTCCCGACGTGCCCGGACATCTGTGATGGGGCCGTCCCTCGCCCGATCGCCCGGCTCGTTCTTTTGGGGTTTCCCGGCTGTCTTCGTGTTTTCGTGGCGGGTCGGTCGGTCAAGGGTGGCCGCAGGCCATCGCGTAGCGACGCGACGAAGGAGCGCCCTTGAGGGGCCGGCCCGACACGGAAGGACGATGAGACTGGCGGGAAACCCCCGCCGCCGCCTCCTCTGATTCCGCCCGGCCGGGACCTGGCCCCCGAAGCCCGGCCCCGTCCTCCCGAAGCCCCGCCCCCCTACGCCCGCACCGTCGGTGTGATCGTCGTTTCCGCCGGGTCGCGGGCGTCGGCCTCGCGTTGGCGTTCCGCGCTGTCGCTGATGCGTAGGAGGAGGGCGATCATGATCCAGTTGGCCAGCAGGGACGAGCCGCCCTTGGCCAGGAAGGGGAGGGCCTTGCCGGTCAGCGGGATCAGGCCCGTCACGCCGCCCGCGACCACGAAGACCTGGAGGGCCAGCGCCGAGGCCAGGCCGACCGCCAGCAGTTTGCCGAACGGGTCGCGGGCGCCGAGTGCCATGCGCAGCCCCCGCTGCACGAGGAGTGCGTAGAGGATCAGGACGGCCATGACCCCGGCCAGGCCGAGCTCCTCGCCCACCGTGGTCAGGATGAAGTCGCTGCGTCCGGCGAACGCGATCAGCTCGGGGTGGCCCAGGCCGAGGCCCGTGCCCGAGATGCCGCCCGTGCCGAAACTGAACAGCGCCTGCGCCGACTGGTCCGAGGTGATCCCCGGCGGCCGGTTCTCCCAGTAGTACGACAGAGGGTTGAGCCAAGCCGCCACGCGGGCCTTGACGTGGGGCTCCGTCGAGCCGACGACGAACGCGCCGGCCGAGGCCATGACCAGGCCGCAGACGATCCATCCGGTGCGCTCGGTGGCGACGTACAGCATGACCACGAACACGCCGAAGAAGATCAGCGAGGTGCCGAGGTCGCGCTCGAAGACGAGCACCAGCATCGAGACGATCCACACCGTGACGATCGGCCCGAGCTGCCGCATCGGGGGCAGTCGCATCCCCATGAACCTGCGGCCCGTCAGGGCCAGCGAGTCCCGGTGGACGACCAGGTACCCGGCGAAGAAGACCGCGATCATGATCTTCACGAACTCGCCGGGCTGCAGCGAGAAGCCGAAGAGTTTGATCCACCGCTTCGCGCCGTACGTGTCCGCGCCGAAGAAGGCCGGCGCGATCAGCAGCACCAGCGCGACCGCCATCGTGAGGTAGATGAACCGCTGCAACAGCCGGTGGTCGCGCAGCAGCGCCAGTACCAGGAGGCAGGCGGCGACCCCGACCACCGTCCACATCAGCTGCTCGGGGGCGTTCGCGTCGGAGTTGTAGCGCTCGATGTAGCCCTGGTCGAGGCGGTGCAGCAGCACCAGCCCGAGCCCCGTCAGCAGCATGGCGAGGGGGAAGACCAGGGGGTCCGCGTAGGCCGCGAAGCGGCGCACGCCCAAGTGCCCCACCAGCGACAGCAGGGTCAGGCTGATGGTGAAGCCGGCGAGGTCGGGCGGCAGCTCGTCGTTCATGGCGAGGCCCGCGGCGGCGTGGCCGAAGACGGCGATGGCGATGACGAAGACGAGGAGCAGCGCCTCCGTACGGCGCCGGGCGCCCGCCGACGTCAGGGGCTTCAGTCCACGCACGGGATGCCGCCACCGTCCTTGGGGGCGGACGGGGAGGGCGGCGGGGGCGCCGCTTCCGGCGAGGACGGAGGTGAGGACGGTGCGCCGGAGCCGGGGGAAGCCTTGGGTCCGATCTGCTCGTTAATGAGGCGCTTTATCTTCATATCATCTACGACGTTGATGTCCTCCCCATGGTTCCTTCCGAAGCCTTCGATGGGAAGCGTCGTGAACTCCACCCTCCCCCCGGACAGGCTCTTCGCCTGCTTCACGAACGCCGTGAGGTCCCATCCCTCGTCCGTGACCACGTCCTGCTTCGCGACGTCGACCAGCCTGAGCAGCTTCACCGGGTCGGTGAACGTCCCGGCCGAGTTCAGCTTCTTCGTCGCGCCCGCGAGGAAGGCCTGCTGCCGCTTCGTCCGGTCCAGGTCGCCCCTCTCCAGGCCGTGCCGCTGGCGCACGAAGGCGAGCGACTGCCGGCCGTCGAGCGTCTGCGGTCCCGCGGGGAAGTCGGCGCCGGAGTACTTGTCCTTCACCGCCTTGTTCAGGCACACCGGTACGCCGCCCAGCGCGTCCGCCAGGTGGTGGAAGCCGGCCAGGTTCAGCTCGGCGAAGTGATCGACCGGGACGCCCAGGAAGTTCCGCACCGTCTCGATCTGCGCCCGGCGCCCCGCCTCCCGGCCCGCCCGCTCCAGCTGCCGGCCGCCCTTGGCGCCCTGCGCGACGAGCTGTTCCTGCTTCCGCTCCTTCGCCAGCCCGTATGCCTTCTTGATCTTGTCCTTGCCGTGGCCCGGGATGTCGACGAAGTCGTCGCGCGGCACCGAGAAGGCCTTCGCCCGGCTGCCGTCGCCGGGCACGTGCAGCAGGATCAGGGTGTTCGCGTTGTAGCCGCCGATGTCCGAGCTGCCGGCGTGCAGTTGGTCGAGGACCTCCTCCGGCAGCTCCTCGCCGTTCTGGTCCCGGCGGCTGTCCAGCCCCACGAGCAGGATGTTGGTGTCGCCGAACTTCGACTTCTCGGCGCCTTCGAGGGCCTTGGAGCTGGCGATGCCGGCGGCGAGGTCCCGGTACAGGTACCAGGCGCCGCCGCCCGCCATGACCGCCAGCGCGCAGCCGGTGACCAGCAGCGCGCGTCCGATCCGCCGGCGGCGGGACGGGCGGTGGTGGGACGGGCTGCGGCGGGACGGGCGGTGGCGGGGTCGGGTCGTCGTGGTCTGCCTCGGCTTCCTCCGGTGCGCGCTCATGCCAGCCCATGCTGGGGGAGGCCCGCTGAAGGAATCCTGAGGGCTCCGGGGGAGCCCAGGGGGGCGCTACCGGATCCGCAGCACCAGCCGCGCGCCCCCGGCGGGCGCCGGCAGCGCGCGTACGTCGCCCCCGTGCGCCCGCGCGATCTCCCGGGCGATGGCCAGGCCCAGCCCCGTGCCGCCGCTGGCCCGGCCCCGGTCCGCGGCCAGCCGCACGAACCGCTCGAACACCCGGTCCCGGTCCGCCTCCGGTATGCCCGGCCCGTCGTCCGTGACCTCCAGCACCGCCCAGCCGTCCCGCGCCGCCGCCCGTACGACGACCTCCGCGCGGGCGTACCGCAGGGCGTTGTCCACCAGGTTGGCCAGCGCCCGCTCCAGCCGCGCCGGATCCCCCGACGCCGGTACGGGCGCCCGCGCGTCCAGCCGTACCGCGACCCGGGCGCCGCCCCGGCGCGCCACGTCCTCCGCGGCCAGCAGCGCCAGGTCCACCGGCTCGGGCCGGGGCGCCGGCCCGCCGTCGAGCCGGGCCAGCAGCAACAGGTCCGCCGCGATCCGCTGGAGCCGCTCGGTGTCGGCCAGCGCGGCCGCGACCGACTCCCGGTCGGGGCGGTCCATGGCCAGCGCCACCTCCAGCCGGGACCGTACGGCGGCCAGCGGGTTGCGCAGCTCGTGGGAGGCGTCCGCGGTGAACTGCCGCTGCCGCGCGTCGGAGCGCTCCAGCCGGTCCAGGGTGTCGTTGACGGTCCGGGCCAGCTGCGCGATCTCGTCGGCCCCGCCCGGGTCCGGAACCCGCCGGTCCAGCTCGCTCCCGGTGACCGCCGCCAGCTCGGTCCGGATCGCGCTCACCGGGCGCAGGGCGTGGCCGGTCACCCACCAGGCGAGGGCTGCCGCGAAGCCGATCAGCGGGGGCGCGCCGGCCAGCAGCCCGACCTCGACGGCCCGGGTCGCGTCGTCGACGTCGCCGAGCACGGTCATCGCGTACACGGTGTGTGCGCCCGGCGCGTCGAGGACGACGACCGCGCGCCGTTCCGCGCCGGGGTGCGCAGGCGGCAGGACGGCCGAGCGGGAGTCCTCCCCGGGACCGGGGCGCGGCGCGCCGTCGAGCTCCTCGGGATCCGGGCCGTGCCGCGGGTCGCCGGTGGTGGCAATGGTCCGGCCGGCCGCGTCCCGTACGAGGACCAGGTCCACCCCGCTCTCGGGCGCGGGCAGCCGTCCGCCGGGCGGCAGGGTCCGGCTGTCGAGCTGGGCGGCGACCTTGCGGGCGGCGAGCTCGGTGCGGCCGGTGGTGTTGTCGAGGAGGTTGGCGCGCAGCAGGGCGTGCAGCCACAGCCCGCCGGCGGCGAGGACGGCGGCCATCGCGAGGGCGGCGGCCGCGGCGGTGCGGGCGCGGACGGTGGCCCTAGCCACCGTCGGGGGCCATCCGGTAGCCGGTCCCGTGGACGGTGAGGATCGAGCGGCGGCCGAAGGGGGCGTCGATCTTCTTGCGCAGCGAGGAGACGTACACCTCGACGATGTTCGGGTCGATGCCGTGCGGGGCGTCCCAGACCTCGTCGAGGATGTCCTGCTTGGCGACGGCCCGGCCGGGCTGCTCCATCAGGCAGGCGAGCACGCCGAGTTCGCGGGCGGTGAGCTCGATGTCCCGGCCGCCGCGGCGGCAGCGGCGGCCCTGCGGGTCCAGGACGAGGTCGCCGGCCTGGAGGAGGCTGCGGTCGGGGGCGCCGGCGCGGCGGGCGAGCGCCCGGATCCGGGCGGCCAGGACGACGAAGGAGAACGGCTTGGTGAGGTAGTCGTCCGCGCCGCAGTCCAGGCCCTCGGCCTCGTCGTACTCGCCGTCCCGGGCGGTGAGCATCAGGACCGGGGTGGTGTCGCCGTGGGCGCGCAGGCGGGCGCAGATCTCGTAGCCGCTGAGGCAGGGGAGCATGAGGTCGAGCAGGACGACGTCGTACGGGCCGCCGGCGAGGGCGAGGTCCAGGCCGCGGTGGCCGTCGTGCGCGACCTCGACGAGGTGGCCGTCGGCGGACAGGCCGCGCCGCAGGGACTCGGCGAGGCCTTCTTCGTCTTCGACTACGAGGATGTGCACGGAGCAAGCGTCACATATCGCCCTTTCCCTCCCGGGTGGGGGTACGGGTTGCCCTGCGGGCGGCTCGGCGGGGTGACGGCTCGGCCCGGCGGGCGGCTCGCCCGGGCCTCGCCGGCGGCTCTGGTTGGGTGCGGCTCGGCCCGGAGCGGTGCGGCTCAAAGATCGGGGCTCCGCCGCGTGCCTCGCCGGCGGGGCTGGGTGGGTGCGGCGGGGCTGGGTGGGTGCGGCTCGGCCTGGCAGGCGGCTCAAAGATCGGGGCTCCGCCCCGGGCCCCGCGCCTCAATCGCCGGCGGGGCTGGATTTGGCGCGGCCCGCGCCCCAACCGGGTGGTGGGGTGGGTCGGTGCCCCGCACGAGGATCTCCTCGGCTCGCGCCTGCGGCAGTGGTCCGGTTGTGCGGCCTGGGTTGCGCGCTCGTCCTGCGGGGACCCTCCTGCGTGTCCCCGCCCCACGCCCGGGCTTCGGGAGCCGGAGGGGAGTGGGGACGTGTCGGGGTGTCCCCGCAGGACGAGCGTGCAACCGCCCTCAGCGGCCGTGACATGCCCGCAGGCGCGAGCCGAGGAGACATCCCGGCGCGGCGCCACGGACCGACCCCCACCGACAAACCCGCCGGAAACCCCGCCCTGCCGCCCGCAGGGCAACCCGCGCCACGGACCCAGCCCGCCGGAAGTCTTCCGAGCTGCCCGCAGGGCAACCCGCGCCAGGGGCCCAGCCTGCCGCGCCGCCCGCAGGGCAACCGCGCTCCGGCCGACCCCCGCCGGAAACCTCGCCCTGCCGCCCGCAGGGCAACCCGCGCGACGCAGCCCGCCGACAAGCCCGCCGAGCCGCCTGCGGGGCAACTCGCGCCTATGGAGCCGGCCCGCCGACACGTCTGCCGAGCCGCCCGCAGGGCAACCCGCGCGACGGACGCAGCCCGCCGACACGCCTGCCGAGCCGCCCGCAGGGCAACCCGTGCTGCGGACCCAGCCCGGCGACAAACCTGCCGAGCCGCCCGCAGGGCAACCCGCAGGGCAACCCGCCCAGGCGGGGAAAACGACACCCCCGGCGGCCAGAATTGGCACTCCGCTTGACCGAGTGCTAATCGCCGGAATAGTCTCGCACCTGGCACTCGCCCCTGGTGAGTGCCAACACAGCGACAGGCAGGTCCGGCACCCGCGACGACGGATCGACCTGGTCGCCACCTCAGACAGTTAACCCCGGATCTCCGAAGGGGGAGGTCGGATCGTGACGACCGCCAGCTCCAAGGTTGCCATCAAGCCGCTTGAGGACCGCATTGTGGTCCAGCCGCTCGACGCCGAGCAGACCACGGCCTCCGGCCTGGTCATCCCGGACACCGCGAAGGAGAAGCCCCAGGAGGGCGTCGTCCTCGCGGTGGGCCCGGGTCGCTTCGAGGACGGCCAGCGTCTCCCGCTGGACGTCACCGTCGGCGACATCGTGCTCTACAGCAAGTACGGCGGCACCGAAGTGAAGTACAGCGGCGAGGAGTACCTCGTCCTCTCGGCTCGCGACGTGCTCGCGATCGTCGAGAAGTAATTCTCTTCATCAGTACTGCTTTGAGCTGCGCCCCTGGTCACCCCGCTGATTGCCGGGCGGCGAGGGGCGCAGCTCGTTAAACCCGAGTTTTCGAGAGGGCTGAACCGCTCCCATGGCGAAGATCCTGAAGTTCGACGAGGACGCCCGTCGCGCCCTCGAGCGCGGCGTCAACAAGCTTGCCGACACGGTCAAGGTGACGATCGGCCCCAAGGGCCGCAACGTCGTCATCGACAAGAAGTTCGGCGCCCCCACCATCACCAACGACGGTGTCACCATCGCCCGCGAGGTCGAGCTGGACGACCCGTACGAGAACCTGGGCGCGCAGCTCGTGAAGGAGGTGGCGACCAAGACCAACGA
This sequence comes from Streptomyces sp. NPDC005533, assembly GCF_042871845.1. NCBI lineage: Bacteria > Bacillati > Actinomycetota > Actinomycetes > Kitasatosporales > Streptomycetaceae > Streptomyces > Streptomyces sp. NPDC005533. The sequence continues at coordinate 128,853 of NZ_JBIAJH010000011.1, read as the reverse complement.
CATCGCGGGTGACGGCACCACCACCGCCACCGTGCTGGCCCAGGCGCTGGTCCGCGAGGGTCTGCGCAACGTCGCCGCGGGTGCGTCCCCGGCCGCCCTGAAGAAGGGCATCGACGCCGCGGTCAAGGCCGTCTCCGAGGAGCTCCTCGCGACCGCCCGCCCGATCGAGGACAAGTCCGACATCGCCGCCGTGGCCGCGCTCTCCGCGCAGGACCAGCAGGTCGGCGAGCTCATCGCCGAGGCGATGGACAAGGTCGGCAAGGACGGTGTCATCACCGTCGAGGAGTCCAACACCTTCGGCCTGGAGCTGGAGTTCACCGAGGGCATGGCCTTCGACAAGGGCTACCTCTCCCCGTACATGGTCTCCGACCAGGAGCGTATGGAGGCCGTCCTCGACGACCCGTACATCCTGATCAACCAGGGCAAGATCTCCTCGATCCAGGACCTCCTGCCCCTGCTGGAGAAGGTCATCCAGGCCGGCGGCTCCCGCCCGCTGCTGATCATCGCCGAGGACGTCGAGGGCGAGGCGCTCTCCACCCTCGTCGTCAACAAGATCCGCGGCACCTTCAACGCGGTCGCCGTCAAGGCCCCCGGCTTCGGTGACCGTCGCAAGGCGATGCTCCAGGACATGGCCACCCTCACCGGTGCCACCGTCATCGCCGAGGAGGTCGGCCTCAAGCTCGACCAGGCCGGTCTGGACGTACTGGGCTCCGCGCGCCGCGTGACCATCTCCAAGGACGACACCACCATCGTCGACGGTGGTGGCAGCTCCGAGGAGGTCGCCGCCCGCGTCAACCAGATCAAGGCCGAGATCGAGTCCACCGACTCGGACTGGGACCGCGAGAAGCTGCAGGAGCGCCTGGCGAAGCTCGCCGGCGGCGTCTGCGTCATCAAGGTCGGCGCCGCCACCGAGGTGGAGCTCAAGGAGAAGAAGCACCGCCTCGAGGACGCCATCTCGGCGACCCGCGCCGCGGTCGAGGAGGGCATCGTCTCCGGCGGTGGCTCCGCGCTCGTCCACGCCGTGAAGGTCCTGGAGGGCAACCTCGGCCTGTCGGGCGACGAGGCCACCGGTGTCGCGGTCGTGCGCCGCGCCGCCGTCGAGCCGCTGCGCTGGATCGCCGAGAACGCCGGCCTCGAGGGTTACGTCATCACCTCGAAGGTCGCCGAGCTCGACAAGGGCCAGGGCTTCAACGCCGCCACCGGCGAGTACGGCGACCTGGTCAAGGCCGGCGTCATCGACCCGGTGAAGGTCACCCGTTCCGCGCTGGAGAACGCCGCCTCCATCGCCTCCCTGCTGCTCACGACCGAGACCCTGGTCGTCGAGAAGCCGGCGGAGGACGAGGGCGACGCCGGTCACGGCCACGGTCACGGCCACAGCCACTGATCGCGCACCACGCAGGCAAGGCCCCGTTCCGCAGTCGCGGAACGGGGCCTTCCCCGTGCTCCGGCCCGGGTCCTCAGGATCCGTAGGGCGCTCCGGAGCCGCCCATCTGGCGCTGCAGCACTCCGGGGTTGTAATGCCACCAGCCCTCGGCGATCTCTCCGTCCAGGCACCGGAAGGTGGTGCTTCCGGACATCTCGTACGTCTTCCCGGTCGGGGCGATCCCCATGAAGGTGCCCTTGTGGGTGCCGCGCCAGTTCCACACGGTCGTGACCATGTCGCCCTCGGCCAGCTGGGCCACCGGCTCGAAGGTCATGTCGAAGGCGGCGCGCCACGCCTCCATGTCCGACCGCATGGCGTCGCGGCCGATGACGGTGGATTCCTCCCTGCCGGCGTCGTGGTTGATGTAGTTGGTCGCGAAGCCCTCGTCGAGGACGCTCATGTCGCCCTCCATGGCGGCTTCCTCGAACACCCGGTTGGCGAGCTGCTTGTTGAAGTGCTCGTCGCGGACCACGTCGAGGTTCATGAACTTCGGCATTCCCTCGCAGAGGGCCACCATCTCCTGGAACATCCGGTCCGTCTCCGGGAGCTGAGAGTTCTTCATGGCCTCCTCGTAGGAGGCGAACTCCACCATGTCCACGTAGTGGGTCCGGGCCTCGCGGTCCTGGCCGATCATCGTGTGCGTGGCGGTGCGCCTGCCGCTGCTCTGCTCCGCCCAGCGGTCGATGAGCGCGTTCATCTCATCGAACCGCCTGGTCTCATAATCGATCACCTGTACGAATGTCATCGCGTCGCCTCCCGCTGGAGATGGGATACGTCCAGTTTAGGGAGGGTTAGCCCGTTTGGCGGTCCGGTGGCGGCCTACCGACGGGTCGCGCTCACCCACGGGCCACGACCGCTACTGGGGCCCGTACTTGCGGCCCGTACGCGAGGACATCCCGCCCAGCAGCCCGCGCGGCGTCAGCTTCACCACGCCCATCAGCGCCTTGTACCGCGGGTCCGGGATCGACACCGTCCTGCCGCGCGCCAGATCCGCCAGGGCCGCCGCCACCAGCTTGTCGGCGTCCAGCCACATCCAGCCCGGGATGTTGTCCGTCCCCATGCCGGCGCGCTGGTGGAACTCCGTGCGCACGAAGCCGGGGCACAGCGCCATCAGCCGTACCCCGGAACCCGCCAGGTCCCGCGCCGCGCCCTGGGTGAACTGCACGACCCAGGCCTTGCTCGCCCCGTACGTGCCGCGCGGCACGAAGGCCGCGACCGAGGCCACGTTGATCACGCCGCCGCGGCCGCGCGAGCGCATCGACCCGGTGGCCGCCGAAGTCAGCCGCAGCACCGCCTCGATGTGCACCTTCAGCATGGTCAGCTCGTCGGCCATGGAGACCTCGAGGTAGCGGCCCTTGTTGCCGAAACCGGCGTTGTTGACCAGCAGGTCCACCGGGTGCGTCCGGTCGTCGAGGCGCTGCTCCACCGCCGCGATGCCCTCCTCGGTGGAGAGGTCGGCGGCCAGTACCTCGGCCTCGATGCCGTGCCGGTCGTGCAGCTCGGTGGCCTGCTGGCCGAGCCGCTTGGTGTCGCGCGCCACCAGCACCAGGTTGTGCCCCTGGGCGGCGAGCCGCCGGGCGAAAGCGGCGCCGATGCCCGCCGTGGATCCCGTAATCAACGCAGTCGTCATAGGCGCAACCTAGCCGCCCGGGGTGACGGTCCTACCGCGCCCCGGCGCCGGCCCCCTGCGTCTCCATGTACCGGCGCACCCGCTCGTGGGCCTCCGGCTCCATCGCCGCCCCCGCCGCCAGGGTGCGCGGCAGCAGCGCGCGTTCGGTGGTGAAGGCGCGGAACCACAGCTCCACCGTCACGTCGTGGTCCGGCCGGTGGACGATCTCGACGGGGTCGCCGGGGGAGACCGACCCCTCCCGGATCACCCGCAGGTACGCGCCCGGCCGGGCGGCCCGGGTGAACCGCCTGACCCAGCCGCTCTCGCCCAGGACCCCCTGGAAGGTCCGGCACGGGATGCGGGCCGAGGCCACTTCGAGGACGAGGTCCGCGCCGACCCGCCAGTGGTCGCCGAGCCGCGCGGTGTTCAGGTCGATGCCGGAGGTGGTGAGGTTCTCGCCGAACGTCCCGCCGGGCAGGTCGCGGTCCAGCTCGCCTTCCCACCAGTCCAGGTCCTCGCGCGCGTACGCGTAGACGGCCTGGTGGTCGCCGCCGTGGTGGCGGCGGTCGCAGACGGCGTCGCCCTCCAGGCCGCTGCCGCGCCCGGTGGCCTTCGGCCCGGGGGCGCTGACGCGGACCGGCCCGGGGACGGGGCGCTTGCCGATGCCCGTCACCCCGCCGTCGGCGTCGGTGTAGTCGACGGCCGTGGCGCGGCCGAGGTTCACGGAGATCAGTTGCATGGGGCCCATGGGGACACGCTAGCGGCGCCTGAGACCCAAAGTTTCCCCGAGGGATTCGCTTGGCAATCAAAGCAGGGCTTATGATCGAAGGGTGATCGAGGCACGTCATCTCCGGGTTCTGCGCGCCGTCGCCGGGACCGGATCCTTCTCCGCCGCCGCCCGCGAGCTCGGCTGCACCCAGCCCGCCGTCTCCCAGCAGATGAAGGCGCTGGAGCAGTCGGCCGGCACGCCGCTGCTCATCCGCACCGGCCGCGAGATGCGGCTGACCCAGGCCGGTGAGGCCCTGGTCCGGCACGCCGCCGGAATCCTGGCCGGGCTGACGGCCGCCGAGGAGGAGGTCGCGGCCATCGCCGGGCTGCGCGCCGGCCGGGTCCGCCTCGTGTCCTTCCCCAGCGGCAGCTCCACACTGGTGCCGACCGCGCTCGCGGCGATGCGCGCCGAACACCCCGGCACCCGGATCTCGCTGGTCGAGGCGGAGCCGCCGCGCTCGGTGGAGATGCTGCGCGAGGGCGACTGCGACCTGGCCCTCGCCTTCCGCTACGGCGGGGCCGCGGGCTCCGCCGCGGAGTGGGAGGACCTCGTGGTCCGGCCGCTGCTGACGGACCGGCTCGTCGGGCTCGTCCCGGACGGGCACCGGCTGGCCGGGGCGGAGCGCGTGGGCATGGCGGAGCTGGCCGACGAGCCCTGGATCGCGGGCTGTCCGCGCTGCCGCCGCCATCTGGTGGAGGTGTGCGAGGGCGTGGGCTTCACCCCGCGCATCGACTTCGCCACCGACGACTATCCGGCGGTGGTCGGCCTGGTCGGCGCGGGGCTGGGCGTGGCGGTGCTGCCGGAGCTCGCGGTGGAGTCCGTACGGGCCAAGGGCGTGAGCACGGTCGTCGTGGAGCCGGCCGTCGAGCGGGAGGTCGTGGCGCTGACCCTGCCCGACCTGGCCCGGGTGCCGGCGGTGGCCGCGACCCTGGCCCAGCTGGAGCGGGCCGCCAGGCGCTGACGACCGCGCCGGGCGGACCGGCCCGGTGACCCCCGTGCTCGCCCCGGGAGCGCCACGCAACCGGCCGTACGCACACACTCAGCCGGGTGCGTACGGCCGAACGGGTGAACTCCGGGCCGGGAGGCGACACGCCCGGGCGTGCAAGTGATTCGCAGAAACGTTCCTTCGGACGTTTCGTCGAGCGCTCAGTCCGGAGCGATCGGCCCGATCGCACTCGAGGCGGGGATCAGACGGTGCCGGGCGCGGCCCATCAGTTCCTCGCGTTCGTCCTCGGTCAGGCCTCCCCACACTCCGTAGGGCTCGCGGACGGCGAGTGCGTGCGCGGCACATTCCGCGCGGACCGGGCATCGCATGCAGACCTCTTTAGCCGAGGCCTCGCGCGCGCTCCTGGCCGCGCCCCGCTCGCCTTCCGGGTGGAAGAAGAGGGAGCTGTCGACCCCGCGGCAGGCAGCCAGCAGCTGCCAGTCCCAGAGGTCGGCGTTCGGTCCGGGGAGGCGGGAGAAATCTGCCATTGGTAGTCCTCTTGGTGCCGGTACTGAGGCGGATACGGTCGATGTCTCCAAGGGTCTCCACACCTACTGTCGGAGTAGATGTAAATATGACTCATTGGGAATCTAGCCTCAGACACGTGCCAAACGGAAGGAAAGCCGCCAAATAGGGCATAGCTCCAGATGGAGGACGCGTGGCTTGTGGCGTCGACGCCGTGATCGCTTCCTCACGTAGAGTGCCGAAGGTGTCCGTCCGACCCGTAACTCTTTCGAGTGACCATCGTTGAGAGTGCGAAGGCGGTTGAACCAACAAGTTCTCGGACAGGTGTCCGGGGGCATCGACCGCACAGGTGACGATACGTACCAGCCTGGAGGCTCAAGGTGACGCGCATCAGCAGCTGCGGAGGGCGGTCATGACATCCGTCCTCGTCTGCGACGACTCCCCGCTTGCCCGAGAGGCGCTCCGTCGCGCGGTTGCCACCGTGCCCGGCGTCGAGCGTGTGACGACGGCTGCCAACGGCGAGGAAGTCCTCCGCCGCTGGGGTGCCGACCGCTCCGACCTGATTCTGATGGATGTACGGATGCCCGGGCTCGGCGGTGTGGAGACGGTCCGTCGGCTGCTCTCGGCCGACCCCGGAGCCCGCATCATCATGCTGACGGTCGCCGAGGACCTGGACGGCGTGGCCCTCGCGGTCGCCGCCGGCGCCCGCGGCTACCTGCACAAGGACGCCTCGCGCGCCGAACTGCGGGCCACGGTCACCCAGGCCCTGGCCGACCCGACCTGGCGACTGGCCCCGCGCCGGCTCCGCTCGGCCGAGATGGGCGCCGCGCCCACGCTCACCGCGCGCGAGATCCAGGTACTGGAGGGCATGAGCCACGGCCGGTCCAACGCGGAGATCGGGCGCGAGCTCTTCCTCTCCGAGGACACGGTCAAGACGCACGCCCGCAGGCTGTTCAAGAAGCTCGGCGCCTCGGACCGGGCGCACGCCGTGGCGCTCGGATTCCGCTGGGGTCTGGTCCGCTGACCCGCAGGTCCGGGCCGGGCCCGGACGGGTCCGCCGCAGACCGCGGATCGTCGAGAGCGGTCCCGTCCGCCAGGGGCGGACGGGGCGGCGCGCCGCCCTCGATTCCGGTGTAGCCCTGTCCCGCCGTACCCGGTGCGCACCCGGGGGTTGGCGGGGCACAATCCGGGGGACGTCTCGCTTCGTGCGCGATGCCGCATCCTTGAGGGTGTGGAGTCTCTCGGAGACTATTCGGCCGAGCGGGAGGGGAGGGCGCAGATGACGAGCTCAGGCGCACCCGCTCATAACGCTTCGATGCACAACAAGGGCCACGGTGCCGCGGATGCTCCGGCGCCAAGGCACCATGGATTGATGCGCGACGACGAGGCCCTGGGGTCCCCCGCGGCCACAGGCCCCACCGGCGCCGCCAAGGGCGGTAGTTCCGGGGGTGTCAGCGCGCTCGTACGCAGGGCGGTCGAGGGCGACGAGCAGGCCACGCACGACCTGCTCGCCTTCGTGCACCCCCTCGCGATCCGCTATTGCCGCACGCGACTGTCGCGGCTCCCGGGTGACGCTCGTCACTTCGTGGAGGACCTGGCGCAGGAGGTCTGCGTCGCCGTCCTGATGGCCCTGCCCCGCTACCGGGACACCGGGCGGCCCTTCGAGGCCTTCGTCTTCGCCATCGCCGCGCACAAGGTCGCCGACCTGCAGCGGGCCGCCATGCGGCACCCCGGCAGCACGGCCGTGCCCTCCGACGAGATGCCGGAGCGGCCCGACGACTCGCTGGGCCCGGAGGAGCGGGCGCTGCTCAGCAGCGACGCCGCCTGGGCCAAGAAGCTGCTGGCCAACCTGCCGGAGAACCAGCGCGAGCTCCTCGTACTGCGGGTGGCCGTCGGGCTGACCGCGGAGGAGACCGGGCAGATGCTCGGCATGTCCCCCGGAGCCGTGCGCGTGGCACAGCACCGGGCGCTCAGCAGGCTGCGGGCACTCGCCGAGCAGTAGGCGCAGTCGTAGGAAGCGACGAAACTTCTGCTTGACCTTGGTCGTGGAATGAGACGCGTCGGGATCCCGTTAGCATGGACATCCGCGCTGAGCAAGACCATTTGGGAAGGTGTCATGACCGCCGACGGAGTGCCCGACAAATTCGCCACGCTCGGACTGACCTACGACGACGTGCTGCTGCTGCCGGGCGCGTCGGACATGTCGCCTGACGCGATCGACACCTCTTCCCTCATCTCCAAGAACGTCCGCGTGAACGTCCCGCTGCTGTCCGCGGCCATGGACAAGGTCACCGAGGCCCGCATGGCCATCGCGATGGCCCGCCAGGGCGGCGTGGGCGTGCTGCACCGCAACCTCTCCATCGTCGACCAGGCCAACCAGGTCGACCTGGTCAAGCGCTCCGAGTCCGGCATGGTCACCGACCCGATCACGGTGCACCCGGACGCGACGCTGCGCGAGGCCGACGAGCTCTGCGCGAAGTTCCGCATCTCCGGCGTCCCGGTCACCGACGCCGCCGGCAAGCTCCTCGGCATCGTCACCAACCGCGACATGGCCTTCGAGTCGGACCGCAGCCGCCAGGTGCGCGAGGTCATGACCCCGATGCCGCTGGTCACGGGCAAGGTCGGGATCTCCGGCGTCGACGCCATGGAGCTGCTGCGCCGCCACAAGATCGAGAAGCTTCCGCTGGTCGACGACGCGGGCATCCTCAAGGGCCTCATCACGGTCAAGGACTTCGTCAAGGCCGAGAAGTACCCGAACGCCGCCAAGGACAAGGACGGCCGGCTGCTCGTCGGCGCGGCCGTCGGTGTCGCCGGCGACGCGTACGAGCGCGCCCAGGCCCTGATCGAGGCGGGCGCCGACTTCATCGTCGTCGACACCGCCCACGGCCACTCGCGCCTGGTCGGCGACATGGTCGCCAAGATTAAGTCGAACTCCACCGTCGACGTCATCGGCGGTAACGTCGCCACCCGCGACGGCGCCCAGGCGCTGATCGACGCCGGCTGCGACGGCATCAAGGTCGGCGTGGGCCCCGGCTCCATCTGCACCACCCGCGTCGTCGCCGGCATCGGCGTCCCGCAGGTCACGGCCATCTACGAGGCCTCGCTCGCCGCCAAGGCGGCCGGCGTCCCGGTCATCGGCGACGGCGGCCTCCAGTACTCCGGCGACATCGCCAAGGCGCTCGTCGCGGGCGCCGACACGGTGATGCTCGGCTCGCTGCTCGCGGGCTGCGAGGAGTCCCCGGGCGAGCTGCTCTTCATCAACGGCAAGCAGTTCAAGTCCTACCGCGGCATGGGCTCGCTCGGCGCCATGCAGTCCCGCGGCGACCAGCGCTCCTTCTCCAAGGACCGCTACTTCCAGGAGGGCGTGGGCGGCGACGACAAGCTCATCCCCGAGGGCATCGAAGGCCAGGTCCCGTACCGCGGCCCGCTCTCCGCGGTCGTGCACCAGCTCGTCGGCGGCCTGCGCCAGTCGATGTTCTACGTCGGCGGCCGCACGGTCCCCGAGCTGCAGGACCGGGGCCGCTTCGTCCGGATCACCTCGGCGGGCCTCAAGGAGAGCCACCCGCACGACATCCAGATGACGGTGGAAGCACCGAACTACTCCCGCAAGGGCTAGTCCGTCTCTTCCGGATCTTGCCTCGCCCGCGCCGCCCGGCACCGCACCTCGCCGCGTTGGCGGAGCACCCCAGTACGTCCAGTACGAGGGCGCCCCGCCAACACGCCGATGCACGGCACCGGACGACGCGGGCTTGACCGGCAAGATCCGAAAGAGACGACCTAGTCGGCCGACCGGAGGGGCGGGCCCGGAAGACCGGGGCCCGCCCCTTCGGCGTGGGGCCGCTCGTCCGTACAGCGGTCACCGGAACGCGCGCCCCCGGGGTTCGGGGATACTGGACGGGCAGACCCAGAGGAAAGGCCACCACACGTGACTGAGATCGAGATCGGGCGCGGCAAGCGCGGCCGCAGGGCGTACGCGTTCGACGACATCGCCATCGTCCCGAGCCGGCGGACCCGGGACCCGAAGGAGGTCTCGATCGCCTGGCAGATCGACGCGTACCGCTTCGAGCTCCCGTTCCTGGCCGCCCCCATGGACTCGGTCGTCTCCCCGCAGACCGCGATCCGCATCGGCGAGCTCGGCGGCCTCGGCGTGCTGAACCTCGAAGGCCTGTGGACCCGGTACGAGGACCCGCAGCCGCTGCTCGACGAGATCGCGGAGCTCGACGAGGAGTCCGCCACCCGCCGTCTCCAGGAGATCTACTCCGCGCCGATCCAGGCGGACCTGATCCGCCGGCGGATCAAGGAGGTGCGCGACTCGGGCGTCGTCACCGCCGCCGCGCTCTCTCCGCAGCGCACCGCCGAGTTCTCCAAGGCCGTCGTCGACGCGGGCGTGGACATCTTCGTGATCCGCGGCACCACCGTGTCGGCCGAGCACGTCTCGGGCGCCGCGGAACCGCTGAACCTGAAGCAGTTCATCTACGAGCTCGACGTCCCGGTCATCGTGGGCGGCTGCGCCACCTACACGGCGGCCCTGCACCTGATGCGCACCGGCGCCGCGGGCGTCCTGGTGGGCTTCGGCGGCGGCGCCGCGCACACCACGCGCAACGTGCTCGGCATCCAGGTCCCGATGGCGACCGCCGTCGCGGACGTGGCCGCGGCCCGCCGCGACTACATGGACGAGTCCGGCGGCCGCTACGTGCACGTCATCGCCGACGGCGGCGTCGGCTGGTCGGGCGACATCCCGAAGGCCGTCGCCTGCGGCGCGGACGCCGTGATGATGGGCTCCCCGCTGGCCCGTGCCACCGACGCGCCCGGCAAGGGCAACCACTGGGGCATGGAGGCCGTCCACGAGGACGTGCCGCGCGGCAAGAAGGTCAACCTCGGCACGGTCGGCACCACCGAGGAGATCCTCACCGGTCCCTCGCACAGCCCGGACGGGTCGATGAACATCTTCGGCGCGCTGCGCCGCTCGATGGCCACCACCGGCTACAGCGAGCTCAAGGAGTTCCAGCGGGTCGAGGTCACCATCGCGGACTCGCAGCACAGCCGCTGACCGCTCCGCCCGTACGCCGGAGGGCCGGCACCCCGTGGGGGGTGCCGGCCCTCCGGCGTACGCGGTGCGGCCCGGTCAGTCGCTGACCTTCTTGGCCGCGCCGAAGGCGGCGAAGCCGCCGATGCCGAGGAAGACGAAGGACATGAAGTCCGCGCTCTCCTTCCAGAGGTCGTTCAGACCGCCGACGCCGACCTCGCTGATGACCTCGCCCACGCCGACGTTGCCGTAGTCGGCGACCGCCAGCGCGATGAAGAAGACCTGGCCGAGGTAAACGGCGCCGAGGGAGAGCACGACGGCGACCACGGGCAGGATCGGGTTGCGGCCGCCCACCTTGCCGGCGGCGAGACCGACGAGGAGGCCGACGCCGATCGCGGCGTAGCCGATCTCGCGGTCGATGGCGTTCATGATGCCGCCGTACGCGGCCGCCGCGACGAGGGCCGCGACGACGGCCGCGACGATGCCGAGACCGAAGTTGCCGGTGCGCGCCGGGGCCGGGGCGGGCGCCGGGCTGAAGGAGTCGGGCGCGGGCGGCGTGAAGTTCTGGCTCATGCGGGAAATCCCCCCCAGGGATTCGTGGGGCACACGTGTCCTGGGGACGTATGTGCGAGATAAGTGACGCCGCAGGCTAGCAGTCCCGTCGGACATTCACAGGGAGGATTTCCCGGCCGTCAGAGGCGGTGGGCCGCGCCCACCGGGCTGGCGCCGCGCGTGTCCAGCAGCAACTGGGCCTTCACGGCAAGACCTTGCAGGTCGTAGGTGCGGTGGTGCTGGAGCAGGATCGTCAGGTCGGCGTTGGCCGCCGCCTCGTACAACGACTCGGCGCGGGGGACCGGCTGGTCCCGGACCCGCCAGCCCGTGATGTACGGGTCGTGGTAGCTGATCAGGGCCCCCAGGTCGAGCAGACGGCTGGCGATCTCGCGGGCCGGGGAGCCCTCCTGGTCGGCGAGGTCGGGCTTGTAGGTGACCCCCAGGAGCAGGACGCGGGCGCCGCGGGCCGACTTGCCGTGCTCGTTCAGCAGGGTGGCCGAGCGCTGGATGACGTACTGCGGCATCCGGTTGTTGATCTCCTGGGCCAGGCCGACCATGCGCAGGGGGTGACCGGGGGTGCGGGTGGTGTGGGGGAGGTAGTTCGGGTCGAGGGGGACGCCGTGGCCGCCGACCCCGGGACCGGGGCGGAAGGCCTGGAAGCCGTACGGCTTGGTCTCGGCGCAGCGGATGACGTCCCACAGGTCGACGCCGAGGTCGTGGCACAGGACCGCCATCTCGTTCATGAGGGCGATGTTGACGTGCCGGTAGTTCGTTTCGAGGAGCTGGACGGTCTCGGCCTCGCGCAGCCCGCGGGCGCGGACCACCTTCTCGGTGAGGCGGGCGTAGAAGGCGTGCGCGGACTCGGTGCAGGCCGGGGTGAGGCCGCCGATCACCTTGGGGGTGTTGGCGATGCCGTGGGTCCGGTTGCCGGGGTCGTGGCGGCTGGGGGAGTAGGCCAGGTGGAAGTCCCGGCCGGCCCGCAGGCCCGAGCCCGCTTCGAGGATCGGGCGCAGGTAGTCCTCGGTCACGCCCGGGTGCACGGCGGATTCGAGGATCACGGTGGTGTGCGGGCGCAGCCGGGCGGCGAGCGCGTGGCCGGCTTCGCCGATGGCGGAGAGGTCCAGTGCGCGGTCGGCGCCGAGCTGGGTGGGGGCGCAGATGACTGCCGTGCGGACCCTGCCGAGCTCGGCTGGGTTGGTGGTCACCCGGAAGCCGGCCGCCGACATGCGGCGGATCTCGGCGGCGGTGAGGGTGGAGTCCGTGACCGGACCGCTGTCGTAGCCGACCGTCTCGATCCCGGCGGCTACGGCCGCCTGGGCGAGTGGGAGGCCGAGATGGCCGAGTCCGATGACGGCGAGATCTGCGGGCATGGGGGTGCCGTCCCTTCCCTGACATGAGGGGGCTGCCGCGCAAGTTCTCCAGGGGGCAGGGGAGCTGGCGCAATGTCAGACTAGGCGTATATATGACAGATATGTCGCATTCCGGGGCGAAGGTCATCGTTGTGTTGTCCACAGGCGGTGGCTGATGTGGGTGCGGGCGGTCAGAATCGTGAAACGGGGGCATGTGAGCGGGATCTCACCCGCACCAACGGGAGGCAGCCGTGAGGACAGCGACACTGGGGCCGGCGCAGCGGGCCGAGGCCCTCGCCCGGATGGCCGAGCGGGAACTGGACGTGCTGGTGGTGGGCGCGGGCGTGGTCGGCGCCGGCACCGCGCTCGACGCGGTCACCAGAGGCCTGTCGACCGGCCTGGTGGAGGCGCGGGACTGGGCGTCGGGCACCTCCAGCCGGTCCAGCAAGCTGATCCACGGCGGCCTGCGGTACCTGGAAATGCTCGACTTCGCCCTCGTACGGGAAGCACTGAAGGAGCGCGGCCTGCTGCTGGAGCGGCTCGCCCCGCACCTGGTCAAGCCGGTGCCCTTCCTGTACCCCTTGCAGCACAAGGCCTGGGAGCGGCTGTACGCCGGCGCGGGCGTCGCGCTGTACGACGCGATGTCGGTCTCCAGCGGGCACGGACGCGGCCTGCCGGTCCACCGGCACCTGTCACGCAAGCGCGCCCTGCGGGTGGCCCCGGCCCTGCGCAAGGACGCCCTGGTGGGGGCCCTGCAGTACTACGACGCCCAGATGGACGACGCGCGCTACGTCACCACCCTGGTGCGCACGGCCACGGCGTACGGGGCGCACTGCGCCAACCGGGCGAGGGTGATCGGCTTCCTGCGCGAGGGCGAACGGGTGGTCGGCGCACAGGTGCGGGACGTGGAGGGCGGCGGTGAGTACGCCATCCGCGCCAAGCAGGTGGTCAACGCGACGGGGGTGTGGACGGACGACACCCAGGCGCTGATCGGGGAGCGCGGGCAGTTCCACGTCCGGGCCTCGAAGGGCATCCACCTGGTCGTGCCCAAGGACCGGATCCACTCCAGTACCGGGCTGATCCTGCGGACCGAGAAGTCGGTGCTGTTCGTCATCCCGTGGGGGCGGCACTGGATCGTGGGGACCACGGACACCGACTGGGACCTGGACAAGGCCCACCCGGCGGCGTCCAGCGCGGACATCGACTACCTGCTGGAGCACGTGAACTCGGTGCTGGCGGTGCCACTGACGCGCGACGACGTCCAGGGCGTGTACGCGGGCCTGCGGCCGCTGCTGGCCGGAGAGTCGGACGCGACGAGCAAGCTCTCGCGCGAACACACGGTGGCGCACCCGGTGCCCGGGCTGGTGGTCGTGGCCGGAGGCAAGTACACGACGTACCGGGTGATGGCGAAGGACGCCGTCGACGAGGCCGTGCACGGGCTGGACCAGCGGGTGGCGGAGTGCGTGACGGAGGACGTCCCGCTGGTCGGGGCGGAGGGGTACCGCGCGCTGTGGAACGGGCGGGCCAGGATGGCGGCCCGGACGGGACTTCACGTGGCGCGGCTGGAACACCTGTTGAACCGGTTCGGGTCGCTGACCGAGGAACTGCTCGACCTCATCGCCGCCGATCCGGGACTGCGCGAGCCCGTGACCGGGGCGGAGGACTACCTGCGGGCGGAAATCGTCTACGCGGCCTCGCACGAGGGGGCGCGCCACCTGGACGACGTGCTGACGCGGCGGACCCGGATCTCCATCGAGACCTTCGACCGCGGGACGCGGTCGGCGCGGGAGTGCGCGGAGTTGATGGCTCCGGTGCTGGGGTGGGACAAGCAGCAGATCGAGAAGGAAGTGGAGCACTACGAGAAGCGGGTCCAGGCGGAGCGGGAGTCGCAGCGCCAGCCCGACGACCAGACCGCGGACGCGGCGCGGCTGGGGGCGCCCGACATCGTTCCGTTGTAACTCCGGAATACGCGAAGGGGAACCGCGGACCCGGGGGGTCCGTCCGTTGCGGAGTGAGGAACAATGAGGGTTCTGCCGGGGCGGGTTATCGCGGGCCCCGGCCGCCGGGTCGTTCAGCCGCCGGGGCAGGCGGAGCAGCGGCAGGATCGCAGAGGGGACGCATGTCGAAGCCGGAGCACACCGAGTCACCTGCGGGGTCGCCTGCGGCGACGCCTGACAGTGCGAAGTCTTCGGCTGGCCGCGCGCCTTCCGGGACGCCTGCCGGGCCGCCTGCGGCGGAGCTCGGCCGTGAGGAGCGGGCCGGCGCGAAGCCGAAGCCGAAGCCGAACCTGAGCAAGGCCGCGCCCGCGGGGGAGCCTGACGACGCGGAGGCCGAGCCCGCGGCGGAACCTGACGACGCGAAGGCCGCGCCTGCCGGGGCGGCGAAGCCGAGCGGTGAGCAGGCCGAGGCCAAGGCCGCGCCTGCGGCGGAGCCTGACGGCGCGAAGGCCGAGCCCGAGGATGCCGAGCCGGCGGTCGCGAAGCCGAAGTTGAGCAAGGCCGTGCCCGCGGCGGCGGAGGTCGAGGACGCGAAGCCCGTGGCCGGGGCGAAGCCGGGGAAGGCCGCGCCTGCCAATCCCGTCGTCGAGAAGGCGGATGCCATGGCGGCCGCCGTCAAGGCCGCGGCGGCCAAGGCGGCCGGCGACGGGCAGGACGAGGGGCGCCTGCTGGCCGGGCGGTACCGGCTGGGAGCCGTGCTCGGCAAGGGCGGCATGGGTACCGTCTGGCGGGCCCAGGACGAGACCCTGGGCCGCACGGTCGCCGTCAAGGAGCTCCGCTTCAGCACCGGCGTCGACGAGGACGAGAAGCGCCGCCTCATCACCCGTACCCTCCGCGAGGCCAAGGCCATTGCCCGAATCCGCAGCGGCGGCGCCGTCACCGTCTACGACGTCGTCGACGAGGACGGCCGGCCGTGGATCGTCATGGAGCTCATCGAGGGCCCCTCGCTCGCCGAGTTCGTACGGGAGAACGGTCCGCTGACCCCCCGTCGTGCCGCCGAGGTCGGCCTCGCCGTGCTCGACGTACTGCGCGCCGCGCACGGCCAGGGCATCCTCCACCGCGACGTCAAGCCCTCCAACGTGCTCATCGCCGGCAACGGCCGTGTCGTCCTCACCGACTTCGGCATCGCGCAGGTGGAAGGCGACCCCTCCGTCACCTCCACCGGCATGCTCGTCGGCGCCCCCTCCTACATCTCCCCCGAGCGCGCCCGCGGCCAGAAGCCCGGCCCGCCCGCCGACATGTGGTCGCTCGGCGGCCTGCTGTACGCCTCGGTCGAGGGAGTGCCCCCGTACGACAAGGGGTCCGCGCTCGCCACCCTCACCGCGGTGATGACCGAGCCGGTGGACCCGCCGAAGAACGCCGGCCCGCTGGCCGAGGTCATCTACGGCCTGCTGGTCAAGGACCCCGCGCTGCGGCTCGACGACGCCCGCGCACGGGCCCTGCTCACCGCCGTGATCAACGCGCCCGAGCCGGTGCCGGCCCCCGTGGCCGCCCCGGCCGCCGCCGAGGAGACCCGGCAGATATCGCTCGCGGACGCCAAGGCGGCCGCGGAGAAGGTCGCCGTGGAGAAGGCGGCCGAGAAGGCTGCCGAGAAGGCGGCGAAGAAGGAACGCGAACGCCGCGAGCGCGAGCAGCGCGAACGCGCCCGCGCCGCACTGAAGTCGGCCCGCAAGGCGGCCACCGCCGCGGCGGCCACGACGGCCGTCTCGGCCGCAGAGCCGCCGAAGGCCAAGCCGTCCCCCGTCGTGGCGCCGCTCACCGACGTCATGCCCCGGCGGACCATCGCGCTCGCGATAGCGGCCGTGGTCGTGGTGCTGGCGGTGGTCGGCTCGCTGATCGCCTACGCCATGAGCGGCGACGACAAGGGTGCCAAGAACGAGGGCAAGGGCGGGCAGCCGAGCGCCTCCGCCCCCAACAAGCAGGAATCACCGAAGCCCTCGGGGAACACCGGCGATACGGCCGGCAACGGCAGTGCGGGCACCGGCACCGGCACCACCACGGGTACGGGCGGCGAGCCCGGCCAGGGCCGGCAGTCCCCGGCCGCCAGCTCGGGGCAGGGCGGAAGCTCGGGCCAGGGCGCCACCTCCGGCGGCGCCGGCGGGGCCGCGCTCCCGGCGGGATACGCCCTGGTGACGGAGTTGGGCTTCCACTTCTCGATGGCGATGCCCGAGGGCTTCAAGCAGATAGACATAGCTGGCGACAACTCCGGCGGCATATACGCCCGTGAAAGCGGCGGTTTCCCGCGGATCCAGGTCGACTACACCGGCAAGCCGGGCGACGACGCCCGCCTCGCGTGGCTCAAGTCGGTCCCCGGCGTGTCCGGCAGCAGCAAGGGATACCGGCAGCTGCGGATCGACGTGGTGGACTACCGCGGCTATCCGACCGTCGCGGACTGGGAGTTCGAGCGCGAGCAGAAGGGGATGACGGTCCGGGTGCTCAACCGCGGCTTCAAGCTGGACGCCACGCACGGCTACGCCATCATGATCAGCTGCGCCGCCGACCAGTGGGACGGCGCCGAGTGCACCCAGATGCGCAACACCGCTTTCGAGACCTTCCAGCCGCTCGGCTGACCCTGGGACGCGGGCGCCCCCGGCGACGTATCGTGTCAGCGGGGCCCTGGGGGGCCCGACGCACTCGGGGGAGGCGATGTGGAGGAGTACGCGGGCCGGATCCTGGCCGGCCGCTACCGTCTGCCGCTGCCGCCGTCCGACGAGTACGAGCTGGTCGAGACCCGGGCCTTCGACACGCGCTCCGGGCAGGAAGTCCTGGTCCGGCAGGTGCCGTTGCCGGAGGTCGTGGACGCGGAGCTGCTGGACGGGCCGCGGCCCGTGCCGGCGGCGGCGCGCCGCTCGCCCGCCGATCTGCCGGCCGTGCGACGCGCCATCGAGGCGGCACAGGCGGCGGCCTCGATCCCGGACCATCCCCGGCTGGACCAGGTCTTCGACGTCTTCGCCGAGGGCGAGTCGCTGTGGATAGTGAGCGAACTCGTCCCCGCCAGGCCGCTGGCCGCACTGATCGCCGACGAACCCCTCAGCCCCTACAGGGCCGCTGAGGTGGCGTCGGACGTACTGACCGCGCTGCGGGTGCTGCACGCGCACGGCTGGACGCACCGGAACATCACCGTCCGGACGGTGCTGGTGTGCGATGACGGCCGGGTCGTACTGACGGGCCTGGCGGCCGGCGCGGCGGAGGAGGCCCTGTGCGGCTACGACCCCGTCCCGAGCGCCGCCGACTCCGACGGCGGAGGGGGCTGGGGGGCCGCGGCCCCCGCCACGCCCCCCGCCCCCGCGCCGACTCCGGATCCGGGGTGGGCGCGGACTCCCGTGCCGGAAGCACCGACGGCCCCCTCCGCCCCGGCGCCGGAGCCCGGGCCCGGGCCGGAGACCTACGCCGGGTACGCCCCTCTCGTGGCTCCCGGGTACGACACCGGGCCCCGGTACACCGATCACATCACCCCGGGCCGACCGCAGGACCGCCCCGACCTCCAGGCGGCCGCGCGGGCCGGGGCCATCGCCGCCTACCGGGCCGGGGCGCGGGCCGCGGCCGCCAAGGTCGGCGAGCAGCGCCAGGGCGACCCCGTCGTCGTGCCGGAGCAGAGGCCGCACGGGTCGACCCTCCCGCAGGGGTACTCGTACCCGTACGGCGGCCCGGAGACGGCCTCCGCCGCCCCCTGGCACGGCGCGACCCCCCGCAACCGCCCGGCGCTGCCGGCCCCGCAGGAACCGGACCCGCAGGCGCCGCAGGAGCAGGAGCAGGAGCCGGAGCAGGGGCAGGAGCCGGAGCAGGCGCAGGAGCCGGCCCGGGAGCCCGCGGCCCCGCAGGAGCCCCCGGCAGGGCCGCGGCCCGGCCCCGGTCCGGAGGCGCACCACCGGGCCGACGCATCCGCGCAGCCGCCCGCGCTGCCCGTCCGACTCGCCCTGCCCCAGGGCTACCACCAGGCCGAAGCACCGAACCTGCCGTCCCCGGCCCCCGCGCCGCTGCCCGCGGATCCCGACCGTCCGCAGCCGGCCGGTCCCGGTCCCGGTCCCGCCGCGGGCGGTTGGGCCGGACCCCGGACCGGGCTGGACGCCGAGCGGGCCCGCCAGACGCGCATGGCCGTCGTCGGCGCCGTCACCGAGCGCTGGGCTCCCGAACAGGCCGGCCCCGTCCTCGGGCACTGGCAGCTGGCGCCCCCCGTCGGGCCCGCCACCGACCTCTGGGCCCTCGGCGCCCTGCTGTACCGCGCGGTGCAGGGGCACGCCCCGTACCCCGAGGACAGCGTCGCCGAGCTCGTCGACATGGTCTGCGCCGAACCGCCCGCCTTCGCCGAGGAGTGCGGGGCGCTGCGCCCGGTCGTGGAGTCGCTGCTGCGTCAGGACCCGACCGAGCGGCCCGACTTCGAGGAGCTCCGCGGCTGGCTGCGCTCGCTCGTACGGTCCGCCCCCGAGCCGGACGCCGGGTTCGGGACGCTCCCGATGCCGGAGCCGGATCCCGCGCGGCTGCCCGTCGTACGCCGCCGCGGCGAGGTCCACGGGCGGCACCGCAATCCCGCGGCCCCCCGCAAGCCGCGCGCCCTCGGCCGGACCCTGCTCGTCGGGATCCTGGTCCTGCTGGCCGGGGCCGTGGCGTACGCGATGCTGTTCCTGCCCCGCTCCGGCGCCCCGGAGCAGCAGGGCGACGCCCGGGGGAGCACCGGGCAGCCGTCGTCGAAGCCGAGCCCCTCGAAGGTGCCCACCGGCACGCCCGAGTCCAGGCCCGCGCCGCAGACGACCGCGCCCGCCGCGTCACCGGCCACCCCCGCCTCCGCCCCGCCCGGCTACACGACGCAGCAGGACCCGGAGCACTTCGAGATCGCCGTCCCCGAGGGCTGGGAGCGGCGCGGGATCAACGAGTCGGGCCAGGTGCGGTACACCAACGGGCCGTTCGTACTGACGGTGGTCCCCGGCCGGGACAAGGTCCAGGGCAATCCCGACCCGGCGGCGTACCAAAAGGACAAGGAGCCGGAGCTGACCCCGTACCGCACGTCCACCTGGTCGACCGTCGGGGACGTGAAGACCACCAAGGTGGGCCAGCAGCTCCAGGCCACGGGCCGGTACACCTGGATCGACGGGACCGGCCGCAACGTCTTCGCCCGGAACTTCGTCGTCGCGCTGGGCGGCAGCTACCACGTCGTCCTGGTCACGGGTCCGGAGGACGAGCAGTCGAAGGTCACCGAGGTCTTCGAAAAGGCCACGACGAGTTACAAGTCGGGCGGATGAGCGGATACTGACGACGGATCAGTACGGCGATTGCGTCACAGTGCGGCCTTTCGGCGGCCGGGCGGTTCCGGCAGCCCCTGTGGGATCCGTAATCTGGCCTGAAGTGCAGAGAGCGGCGGGATTTCGTGGAACAGCAGACAGGTGGGGGCGCCGTGCTGGCGGGCCGGTACCGGCTCGTCGAGCCGATCGGCCGCGGCGGCATGGGCAAAGTGTGGCGCGCGCATGACGAGCTGCTCCACAGGACCGTCGCGGTCAAGGAACTGACGGCGGGTCTGTACGTCGCCCAGGCGGACCGGGACGTCATGCACGCTCGGACGCAGAAGGAGGCCCGGGCGGCGGCCAGGATCCAGCATCCGGCGGTGGTCGTCGTGCACGACGTGCTGGAGCACGACGACCGGCCGTGGATCGTCATGGAGTACATCGACGGCCCCTCCCTCGCGGACGCGGCCAAGGCGGCCGGGCGGATCGAGCCCCGCGAGGCGGCCCGGATCGGGCTGCACGTGCTGGGCGCGCTGCGCGCCGCGCACGCGGTCGGCGTCCTGCACCGGGACGTGAAGCCGGGCAACGTGCTGCTGGCCAAGGACGGCCGGGTGCTCCTCACGGACTTCGGGATCGCCGCGATCGAGGGCGACTCCTCGATCACGCGGACCGGTGAGATCGTCGGTTCCATCGACTACCTGGCTCCCGAGCGGGTCACCGGCGGGATCCCCGATCCGTCCTCGGACCTGTGGTCGCTGGGCGCCACCCTCTACACGGCGGTGGAGGCCCGCTCGCCGTTCCGCCGTACGTCGCCCATCTCCAGCCTGCAGGCCGTGGTGAACGACGAGCCGCCGGCGCTGCGCCAGGCCGGGGCCCTGGGGCCGGTCATCACGGCCCTGCTGCGCAAGGACCCGGTGGAGCGGCCCACGGCCGACGAGGCCGAGCGGATGCTGCTGGAGGCGATGGAGGGCCGGGAGCCGAAGGCGGCGCAGGCGTACGTGCCGACGCGCGCGGTGACCCAGGACGAACTGGCCCCGGCGCAGGAGCCGTCCCCCGAGCCGGCCGCGCCGGCGGAGCGCGGGCAGGCGGCCGCGCAGCCGGCCGTGCAGACGACCTCGCAGACGGCCCCGCTGCCGGAACCCGCCGCGACCGCGCCGGTACCCGTGCCCGCGGACCCGGGGAGCGGCTGGCTCAAGCGGGCCGCGGGCATCGCCTTGGTGGCGGCGCTGCTCGGTGGGGGCGGTGTGTTCGGGGTGCTCAAGTACATCGGCGACGCGGGGAGCGGCGGCGCGGACAAGAACGTCAGCGCCCCCGACGTGAAGGACGGGGGCGGGAAGCCGCAGGCGTCGGCTCCGGCCGGATACACCAAGGTCGTCGACCCCATCGAGGGCTTCACCCTGTTCGTCCCGGAGGGCTGGACGCGCAAGGCGAACGGCGACCAGGTCGACTACACCCCGGACGACGGGAAGCACTTCATCCGGATCGCCTCCGACTCCACGCCGGACTACGGGACCCCGTTGGAGCACCTGGTCGACCTGGAGAAGCAGGTGGCCAAGCGGACCGACTACAAGAAGGTCCGGATGAACCAGAACACCTTCCGGGACAGCACCCGGGCCGCGCTGTGGGACTTCAGCTGGACGGAGAAGCAGAACCACCCCGGTCCGCGCAGGGCCAAGGAGCAGATGTACGTGGCCCAGGACGGCACGGAGTACGCCATCTACATGTCGAGCCCGATCGCCGACTGGGCCACGACCGAGCAGCAGTTCGACATCGTGCTCAGCGGCTGGGAGCCGCCCGCCCAGAAGCCCTGACCCCGTCACCCTGCCAGCGATCACTGGCGGAAATGGCAAAATCCGGTTACCGGCGGGTACCCAAAGGCGGTCCGGCGCAATACGCTCACCGGCATGACGGACTCGCAGGCCCCGGCCCCCCTCCGCACCGCACCGGAACCCACCAACCCGGTCGCCCCCGCCCCGGCCGGTGCCCGCACCGCCGCCGACGTGGTGACCCCCGATCTGGTCGCCCGGCTGACCCGCGGAGTGCTCGGCTCCGGGCGCACCGCCAACCACACCCCCTTCACCGGGGACCGGCTGGCGGAGCTTCCCGAGGCCACCCCCGAGGACGTGGCCGAGGCCTTCGAGCGGGCCCGCGCCGCCCAGCCCGCCTGGGCTGCCGTCCCCGTCGCCCGGCGGGCGGCCGTGCTCCTGCGCTTCCACGACCTGGTCCTGGACCGGCAGGCCGAGGTCCTCGACCTGATCCAGCTGGAGACCGGCAAGGCCCGCCTGCACGCCCACGAGGAGGTCCAGGCGGTCGCCGTCTCGGCCCGCCACTACGGGCGCAAGGCCCCCCGGTACCTGCGCCCCAAGGGCCACACGGGCGCCATGCCCACCCTCACCAAGGTCACCGAGCTGCGCCAGCCGCGCGGGGTCGTCGGCCAGATCGCCCCCTGGAACTACCCCCTGGAGCTGTCGGTCGGCGACGCCCTGCCCGCCTTCGTCTCGGGCAACGCCCTCGTCATGAAGCCCGACACCGAGACCGCGCTGACCGCCCTGTGGGCCCGCGACCTGCTCATCGAGGCCGGGCTGCCCGCCGACGTCTTCCAGATCGTCCTCGGCGAGGGACCCGTCGTCGGCCCCGAGGTGGTCCGGCACGCCGACTACGTGTCCTTCACCGGCTCCACCCGCACCGGCCGCGAGGTCGCCCGGGGCGCGGCCGACCGCCTCGTCGGGGTCTCCCTCGAACTCGGCGGCAAGAACGCCATGCTCGTCCTGCACGACGCCGACGTGGAGAAGGCAGCCGCCGGCGCCGTCCGCGCCTGCTTCTCCTCCGCCGGCCAGCTCTGCATCTCCATCGAGCGGCTCTACGTCCACGCCTCGATCGCCGACGCGTTCGTCGAGCGGTTCGCCGCCCGCACCAAGGCCATGCGGCTCGGCGGCTCGCTGGCCTACGGCGCCGACATGGGCTCCCTGGTCGGCGAGCGCCAGCTGGAGACCGTACAGCGGCACGTGGACGAGGCCGTCGCCAAGGGCGCCACCCTCGTCGCCGGCGGCACCGCCCGCCCCGACATCGGCCCCCTCTTCTACGAGCCCACCATCCTCGACGGGGTCGAGGCGCCGATGGCGGTGTGCGGCGAGGAGACCTTCGGCCCGGTCGTCTCGATCTACCGCTTCACCGACGAGGACCGGGCCATCGCCGAGGCCAACGCCACCGCGTACGGCCTGAACAGCAGCGTCTGGACCAAGGACGCCCGCCGCGGCCACTCCGTCGCCGCCCGCCTGCGCACCGGCACCGTCAACATCAACGAGGGCTACGCCCCCGCCTACGGCAGCGCCCAGGCCCCCATGGGCGGCATGAAGGACTCCGGCCTCGGCCGCCGCCACGGCTCCGAGGGCATCCTCAAGTACACCGAGGCCCAGACCGTCGCCCACCAGCGGCTGCTCCCCATGGCGCCCTCGCTGGGCATGGACGACGAGAAGTACGCGGCGTTCATGACCCGCAGCCTCAAGATCATGAAGGCCCTCCGACTGCGCTGAAAGGGGTATCCGTGTCGCACGACGACGCATCCGACGCCGCATACGACTACGACGTCATCGTCATCGGATCGGGCTTCGGCGGCTCGGTCTCGGCCCTGCGCCTGACCGAGAAGGGCTACCGGGTCGGCGTCCTGGAGGCAGGGCGCCGCTTCACCCGCGAAAGCCTGCCGAAGAACAGCTGGGACCTGCGCAACTACCTGTGGGCCCCCGCCCTCGGGCTGTACGGGATCCAGCGGATCCACCTGCTCGGCAACGTCATGGTGCTCGCCGGCGCCGGCGTGGGCGGCGGCTCGCTCAACTACGCCAACACCCTGTACGTGCCGCCCACCGCCTTCTTCGAGGACCGGCAGTGGGCGTCCATCACCGACTGGCGCGACGAACTGGCCCCGTACTACGACCAGGCCCAGCGGATGCTCGGGGTGCGCCTCAACCCGACCATGACCCCCTCCGACGTCCACCTCAAGGCCGCCGCCGAGCAGATGGGCGTGGCGGACACCTTCCACATGGCCCCGGTCGGCGTCTTCTTCGGCGACGGGGACGACGCCGAGGGGCACGTGAAGGCCCGTCCCGGCCAGGAGGTCCCCGACCCGTACTTCGGCGGCGCCGGACCCTCCCGCAAGGCCTGCACCGAATGCGGCGAGTGCATGACCGGCTGCCGGCACGGCGCGAAGAACACCCTCAACGAGAACTACCTGCACCTCGCCGAGCGCGCCGGCGCCGTCATCCACCCCATGACGACCGTCACCGCCCTGGCCGACCACACCGAGGGCGGCTACCGGGTCCGCACGGTCCCCACCGACGGCCGCCGCCGGGGGAAGGCCAGGGTGCTGCGCGCCCGGTACGTGGTCGTCGCGGCGGGCACCTACGGCACGCAGACCCTGCTGCACACGATGAAGGACCGCGGCGAGCTCCCGCGCCTGTCCGAGCGGCTCGGGGAGCTCACCCGGACCAACTCCGAGGGCCTGGTCGGCGCACAGACCGACGACCGCCGCTACCGCCGGCGGCACGGCGACGGCCCCGGCACGGCGCGGCGGGCCGACTTCACCCGGGGCGTGGCGATCACCTCGTCCGTGCACCCCAACGCGGACACCCACATCGAGCCGGTCCGCTACGGCAAGGGCTCCAACGCCATGGGGTTCATGACCATCCTCCAGGTCCCCCACAGCAGGCACCGGGTCCGCGCCTGGCTGGCCAGGACCGCGAAGCACCCCGTACAGCTGGCCCGTTCGCTGTCCAACCGGCGCTGGTCGGAGCGGACCATCATCGGCCTCGTCATGCAGTCGCTGGACAACTCCCTGACCACGTACCGCAAGCCCGGTGGGATCGGCAAGGGCCTGCTCACCGCCCGCCAGGGCCACGGCGCCCCCAACCCGGTGCAGATCGAGGAGGCCACCCGGGCCGCGACCCTGCTGGCCGAGGAGATCAACGGCTTCCCGGGCAGCAACATCGGCGAGCTGATGGGGACCCCGCTGACCGCGCACTTCCTCGGCGGCTGTCCGATCGGGGCGTCGGCGCAGGAGGGCGTGGTGGACCCGTACCACCGGCTCTACGGGCACCCGGGCATCTCGGTGGTGGACGGCTCGGCCGTCTCCGCGAACCTCGGGGTCAATCCGTCGCTGACGATCACGGCACAAGCGGAACGGGCGATGTCGTACTGGCCGAACAAGGGCGAGCGGGATCCGCGGCCCGAACAAGGGGCGGCGTACGTCCGCCTGGAGGCGGTGGAGCCGGCCCGGCCGGCGGTCCCGAAGGAGGCCTTCGGCGCGCTGCGCCTGCCGTTCCTGGGGGTTCCCGAGGTCCCGCCGCGCCGGTCATGACAGCGGCGGGCACCGCGCTCCCCCTCCGAGCGCGGTGCCCGCCGCGGTACATAGGTGACAGATGTTCAGCCTTGATGGTTGTACCGGAATCTGCCGGGCCGGTCTGTGGTGTCGATCACACAGCGAAGTGTGCAACTGCGACTGATCTTCGTCAGTCAACGGCTGCATGAGAAAGCGCATCTCCTTGCTGGCTGCCTGCGGCCTCGCGGCCGTGGCGCTGGCCACCACTCCCGCACACGCAGCGGATCCCGAATTCCGGCTGACCGGCCCGGCCGAGACCGGCCTGCGCCCCCACCCCGGCGCCGGCGGTCAGCCGCAGAAGACCTCGGTCGAGTTCCGGGTCCTCAACGGCACCGACAAGACCCTCGACCGTCAGAGCACCTTCACGATCGACCTGACCCCGCTCAAGGGCGTCGCCGACGTCACGCTCGCCGAGCACCAGAGCTCGGACTGCACGCTCACCGCCACGGCCGTCACCTGCAAGCGCTGGGCGCTGTGGACGGGCGACTCCACCGTCGTGGACCTGAAGCTCAGCGCGGCCAAGGACAGCACGGTCGGCGCGACCGCCGACCTCACGCTGACCGGCAAGGCCGAAGGCGCCTCCTTCAAGGCCGCCACCACCAAGGTCCGCGTCGGCGGCCCCGACCTGGTGCTGGAGCCCGCCCCGCTCAAGGCGGAGCAGAAGCCGGGCGACAAGCAGGACCTGCCGATCATCTTCGCCAACAAGGGCACGGACCCCGTCCGGGGCGTGGTGCTCGAAGTGCGCACCACGCACGGCATCGGCCTGGTGGAGCGGTACGACAACTGCTCCTACTCCGAGGACACGGGCGCGGACCGGCCGTGGAACACCGGCTGGAGCACGGCGCAGTGCCTGCTCGAAGGCGAGTACCTGCCGGGCAAGGTCTACGGGGTCGAGGGCGCGCTGACCCTCAAGGCCGCCCCGCACGCCTTCGTCGACGGGGTGACCTACACGGTGTACGCGAACGGCGACCAGCCGAAGGCCGACCAGCTCCGCAAGGCCGCCGCCGGCAAGCAGCTGACCCTGAAGGAGCGGGCGCCCAAGGCCTCCGCGCAGGTGGTGGACCTCGACCCCTGGAACAACGTCCAGGAGTTCGACTTCGCGACGCGCAACACCGCCGACCTCGTGGCCACGCCCGTCTCCCTCAAGGGCAAGGCCGGCGAGACGGTGCGGGCCGAGTTCGGCTTCCGCAACAACGGCCCGGCGTGGGTGGCGTACCTGCGTTCCGGTGAGGACGTCGCCCGTACGGACATCGTGGTCCCGGCGGGCGCGAAGGTGACCAAGGTGCCGGAGCGCTGCCAGGCGGTCAACGCCGACGGCACCCACCGCGAGCAGGCCCTGGGCGCGCCGCGCTACTTCTGCTCCACCGGTCACGTCGTGGGGGAGAAGGAGAACTTCTCCTACCCGTTCGAGCTGAAGATCGAGACGGTCGTCGAGGACGCCAAGGGCTCCGTCTCCGTCGGCCAGTGGACGCCGGGCGGCACCCAGCCCCAGCGGTGGGACCCGAACCACGCCAACAACAAGGCGGCCCTCGTGATCAACGCGAAGGGCGGCGGCAGCACGCCCAGCCCGACGCCCACGGGCTCGGCGACCCCGAGCGCCACGGCCACCCCGACCGCGACCCCGACCGCTTCGCCAACCCCGGGCAGCGGCACCGGCGCGAAGGCGAACGGCGGCCTGGCCTCCACCGGCACCTCCGCCGAGACGATCGCCTTCGGCGGCGCCGTGCTGGTGGCCGCGGGCGGCGCACTGGTCCTGGCGTTCCGCCGCAAGGCCGCCGGGCGCGCGTAACGGCGTACCCGCGACGCAGAAGAACGGCCGGCCCGGGGCGTCCCCGGGGCCGGCCGTCCTCCGAGGGGTGACCGGGCTGCTGTCCCCTGCCGTCCGGTCACGCGAAGGAGCGAGGTCCCACGACGCGCGCTCCACGGGGCGCACGTCTCATCGCTCCCGGCGGAGCCACGCGTGGTGATGCGTTCCACGGCTGGCTGCCGCGGTCATCCTCACCAACGAGGGGTCCCGGGGGCGGTCACGGTCCGGACGGGTGACGAACAGCCGTCACACGCGGCCCCGGCACAGCTCCAGCAGGGTCATCGCGAGGGCGGTGCCGGGCTTCCCGAGGGCGTCGCTCCAATGCGAGAGCACCTCCATCTCGCGGGTCAGGTGCACGCGGCGGCCGCCCGACGCGATGCGGGCGTCCTGGATGACCGTCGAGACGGCCATCCGCTCCTGGATCAGCCCGATGATCCGGTCGTCGATGGCGTCGATGCGCATCCGGGAGTCGGCGATCAGCTGCTCGGGGGTGGTGGCGATCGTGGTCATGGTCTTCTCTCCTGTCGGGTGTGGCCCGCAGGTCCGCAAGAACGCCAGAGCGCCCCGGTCCTGTCGGACCGGGGCGCTCTGGGAAGTCAGCGGCTCAAGCGAGCATCACGAGGACCCATGGCGACCGGACCGGCCGGTGCCATAGGTAAAGAGGAAGCTCAGCTGCTTGCGCATGAAGGGGATTATTACCTTCCGTCCCGCTCCAGGCCAAGCCGATTCGGATGGTGAGACGAAGAGGGGCTGACGACCCCCGTTAGAATCGACAAAACAGCCACCTCTTCCGCCGGAAGGCCGCCCCGTGCCAGAAGCACCCTCCGCCGCCCACGACAGCGCCCCGGACACGGTTCTCGTCGTCGACTTCGGCGCCCAGTACGCCCAGCTCATCGCCCGCCGCGTCCGCGAGGCACGGGTCTACAGCGAGATCGTGCCGAGCTCGATGCCCGTCGACGAGATGCTGGCCAAGAACCCCAAGGCGATCATCCTCTCCGGCGGTCCGTCCTCCGTGTACGAGGAGGGCGCCCCGCAGCTCGACCGTGCGATCTTCGAGGCCGGTGTCCCCGTCTTCGGCATGTGCTACGGCTTCCAGCTGATGGCGACCACCCTCGGCGGGCGGGTCGACAACACCGGCGCCCGCGAGTACGGCCGCACCCCGCTGGCCGTCTCCAAGCCCGGCTCCACCCTCTTCGAGGGCACCCCCGAGAACCAGTCGGTGTGGATGTCCCACGGCGACGCCTGCTCCGCCGCCCCCGAGGGCTTCGCCGTCACCGCGTCGACGAACGTCGTCCCGGTCGCCGCCTTCGAGAACGACGAGAAGAAGCTGT
Source organism: Streptomyces sp. NPDC005533 (assembly GCF_042871845.1). Lineage (NCBI taxonomy): Bacteria > Bacillati > Actinomycetota > Actinomycetes > Kitasatosporales > Streptomycetaceae > Streptomyces > Streptomyces sp. NPDC005533. The sequence continues at coordinate 100,953 of NZ_JBIAJH010000011.1, read as the reverse complement.
ACGGCGTGCAGTACCACCCCGAGGTGATGCACTCCACGCACGGCCAGCAGATCCTGGAGCACTTCCTCTACCGCGGCGCCGGCCTCGCCCCCACCTGGACCACCGGCAACATCGTCGAGGAGCAGGTCGCGGCCATCCGCGAGCAGGTCGGCGACAAGCGCGCCATCTGCGGCCTCTCCGGCGGCGTGGACTCGGCGGTCGCCGCGGCCCTCGTCCAGAAGGCCATCGGCAAGCAGCTGACCTGCGTGTACGTCGACCACGGTCTGATGCGCAAGGGTGAGACCGAGCAGGTCGAGAAGGACTTCGTCGCCGCCACCGGTGTGCAGCTGAAGGTCGTCGACGCGCAGGAACGCTTCCTGAACGCGCTCGCCGGCGTCTCCGACCCGGAGACCAAGCGCAAGATCATCGGCCGCGAGTTCATCCGCGTCTTCGAGCAGGCCCAGCTGGAGATCCTCCAGGAGGAGGGCCCCGCCGTCGCCTTCCTCGTCCAGGGCACCCTGTACCCGGACGTCGTCGAGTCCGGCGGCGGCACCGGCACCGCGAACATCAAGTCCCACCACAACGTCGGCGGGCTCCCCGACGACATCGAGTTCGAGCTCGTCGAGCCGCTGCGCCAGCTGTTCAAGGACGAGGTCCGGATGGTCGGCCAGGAGCTCGGCCTGCCCGACGAGATCGTCCAGCGCCAGCCCTTCCCGGGCCCCGGCCTCGGCATCCGCATCGTCGGCGAGGTCACCAAGGAGCGCCTGGACCTGCTGCGTGAGGCCGACGCCATCGCCCGCCACGAGCTCACCGCGGCCGGCCTGGACCGCGAGATCTGGCAGTGCCCGGTCGTGCTGCTCGCGGACGTCCGCAGCGTCGGCGTCCAGGGCGACGGCCGCACCTACGGCCACCCGATCGTGCTGCGTCCCGTCTCCTCCGAGGACGCGATGACCGCGGACTGGACGCGCATGCCGTACGAGGTGCTCGCGAAGATCTCCACCCGCATCACCAACGAGGTCCCCGAGGTGAACCGGGTGGTCCTCGACTGCACGAGCAAGCCGCCGGGCACCATCGAGTGGGAGTAGTCCCCGAGTAGGGCCCCCACCGCGCGCGACGAAGCCGCCGCTCCCTCCGGAGCGGCGGCTTCGTCGTATGTATGGCCACTTCGCGGGGGCGCCGGTACGTTGCGCCGCGACCCGAGGACGCCCGTGGGCGAACGCAGGCGAACATGAGGAGGCCCCGTGCCGGACCGGCCCGAACCCGTGCCCGTGGAGCGGCTCCGCTTCGAGATGCCGCCCGTGCACGACACCGTCGAGGCGGCGCGCGCCCACCGCAAGGAGCGGCTCGTCGCGGCGCTGCGGTTGCTGGGCCGGCTCGGGTACGACGACGGGGTGGCCGGGCAGGTCACCGCGCGGGACCCGGAGTTCGAGGACTGCTCCTGGGTGAACCCCTTCGGGGTGCCCTTCACCGCGCTCACCACCGGCGACCTGCTGCTGGTGGACGGGGACGGCCGGGTCGTCCGCGGGGAGCGCCGGGTCAACGAGCTCGCCTTCGCCGTGCACGCGGCGGTCCACCGCGAGCGCCCCGAGGTGGTGTCCGTGGTCCGCGCGCAGGCCCCGTACGGCCGCGCCCTGGCGGCGCTGGGCGAGCTGCTCGCCCCGATCACCGAGGAGGCCTGTGCCTTCTACGAGGACCACGCGCTGCTGGACGAGTACGCGGGGGCCGAGTCGGCCGACCGGATCGCGCTCGCGCTGGGCCCGTACAAGGCGCTGGTCCTGCGCAACCGCGGGCTGCTCACGGTCGGGGACTCGGTCGACGCCGCCACGTGGTGGTTCATCGCGGCGGAGCGGGCGGCGCAGGTGCAGCTGATCGCGCGGGCGGCCGGGAAGCCGGTGCTCATCGACCACCGGGCCGCGGTCGCCACCCGTGGGCGGTTCGGGTCCGATCTGGCCGCGTGGGTGAGCTGTCAGCCGCTGCTCCGCGAGGGGGACACGCCGGTGGCGTCAACATCATGAACCGTTAATCACCTGCTCTGACATCGTGCGCAATCCGGAGCACTGCCGCAGTGGTGCACAATTCGCTGGCATTGCACCGTAGTTCAGAGAGGCGGCACGCTCGTGGCTGTCCAAGAGATGTCCAGAGGTACCCATACCACGGCCTGCACCTGCGAGGAGTGCGCACGTGAGGGCCACCGCCGCGCCGTCGCCGCCTTCCTGGAGAAGCGCGACGAGTTCGCCTCCGGGCTGGGCGTGCCCGCCGCCGTGGCCCACTCGCTCGGCGCCTCCCGCCAGTGGGTCTCCGACGAGCTGACCCTGTCGGCCCGTACCGTCGCCGACCGCGGCCGGGAGGCCGGGAACTCCTGGCTGTACCTGTTCTCGCGGCGGGCCGTCCTCGCCGTGTGGATCGCCGCCGGCGTGCTGCTGGTGGTCCAGGTCGCCGCCGCGCTCGGCACCGGCTGGTCCACGGCGCGCACCGCCGGGCTGCTGGCGGCCGTGGTGCTGGCCGGGCTGCTCACGGTCGCGGCCCGCGCCCAGTCGGTGCGCGGCGGGCTGCTGGCCCCGCTGGTCGGCGAGGACAACCGGCTCTCCACGTCCAAGGCGGTGCCCGGCGCCTGGGTGGTGCTGACGGCGTTCGCCACGCTGCTGCCGGCGCTGCGGCTGGCCGCCTCGGCGCCCGGGCCCGAGCGGCAGGCGCTGTACGCGGGCCTCGCACTGGACCGGGCGCTGCCCCTGCTGGCCGTGGTCTCGCTGACCTCGGGGGTGGCGGTGCTCGTACGCCGGGTGGTGTCCGTACGGATCATGGGGCAGCGGCTGCAGAAGCTGCCGGCGGACCGGCCGCGCGGAGCGGACCTGCTGACGGACGACGCGGGCCGCGGGAGCTTCCCCGACGCGCAGTACGTGCTCGTCTCGACGGTGGTGCTGGTGTACGCGGCCGCCTCGCTGGCCCGCTTCCCGGACCGGCTGCCGCAGCTGCCCTGGGCGCTGGCCCTGCTGGTGGCGCTGTCGGCGGCGGTGTACCTGGCGGCGAAGTACGCGGAGGGCACCCGCCCGCTCGTGCTGTCGGTGGTGCGCAGACGGGAGCCCGGGGACCTGGACGCGGCCGTCCGCCCCGGGGACGACATCGAGATCAGGGGCGTGGGCTTCGTGCCGCCCGGGGCGCAGACGCCGGAGATGCTGGCCCGGCTGGTGGTGCGGATCGGGGCGGTGCACGTGCACGTGCCGCTGGTCCCCGTGCCGGGCGGGTTCACGAACCCCTCCGACACCGTCCTGACGGTGCCGGTCCCGGCGGAAGTGGAACCCGGCCGCATCGAGATCCAGGTGGTCACGGCCGCCGGAGTGGAATCCAACCGCTGCACCATCGACGTCGCCGAGTGATCGGGGTACACATGTCCCGTGACCCGAACCGATGTTCCTGAAGCCGAAGCCCCTCGTGACGCGGTCGGCCTGCGCGAGCTGGCGTCCCGGCACGCGCTGCTGCCCCTGCGGATCTTCCTCGGCGTAACCTTCGTCTACGCGGGGCTGGACAAACTGACCGACTCCGCGTTCCTCTCCGCCGGCGGTGACGGATCCATCGGCGATCTGATGCGCGGGGTGCGCGACACCTCCGCGGTCCCCGCCCTGGTGGACCTCTCGCTGAACTCCCCCGTCGGCTTCGCCGTGGCCCTCGCCATCGGCGAGATCCTGGTGGGTCTCGGAACCCTGGCCGGACTGCTGACCCGTGTCGCGGCCCTCGGCGGAGCGCTGATCTCGCTCAGCCTGTGGCTCACGGTGTCGTGGGCGGTGACCCCGTACTACTACGGCAACGACCTCGTCTACCTGATGGCCTGGATCCCGCTGATCCTCGCCGGAGCCCCCTACCTGTCGCTGGACTCCGTGATCCGATCGCGCCTGTCCCGGCGCACGGCGTAGGTCACCATCCCGACCAGAGCGGCGAACGCCAGACCGCCCAAGGTCATCGGGATGACGAGGAACCACGGCAGATCGGCCTCGCCGGTCGCGTCGAGCAGGTACAGCACGCCCGCCGCGATGAGGACCAGCCCCGCGAGGAGCCGTCCGGGCTGGAACTCATGACGCCGCACGGGCCACCTCCACCTGTCCCACACCCGTGTTCAGGTGCAGCTCGATCGTTCCGCCGGCCTCGGTGCCGGCGGCGGGCGCCAGCGTCGCCCGCTGGTGTTCGCCGCCGCTGCGGATCCGTACGTCCCGGCTCGTCTCCCCGGGCAGGTGGATGTCGCCCAGACGGACCGAGACGTCGGCCTCGGCCGTCACCTCGCGCGGCAGGATCACCTTGAGCTGCCCGGCGTCCAGGGAGGCGCGCACCGGGACGGTCGCGCCCTTCGGCACGTCCAGGCGGCTCAGGTCCAGGACGGCGAGCCCGGTGCCCGCCTCGTACGAGGGCCGTACGTCGGCCACCGCGGCGGGCCGCCACTCGGTCCGCCGCCAGTCGGTGCCGATCTCGCCCGGCAGCGCCGAGGCCACGGCGAGGAGCCCGGCGGTGACGACCGCGAGCAGGACGGTGCCGAAGCCGGTGCGGCCCTTGACCGAACTGACGGCGAGGCCCAGGCCGAAGACGGCCAGCGCGCCGGCGAGGCCGATCTGCAGGGCGTGGCCGAGGGTGCTGCCCTCCCACACCGAGGCGGTGGAGACGAGCCCGGCCAGCAGGGCCAGTACGAACACCCGGCCGCCGATCCCGCCGCGCGGGCGGGGCGCCGCCGGGACCGTCCTCGGAGCCGCCGCGGCGATCGGGCCGGGTGCGCCGGCGACCGTGTCGTCGTCCGGTCCCCACAGGTAGCCGCTCGACCCGACGGGGCCGGTGGTGCCGTCCTTGACGAGCGGGTCCCGCCACCACGACGGTCCGCCGGGCGTCGGCGGGGCCTGGGTCTCGGGGGTCGGCGGGCGGTGGCCCGGCGCGTCCTCCGCCTTCGGCGGGAAGGTGTGCCGGTGCCGCTGCGACCAGTACGCCGCCCCGCCGAGGGCGAGGGCGGCCAGCACCGAGAAGACCGCCAGCCCGCCGTTGTCCAGCATCGACAGGAACAGCGCGCAGCCCACCAGGGCCGCGAACACCGCCGCCAGCGTGGCGCCTTCGACCCGGCCGGTCAGCAGCTTCTTCGCCTCGCTGTCCTCCTCTCCCTCCTGGGGGAGCAGCAGCCACGCGAAGCCGTAGAAGATCAGGCCGACGCCGCCGGTGACCGCGAGGACACCGAGGACGATGCGGAAGACCACCGGGTCCAGGTCGAAGTACCGGCCCAGGCCGCCGCACACGCCCGCGAGGACCTTGTCGCGCCTGCTGCGGCGCAGGGGCGGCCGGGCGTCCGCTGCCGGGGGACCCCCGGCGTCCGCCGCCGGGGCTTCGTGTACTTCGGTCATGGGTCCATGGTGACGGGCCGCGGTGGCGCGCGGCACCGGGCCCTACCCTGGCGCAACCCTGATATCCCCCGCAGACAAGTGGGGGGATGCCCTGATGCCGGGCCGCGGCCGCGCGTGTGACCCTTGGTGACATGCCCGTAGCCGCCGCTCCCCGTCCCCCGCACGCACCGGACGTCGACGAACCACCGCAGCGCAAGCTCTACCGCAGCGCGGACGGCCGGATGCTCGGCGGCGTCGCGCGCGGTCTCGCGGGCCACCTCGGGCTGCCCGTGATCTGGGTCCGGCTCGCCTTCCTCGGCCTGTTCATGTGGGGCGACGGGCTGGGCGTGCTCCTGTACGCCGCGTTCTGGGTGTTCGTGCCGCTCGGCGTCGGCGGCCGCAGCGGGCACCGCTCCTTCTTCGAGACGCTCCCCGACGGCAGCCGCCGCCTGCGCAAGCCCGACCGCGGCCAGATCGCCGCGCTGATCGCCCTGTCCGTCGGCGCGGGCATCTTCATCTCGAAGGTCCAGGTCGGCGGCGCCTCCGGCCGGTACGTGTGGCCGACGCTGCTGGTCGGGGCCGGTGTGGTCCTCGTATGGCGGCAGGCCGACAACGCCCGCCGCGCCCACTGGACCACGGCCGCCGGGCGGCACGGGCGCCTGTTCCAGGTGGCCCGCGCCCTCGCCGGGGTCGCCCTCGTCGGTGTGGGCCTGACCGTCTTCATCGTCGTACGGGGCTCCGCCGCGCAGCTCGGCAACGTCCTCACCGCCACCCTCGCCGTCCTCGTCGGCGTCGCCCTGCTCGCCGGACCCTGGCTGATCCGGATGACCCAGGACCTCTCCGAGGAACGCCTGATGCGCATCCGCGCCCAGGAGCGGGCCGAGGTCGCCGCGCACGTGCACGACTCGGTGCTGCACACCCTCACCCTGATCCAGCGCAACGCCGAGGACGTCGGCGAGGTGCGCCGGCTCGCGCGGGCGCAGGAACGGGAGCTGCGCAACTGGCTCTACAAGCCCGAGGGCACCGGCAAGGAGGAGGCGGAGGAGCCCGCCACCCTGGCGGACGCCGTGAAGAAGACCGCCGCCGAGGTGGAGGACCACCACGGCGTCCCCATCGAGGTCGTCGTCGTCGGCGACTGCCCGCTCGACGAGAGGCTGGCGGCACAGGTACAGGCCGCGCGCGAGGCGATGGTCAACGCCGCCAAGTACGGTGGCGAGGGCGGGCCCGTGCAGGTGTACGCGGAGGTGGAGGGGCGGACCGTCTTCGTGTCCGTACGGGACCGGGGACCGGGCTTCGACCTCGACGCGGTACCGGACGACCGCATGGGCGTACGAGAATCGATCATCGGCCGGATGCAGCGCAACGGCGGGACCGCACGGCTGCGGTCCGCGCCCGACGGCGGCACGGAAGTCGAGCTGGAGATGGAGAGGGCGGCGAACGCAGGATGACCGAGGACAGCGCTGTGACGGAGACCAGGAGGGTCCGGGTGGTCCTCGTGGACGACCACCGGATGTTCCGCACCGGAGTGCAGGCCGAGATCGGCGAGACCGCGCGGACCGGGGTCGAGGTCGTCGGCGAGGCCGCCGACGTCGACCAGGCCGTCACCGTCATCACCGCCACCCGGCCCGAGGTGGTCCTGCTCGACGTGCACCTGCCCGGCGGCGGCGGGGTCGAGGTGCTGCGGCGCTGCGCCCCGCTGATGGCGGCGGCCGAGAACCCGGTGCGGTTCCTCGCGCTGTCGGTGTCCGACGCGGCCGAGGACGTCATCGGGGTGATCCGGGGCGGCGCACGCGGCTACGTCACCAAGACCATCACCGGCACCGACCTGGTGGACTCGGTCTTCCGCGTGCAGGACGGGGACGCGGTGTTCTCGCCGCGGCTGGCGGGCTTCGTGCTCGACGCCTTCGCGTCGACGGACGCGCCGCCGGTGGACGAGGACCTGGACCGGCTCACCCAGCGCGAGCGCGAGGTGCTGCGGCTGATCGCGCGCGGCTACGCGTACAAGGAGATCGCCAAGCAGCTCTTCATCTCGGTGAAGACGGTGGAATCGCACGTCTCGGCCGTGCTCCGCAAGCTCCAGCTGTCCAACCGCCACGAGCTGACCCGCTGGGCGACGGCCCGCCGCCTGGTGTGACGCACGGCCCGCTCTGACCTGCGGGTGTGACCCACACCGCAGGTCGGACGGGCAACCGGGGCAGGTCGCGCCGCCCTCTACGGTGGCGTGATGAGCTTGACGGGGACCCCCTTCTTCGTGACCGTGATCGCGCTGACCGCGATCGCCGTCGTCCTGCCGCTGGCCGTGTGGAGCAAGGTGCGCGGGCCCGCCGTCGCACGCACCGCCGTGCGCGCGCTGATGGTGGTGTTCGCGCAGGTGACCGCCGTCGCGGTGGTGTTCGTCGCGGTCAACAGGGCCGAGCACTTCTACGCGTCGTGGGGCGACCTCTTCGGCACCGGGAAGTACGTCACCGCCGCCCCCGACCTCGGCCCGGACGGGCTCGGCGGGAAGAAGGTCGAAGAGACCCCTAAGGTCAAGCAGCAGTTCCAGCCCGTCGAGGGCCTCGGCGAGCGGGTCCGGAAGACCGAGCTCGACGGCAGGATCTCCGGGGTCAGGGGCGACGTCATGGTGTGGCTGCCGCCGCAGTACGACGACCCGGCCTACAAGGACAAGAAGTTCCCCGTGGTCGAGCTGATCCCGGGCATACCGGGGACGGGCAAGTCCTGGTTCCAGGGGCTCAAGGCGCACGAGGTGCTGGAGCCGCTGATGAAGAGCGGCAAGGTGCAGCCGTTCATCCTGGTCTCCCCGCGCGCCATGCTCGTCGGCAACGGCGACACCGGCTGCGCGAACATCCCCGGCAAGGTCAACGCGGACAGCTGGTTCAGCGTCGACGTCCGCAAGATGGTCGTCGACAACTTCCGGGCCTCGGAGGAGGCCCGCACCTGGGGCGTGGCCGGGTACTCGGCGGGCGCCTACTGCGCCGCCAAGCTGGCGATCCTTCACCCCGACCGCTACGGCGCGGCCGTCTCCCTGTCCGGCTACAACGACCCCGGCCAGGAACCCTCCTCGCTGGTCGCCCAGGACCCGCAGCTGCGCACCACGCACAACCTGAAGAACCTGCTCAAGGCCGCGCCCACACCACCGGCGGTGTCGCTGTGGATGTCGGGGGCCGAGCAGGACGGCTACCTCTCCGGCATGGACCTGAAGGGCCTCGCGCAGAAGCCGACGGCGGTGCACGCGGAGAAGGTGGTCGGCGGCCACAACCTCGAATCGTGGTCCAAGCAGCTGCCGCAGACGTTCGGCTGGCTGAGCGGCATCGTCAAGGCGCCGTAGGCCGCGCCGGGGCCGATGAGGTCACGCCGGGCGGGAGGCGCCGGCCCACGGCATCGAGTCGACCGGCGCGAGGCGGACCGTCGACCCGGGGCGCGGGGCGTGGATCATCTGGCCGTTGCCGATGTAGAGGCCGACGTGGGTCACCCCGGAGTAGAAGAACACCAGGTCGCCGGGGGCCAGCTGGTCGCGGGAGACGCGCCGGCCGGCGTTGATCTGGGTGTAGGTGGTGCGGGGCAGGGAGACCCCGGCCGAGCGCCAGGCCGCCTGGGTCAGTCCCGAGCAGTCGAAGGACCCCGGGCCCGTCGCGCCCCAGACGTACGGCTTCCCGATCGCCCCGTACGCGAAGGCCACGGCGCGCGCCGCGCGGGAACCGTCGGCAGGCGGCGGGGGCGGGGTGCTGCTCTTCGTGGCGGCGGATGAGGCGGCGGGTGACGCGGCGGGCGTCTGCGCCTCGTAGGCGGCGCGCTCCTCGGCGGTGAGCTTGGCCAGCAGGCGCTTGGCGGCGGCGAGCTTGTCCTCGATCACGGCCTTGTGCGCGGAGAGTTCGTCCTGCTTGGCGCGGAGGTCGGCGAGCTGTCCCGCGGCCTGCTCCCGGAGCCTGCCGACCTCGTCGAGGCGGCGGCGCACGGTGGTGATCCCGGCGGCGTTGCGGTCTCCGGCGCGGGTGATGAAGGAGGCCTGCGAGAGGTACTCCTGCGGGTCGGCGGCCAGCGCGAGCTGTACGGCGGTGCCCAGGGACCCGCTGCGGTACTGGGAGGCCGCGAGCGTCCCGAGCGCGCTGCGGGCGGTGTTGAGCTGGTCGGTCTTGCGGGCGGTCTCCTCGCGCAGGCCGGTCAGCGCGCGCTCGGCCTCGTCGGCCTTCTCCTTCGCCCCGTTGTACTGCTCGGTCGCCGCCTCGGCCTCCTCGTAGAGCCGGTCCACCTCCGTCTTGACCTGGGAGGGGGTGGGCCGGGGGTCGGCCTGGGAGGTGCCTTCGAAGGCGGTGGCGGTGGCAGCGCCCGCGAGGGCGAGGGTGGCGGCGGTCGTCCGTGCCGTGCCGCCGGAGAGCGGGCGCTGCCTCGGCTTTCGATGACTGGCCACGCGGGCCTCACGTCCTTCCCCTGTCGCTGACGCTGGGTCTTGGGGGAGGACGCTAAACCTGAAAGTAACGGGCCGATGTCGAGATGATCCGAACTGATCGGATGTGGCGGATCGCTATCCGTCAGTGCCAGAGGACGGCGATAAATATATTGATCATGGTCAGTCCGCCGACTGCGCCGAACTTCGCCTTCTCGACCTTCTCCTCGTCGCGCTTGACGTAGACGAGGGCGAGGATCACGAAGAGGATCGCGAGCTTCACACCGACCTTGACGTTGTTGACCGGCGTGCCGTCCATCTCGTTGAAGCCGACCAGCAGGACGCCCGTCACGAGCATGGTGAGCGCGCCGTGCAGCATGGCCGGCGTGAAGCGGGCGGTGCCCGCGCCCATCGCCTTCATCTGGGTCAGGAAACCGCCGAGCAGCGAGGCGATCCCGATGATGTGCAGGCCGACGAAGGCATTGATCAGTACGTCCATGCGGGCGAGCGTACGGGGCGCTCCGATCGGCCCGGCAGGCGGATCGGCTCCTCCGGATGGGCGTACGAAGATTTCGTACAATCGGTATGATCGATGCAGACCGTACGAGATCTTCGTATGGTCTGGCGATGTCCGTACGAGATCTGCGTACAGTGGGCGCATGGCTGCCGCTGCCGACCTGACCCACCCCGCCGCCGACCGCATCGAGCTGGTCGGGGTGCTGGCCGCGCTCGGGCATCCCGTGCGCCTGGAGATCGTCCGCAAGCTGGCCTCCGGCGAGGAGGCGTTCTGCGGCGAGGTCGTGCCCGACCTGCCCAGATCGAGCGTCACGCACCACCTCAAGACGCTGCGCGAGAGCGGAGTGATCCGCCAGCGGCCCTGCGGCCGCAAGCTCTCCCTCGCACTGCGCCGCGACGATCTGGACGAGTGCTTCCCCGGTCTGCTGGAACTCGTCCTGGCCTGTCGGTCCCGCCCCCTAGACTCGGAATGCGATGAGCAGCCTCTTTGACGACAGTTTCCTGGCGGACCTCACCCCCTCCGACGAGGTCCCGCCGCCGCCCGAGGACCACGGCGCCCCGGAACAGGGCGCGGACGACCTCTTCGGCGGCCGCTTCGACGTGCCCATGAGCGGGGACGCGTACTACCGGGACGGCGCCCCCAAGCCCGTCATCGACCCGGCGACGCTCCTGCACGGGCTGAACGAGCAGCAGGCCGCGGCCGTGGTGCACGCGGGCTCCCCGCTGCTCATCGTGGCCGGCGCCGGCTCCGGCAAGACCCGGGTGCTGACCCACCGCATCGGACACCTGCTGTCCGCGCGGAACGTCCACCCCGGCCAGATCCTGGCGATCACCTTCACCAACAAGGCCGCCGGCGAGATGAAGGAGCGCGTCGAGAGCCTGGTCGGCCCGCGCGCGAACGCCATGTGGGTCTCCACCTTCCACAGCGCGTGCGTCCGCATCCTGCGCCGCGAGTCCAAGCGGCTCGGCTTCACCTCCTCGTTCTCGATCTACGACGCGGCCGACTCGAAGCGCCTGATGGCGCTCGTCTGCCGCGACCTGGACCTGGACCCGAAGAAGTTCCCGCCGAAGTCCTTCAACGCCAAGATCTCGAACCTGAAGAACGAGCTGATCGACGAGGAGGCCTTCGCCGACCAGGCCGTCGACGGGTTCGAGAAGACCCTCGCCCAGGCGTACGCGATGTACCAGGGGCGGCTGCGCGAGGCGAACGCGCTCGACTTCGACGACATCATCATGACCACGGTGCACCTGCTCCAGGCGTTCCCCGACGTCGCCGAGCACTACCGGCGCCGCTTCCGGCACGTCCTGGTGGACGAGTACCAGGACACCAACCACGCCCAGTACACGCTCGTGCGCGAGCTGGTCGGCACCGGCTACCCGGACCTGCCGCCGGCCGAACTGTGCGTGGTGGGCGACGCCGACCAGTCGATCTACGCCTTCCGCGGCGCGACCATCCGCAACATCCTCCAGTTCGAAGAGGACTACAAGGACGCGACGACGATCCTGCTGGAGCAGAACTACCGCTCCACGCAGACGATCCTGTCCGCCGCCAACGCGGTCATCGAGCGCAACGAGAACCGCCGCGCCAAGAACCTGTGGACCGAGGCCGGCAGCGGCGCCGTCATCACCGGCTACGTCGCGGACACCGAGCACGACGAGGCGCAGTTCGTCGCCGACGAGATCGACCGGCTGACGGACGCGGGCGACGCCAAGGCGGGCGACGTCGCGATCTTCTACCGGACCAACGCGCAGTCACGCGTGTTCGAGGAGATCTTCATCCGCGTCGGACTGCCCTACAAGGTCGTCGGCGGCGTCCGCTTCTACGAGCGCAAGGAGGTCCGCGACGTCCTCGCGTACCTGCGCGTCCTCGCCAACCCCGAGGACAACGTCCCGCTCCGCCGGATCCTGAACACGCCCAAGCGCGGCATCGGCGAGCGCGCCGAGGCGATGATCGACGCCCTCGCGATGCGCGAGAAGATCACCTTCCCGCAGGCGCTGCGGCGCGTGGACGAGGCCTTCGGCATGGCCGCCCGCTCGACGAACGCGGTCAAGCGGTTCAACGTGCTGATGGAGGAGCTCCGCACGATCGTCGACTCGGGCGCGGGCCCGGCGGTGGTCCTGGAGGCGGTCCTGGAGCGGACCGGCTACCTCGCCGAACTGCAGGCGTCGACCGACCCGCAGGACGAAACGCGGATCGAGAACCTCCAGGAGCTGGCCGCGGTGGCGCTGGAGTTCGAGCAGGCGCGGGAGGCCGCGGCGGCCGAGGCGGCCGAGACCGGAGCCCCGGCTCCCGGGTCCGGCACCCTGGCCGAGTTCCTGGAGCAGGTCGCGCTCGTCGCCGACTCCGACCAGATCCCCGACGAGGACACCGAGGGCACGGGCGTCATCACGCTGATGACCCTGCACACCGCCAAGGGCCTGGAGTTCCCGGTGGTCTTCCTGACCGGCATGGAGGACGGGGTCTTCCCGCACATGCGCGCGCTGGGCCAGACCAAGGAGCTGGAGGAGGAGCGCCGCCTCGCCTACGTCGGCATCACGCGGGCCCGCGAGCGGCTGTACCTCACGCGCTCCAGCATGCGCAGCGCCTGGGGCACGCCCTCGTACAACCCGCCGTCGCGGTTCCTCGAGGAGATCCCGACCGAGTACCTCCAGTGGAAGCGGACGGGCGCCACGCAGAAGCCGGCGGGACCGATGCGGAGCTCCGGCTACGGGTCCTCCGCTGCGGGCAAGGCGACCTTCGGCACCTCGCCCGAGGCGTTCCTGTCCTCGTCGCGCACGAAGTCGGGCCCGTCCGGCTTCGCGACGCGGCGGGCCGCGGACAAGCCGGTCATCGCGCTGGTGGTCGGGGACCGGGTCACGCACGACCAGTTCGGGCTCGGCACCGTCATGGAGGTCAAGGGAGCGGGCGCGGACGCGCAGGCCACCATCGACTTCGGGGACGACAAGCCGAAGCGGCTGCTGCTGCGGTACGCGCCGGTGCAGAAGCTCTGACGGAGCGAAGCGGAGCGGCGCGGGCCCGGTGAGGAGACCGGGCTCGGCCGTCCGGCCGAGCCCCGTCGGCTGGTTACGTCGGGTCCAGGCCGTGCATGCGGAGCCACGCCAGCGGGTCGATCGCGGAACCGCCGCCGGGCCGGACCTCGAAGTGGAGGTGCGGGCCGGTGGAGTTGCCCGAGTTGCCGGAGTAGGCGATGACGTCGCCCGCCTTGACCTTGCCGCCGCGGATCTTGGTGGAGCTGAGGTGGCAGTACCAGGTCTCGGTGCCGTCGGGCGCGGTCACTATGGCCATGTTCCCGTAGGCGCTGTTGTACTGGGTGCGCACGGTGCCGTCGGTGGCGGCCATGACCGGGGTTCCGTAGGAGACCGGGAAGTCGATGCCGGTGTGCACGGACATCCACATGCCGCCGGCCTGACCGAAGTTGGCGCTCAGACCGTGTTGTTCGACGGGGATGGCGAACTTGGGGCGGGCGGCCTCCTTGGCCGCGGCCTCCTCCGCCTTCTTCTTCTTTTCCTCTTCCTGGCGTTCGCGCAGGTCGATGCGCTCCTGCGTGCGGCTCGCGCGGTCCGCGAAATCGCCCGCGTCGGCGCTGAGCGCGACCAGTTGGGTGTCGAGCTTGGTGTTCGCCGCGACGGGCTTCACCGAGGCCGGGTCGGGCGCGGCCATCGTGGTGGTGTCCTGGGCGGGCTTGTCCGTGTCGGTGAGCCCGCCGACCGAGGCGGCCGCCACGCCCGCGACGCCCATCACGCACGCGGAGGGCACGGCGACGGTCAGCAGGGCGGAACGCTTCGCCGGGGTGCGGCGACGGCTGTTGCCGGCGGCCTTGGTGCTGCCCTTCGCGGCGGTCCGGCGCGCGGCGCGCGGAGCGGCGGTCACGGGCATGGCCTGCGTGGGGAGGTCGTGGACCTCGTGCGCGGAGTGGAGTTCGTGGACCTCGGGCAGCTCGTGGACCTCGGCGGCCTGGGCCGCTTCGGGAGCCTCGGGGTTCGTGTCGGAGAGCGTCTCGAAGACCGCGGTCTGGCTGTAGCCGTCGGCGTACCCGTCGTGTGCGGCCTGGGCCCCGGCGTCGTAGCCGACGGAGGTCGTGCCGTACGCGTACTCCTGTGCCTGCGGCTGCTGCTGGGGCTGCTCCTGCGCGGGCTGGTACGCGTACTCGTAGGAGTACGCGGCCTCGGGCTGGGCCGGGGACTGCGCGACGGTGTTCCAGGCGGTGGCGTCGTAGGCGCCGGTCTCGGTGCCGGTGGTGCCGTAACCCGGCATCGCCCAGTGCCCGGTCTGCTCGCCGGAGGCGTCGTAGCCGAAGGAGGCCGGCTGGTACTCGGTGTAACCGGAGTAGTCCGCGCCCTGTGTGTAGGCGCTCGCGTCCCAGGTCCCGGTGGTGTCCTCGGGTGCGGCCTGGGCCGGGATCGTGGACAGGTAAGGGTCCTGCGCGGTCCACGCGGTGGTGTCGTACGCGCCGGTCTCGTAGGAGCCGTAGGCGGCGTAGTTGACCCCCTGGCCCTGCGTTTCATAGGAAACGTAGGTCGAGTCACCAGCGAAAGTGGTGGTGGTAAGGCCGTCATACCCGGCATCCGGATACTGGCCCGACGAGGGGCGGTCGTTCACCAACTTCTCTTTCGCCTCGGCAGTGGGGCCTGGGTGGCCGGGAACGCGTGGTTCACCGGAGGAGAGCAGTGGCGTGACTGTACCCGTCGGTTACTCGCAACGACAATCTTCGCCGGGTCTCCAGATTGCCGGAACCGGGCATTCGGCCGCCTTTCGGTCGCCGAAAGACGCACCCTTGGCCTTGAGTTCGAAATTCGTTCGACTGGAGGTCGCGTGGCGGCTAGGCGACGGAAGCGGCCTCCGAGCCCGCGACGGCGGCCGGGCCGGGCCCGTCGAGGACGCGCCGGACGGCCGCGATGACGGCGGGGTGCGCGGGCAGTGCGAGGTGCCCGATCCCGGTGACCTGCACGTTCTCCACGAGCAGATCCGGATGCTCGATCCGCGCGGTCCCGACGGGAGTCATCAGCGCGTCGAACTCACTCCAGAACGCCACGCAGCGGGTGGCGCATCCGGGCGCGGGCGCGGCCAGTTCGGTCAGCACCTCCGAGTCCGGGCGCATCTGCCGCACCAGCGGGTGCGCGTCCATGAAGGGTGCGACCCGCGTCCCGGAGTGCGGGGTGCCGAGGGTGACGAGGGTCCGGACCCGGGTGTCGCCGCCGAGGCGCTGCACGTAGTACCGGCCGACCAGGCCGCCCAGGCTGTGCCCGACCAGGTCGACCCGTTCCTGCCCGGTGCGCTCGCACAGTTCCTCGACGCGCCGGGCGAGATGGCGGGCGGTCACGCGCAGGTCGAGGGTGAAGGGGGAGTAGTTGTACGCCTCCACGTGCCGCAGGCCGTCCGCTCCGAGGGCGCGGCGCAGGAGCACGAAGACGGACCGGTTGTCGGTGAATCCGTGGAGGAGGAGGACGGGCGGGCGTGTCGCGGGTGCGGCGGCGGCGACCTTTTCCTGGCACACTCCGGTCGAATAGAGGAGGAGGTGCCCGCCGAGCACCACCACCTCGAGCGCGCCGGCCCGCAGGGCCGCACCGGACAAGGGCATGGACACGGGTATGTACAGCCCCATCGACGGCCTCCCCTGAGCCTCTTGGGACCCGGGGCTCTTGCGCCACCGTGCCGTGCGGCTGTCGGCGCGGTGGCGCAATGCCGTCCCACGTGTGATTTCCCCCTCGTGGGGGACCGCGAAACGGTGGCGTGCGCGATGCTGTACTTAACGTTCGTTCACTCGGGAGGCAGTGCGATGGGTGTGACCGGTCCGATCCGTGTGGTGGTGGCCAAGCCGGGTCTCGACGGCCACGACCGCGGGGCCAAGGTGATCGCGCGGGCGCTGCGGGACGCGGGCATGGAGGTCATCTACACCGGCCTCCACCAGACCCCCGAGCAGATCGTGGACACCGCCATTCAGGAGGACGCCGACGCGATCGGCCTCTCGATCCTCTCCGGCGCCCACAACACGCTGTTCGCGCGCGTGCTGGAACTCCTCAAGGAGCGCGACGCGGAGGACATCAAGGTCTTCGGCGGCGGCATCATCCCGGAGGACGACATCGCCCCGCTCAAGGAGAAGGGCGTGGCCGAGATCTTCACCCCGGGCGCGACGACGACGTCCATCGTGGACTGGGTCCGGGCGAACGTCCGCACCTGACAGCCCCGCTCTCGCCGCCCCGCCGGCGCTCGAGGCGCGGGATCCGGGGCGGAGCACCAGGTCGTGCGCCGCACCGGACCGCCGGCCCGCCCCCCCGCGGGGCGGGATCAGGCGGCCGGCGCCAGCTCCGACAGCATGGCCGCGCGCAGTCGAAGCGTGGCCACCAGCCGCTGAAAGGCCTCGGCCCAGTACGCGGCCGCGCCGGGAGCCGCGTCCTGCGGCTCCGCCGTGGCCGCGGTCAGGGCCTCCAGCCGGCCGGCCTCCGCAGGATCGAGGCAGCGCTCGGCCAGGCCCATCACCCCGCTGAAGCTCCACGGATAGCTGCCGGCCTCGCGGGCCATGTCCAGCGCGTCCACCACCGCCCGGCCCAGCGCCCCCGCCCACGGCACGACGCACACCCCGAGCAGCTGGAACGCCTCCGACAGCCCGTGCGCCCGTATGAACTCGGCGACCCACTGCGCCCGCTCCGCGTCCGGCAGGGTCTCCAGCAGCTTGGCCCGCTCCGCGAGCGAGGCCGTGCCCGGACCCGCGGCGGGCGACGCGGACGGCGGGCCGAGCAGGGCCCGCGACCACGCCGCGTCGCGCTGGCGCACCGCCGCCCGGCACCACGCCGCGTGCAGTTCCTCCGTCCAGCCCTCCCATCCCTCGCCCTCGGCCGGCGGCAGCGCCACGATCTCCGCCGGGCCGAGCCCGCCGAACCGCTCCCGCCAGCACGACAGGGGCGCCGCCTCCACGATCTGGCCGAGCCACCAGGCCCGCTCCCCGCGCCCGGCGGGCGGCCGCTTGACCACCCCGTCGCGGAGCATGCCCGCATCGCACTCGGCCGGCGGGGTCACTCCCTCCGGGCCCACACAGGCCAGGGCACGCTCCGCCATCCGGCCGGCCAGGGCCGATCGCGGCAGCGCCGACAGCAGTTCGGCGGCCGTCGCGCGGACATTGCGGCTGCGGTCGCCCAAGGCCTCCTCCAGGAAGGCCTCGTCCCCCTGCGACAACCCCACCCGCAGCGAATCGAGGAACATCAGCCGGTCCTCGGCCCGTTCGGTGGCCCAGGTCGTCGCCAGCAGCCGCGTCGCCGCCGACGCCTCGTGCGCGCGTACGACGCCGAGCAGCGCCACCCGCTCCGCGAACAGCCCCTCCTGCCACAGCCGTTCGACCCCGGCCGCGTCGGTCGCCTCGGGCAGGTCCCCGGCGCCGCCCGCCCCGCCGCGCAGGGCGAACCGCCAGTCCGGATTCAGCCGGGCCAGCCACAGCCCGCGCGTGCCCGCCAGGGCCAGCGCCTGCGGACGCAGGTCCGTCCGGGCCCGGGCCGCGTCCAGTAGCGCCGGTACGAGGGCGGCCGGCGCGCGGTAGCCGTACCGGCCGGCCGCGGCCAGCCACTGGGGCAGCAGCTCCGTCAGGTCCGGGGCGGCCCCGCGCCGGCCGCCGGCGCCGCCCGCGGCCGTCCGGCCGGCGAGCAACTGGGCGAGCCTGCGGCCGGCCGCCTCCGGTGGCACCGGGCGCGGATCGCGGGGCGCGGGCTGCGGAAGCGGGCCCGCCGCGGCCGGCCGCAACCCGGCTCTGCGCCGTACGGCGTGCACGGCCGCCGCGTCCAGCAGCGTCTGCGGCGAGCCGGCCGGGCCCCCGCCCCGGCGCCGCTCGGTGCCCAGCAGTGCGGCGCCGACCAGCTCCTCCCACTCCCCGTACCCCTCGTCACCCTTGCTCATCGGGCCCCTCCCTCGCCGCTCGTGCCTCTTCGCGTCCTGCGCCCCGGTCCCGCCCCCTCCGCGGGACCGGGGCTGTCGTGCGTGCGTGTACTGCGCTCAACTGGCGTGGTTGTCGTTCATGCAAGCCCCCCGGCTTCTCGTCGTCACAGCGCCGGCGCCCCCGCGCTCCGCAACCTCGTCGTGCCGCGTGCGACGCCCCCCGGCGCCCCCGCGTTCCCTCCCCGCCGCCCCGGTGTGACGGCATACGTCCCCCCAGGCCCCCTGCTGTGTGTGGTGTCGTCAGCCCGCGCTCAGGACAGGGCGACCGGCTCGGGAGAGCCCGGCTGCCAGGCCGTCAGCGGGGTGAAGCCGCGGTGGCCGCACTCGCCGAACACCGTCACCGGGTCCCCGCCCGACAACGCGGCCAGCTGCCACAGGCCCGAGCGGGACCGGCTGCCGGCCCCGGTGAGGGGCACCGGCAGGGCGCAGGTGCCCTCCACGTCCGCCAGCTGCCAGCCGAGCTCGCCCGGTATCGGAACCACCGGGCCGAGCACCACCGGCCAGGACTCCAGCCACGGGTCCTCCAACAGGGCCGTCCCGTAGGCCTCCAGGGCCGCCCCCGTGCTCACCCCGGGCGGAACCTCGGTGCCCGCAAGGGCCGCCGAGTGCCTCTCCCCGAGGTCCGCCCGCAGCCCCGCCGATCCGGGCCGGAAACGGACCTCCGCCTCCAGCACCAGTCCGACCGGCAGCGACAGACCCGGCGGGCGCCCGGGCGGGCCGAAGTCCAGTACCAGGGCGGGCCGTCCGCCCTGCAGTCCGCGCAGCCATATCCGGCGGGTGGTGAGCCGGCCGTCCGGTGACACCGAGTCGTACTGGGCCAGCACCAGCCAGCGGTCCCGTACGGCCTCCCCCTCCCCGGAGGCCGGCAGTCCCACCCGGCTGCGCACCGTCGCCGCCAGCTGTTCCGGCAGCCCGGCCACCCCCGTCCAGGCCCGGTCCAGCAGGTGCAGCAGCGCCGCCTCCTCCAGCATCCGGGCGGGCCAGCCCGGGCCGCAACTGGGTATCGTCCCCAACTCGCGCACCCGCGCGGCCAGTCCGGGGGCCTGGGCGTCGACCATCCGGGCCGCGGTCTCCTCCCACCCCGCGTAACCGGTCTGTTCCTGGCCCGCGAGGCCGCCGCGCACCAGATCGGCCAGCCGTTGTTCCAGCTCGGTGACGCCCGCGCCGACACGGGCCGCCCGCCGCTCGGCCCGCTTGCGCGCCCCCTCCTCGTCCACCGGCCCGGCCGCCCCCGCGACGGGACGCGCGACCTTGGCCGCCCGGTCCTCCAGCCACTGCGCGGCCCAGTCCGGCGCCTCGCCCGGCTCGCCGACCCCCTCGGCGGACCAGAGCAGCAGCAGTCCCAGCGCGTGCTTGCACGGGAACTTGCGGCTGGGACATGAGCACTTGTATGCCGGTCCGGCCAGGTCCACGACCGTCCGGTACGGCGTGCTGCCGCTGCCCTTGCACAACCCCCACACAGAACCGGAAGCGGAACCTCCGATCTGTGACCACGGACCCGCCCCGCCGAGTCTGCTCCCCGCTTTGCGTGAGGCGTCGTCAGGAGCCAGAGCCAGTACCTGTTCCGCTGTCCAGCGGACCCCCTGCTCAGTCATGTGTTCCACCGTAGAGACCCCCACTGACAATCGCCCTGACCTGCAACAACGCGCTGAGCAGGGCCGGTTGTCAGTGGCGTGGTGCACCGTGGACACAGCAGTCGGGAGCGACTGCCGAGCCTTGGAGGGGGACCATGACCACGCCCGAGAACGAACGCCCGGCCGAAGCGCTGCGACCGCACGCCGAAGACGCTTTCGCACACGAACTGAAAGCCCTCGCGGCCGCCGACGACAGGCCCCGCCCGGCCCGCTGGGAGCTCTCCCCGTGGGCCGTCGCCACGTACCTGCAGGGCGGCACCCTCGACGACGGCACGGTCATCACACCCAAGTACGTGGGCCCGCGCCGCATCGTCGAGGTCGCCGTCACCACCCTGGCCACCGACCGCGCGCTGCTCCTGCTCGGCGTCCCCGGCACCGCCAAGACCTGGGTCTCCGAACACCTCGCCGCCGCCGTCAGCGGGGACTCCACCCTCCTCGTCCAGGGCACCGCCGGCACCCCCGAGGAGGCCATCCGGTACGGCTGGAACTACGCCCGGCTCCTCGCCCACGGCCCCAGCCGCGAGGCCCTCGTCCCCAGCCCCGTCATGCGGGCCATGGCCGAGGGCATGACCGCCCGCGTCGAGGAGCTCACCCGCATCCCCGCCGACGTCCAGGACACCCTCATCACCGTCCTGTCGGAGAAGACGCTGCCGATACCGGAGCTCGGCGAAGAAGTGCAGGCCGTGCGCGGCTTCAACCTCATCGCCACCGCCAACGACCGCGACCGCGGGGTCAACGAGCTCTCCAGCGCGCTGCGCCGCCGCTTCAACACCGTGGTGCTGCCGCTGCCCGCCAGCGCCGACGCGGAGGTCGACATCGTGGCCCGCCGCGTCGACCAGATGGGCCGCGCCCTCGACCTGCCGGCCGCCCCCGAGGGCCTGGAGGAGATCCGCCGCGTCGTCACCGTCTTCCGCGAGCTGCGCGACGGAGTCACCGGCGACGGCCGTACGAAGGTGAAGTCGCCCAGCGGCACCCTGTCCACCGCCGAGGCCATCTCCGTCGTCACCGGCGGCCTGGCCCTGGCCGCCCACTTCGGGGACGGCGTCCTGCGCCCCTCCGACGTGGCCGCCGGCATCCTCGGAGCCGTCGTCCGCGACCCGGCCGCCGACAAGGTGGTCTGGCAGGAGTACCTGGAGGCCGTGGTCCGCGAGCGGGACGGCTGGAAGGACTTCTACCGGGCCTGCCGGGAGGTGACGGTATGAGCCCGAGCTCACGGGGCCCGATGCTGCTGGGCGTACGGCACCACGGGCCCGGCTCGGCCCGCGCGGTGCGGGCGGCGCTCGACGCGGCCCGCCCGGTGGCCGTGCTGATCGAGGGGCCGCCCGAGGGGGACGGGCTGCTCGCGTTGGCCGCCGATCCCGGAATGCGGCCGCCCGTGGCGCTGCTCGCGCACGCCGCGGACGACCCCGGCCGGGCCGCGTTCTGGCCGCTCGCCGACTTCTCCCCGGAGTGGGTGGCGATCCGCTGGGCGCAACAGGCCGGCGTACCGGTGCGGTTCATGGACCTGCCGGCCGCGCACTCGCTGGCGACGCCGGAGCCGGACGACGACCCGGCCGGTCCCGAGGCGGTCCGGGTGGACCCCCTCGCGGTGCTGGCCGAGACCGCCGGGTACGACGATCCCGAACGCTGGTGGGAGGACGTGGTCGAACACCGGGGCGCCGGCGCCGCCGGGGGCGCGGGGGAGGAGGTGCTCGGCGCGTTCGAGGCGCTCGGGGAGGCCATGGGAGCCCTGCGCGAGGCGTACGGCGACGGGGGCCACCACCGCGACCTGGTGCGCGAGGCGTACATGCGGCAGCGGATGCGGGCCGCCCGCCGCGAGTTCGGCGAGGCGTACGCCGTCGTGTGCGGGGCCTGGCACGTCCCGGCGCTGCGGACGAAGACCACCGTGGCCGCGGACAAGGCACTGCTCAGCGGCCTCCCGAAGGTCAAGGTGGAGACCACCTGGGTGCCGTGGACCCACCGCCGGCTCGCCCGGGCCGGCGGGTACGGCGCCGGGATCACCTCACCCGGCTGGTACGCCCACCTCTTCGAGGCCCGGGACCGGCCCGTCGAGCGGTGGCTGACCAAGGTCGCCGGCCTGCTGCGCGCGGAGGACCGGCAGGTCTCCTCGGCGCACGTCATCGAGGCGGTCCGGCTGGCCGAGACCCTCGCCGTGATGCGGGGACGGCCCCTGCCCGGCCTGACGGAGACCCTGGAGGCGGTCCGGGCGGTGATGTGCGACGGCTCCGACATACCGCTCGCGCTGATCGAGGACCGCCTGGTGGTCGGCGACGTACTCGGCGAGGTCCCGGACGCGGCGCCCGTCGTACCGCTCCAGCGGGACCTGACACGGCAGCAGCGCTCGCTGCGGCTCAAGGCCGAGGCGCAGGACCGCGAACTGGAACTCGACCTGCGCAAGGACACCGACGCGGCGAAGTCCCTGCTGCTCCACCGGCTGCGGCTGCTCGGCATCGGATGGGGCACCCCGGCCGCCTCCCGCGGCAGTACCGGGACGTTCCGCGAGACCTGGCGGCTGCGGTGGGAGCCCGAACTGTCGGTGCGGGTCGCCGAGGCCGGGATCTGGGGCACCACCGTCCTCGCGGCGGCCACCGCGAAGGCCGAGGCCGACGCGGTCGGCGCCGACGAGCTGGGCGAGGTGACGGCGCTCGCCGAGCGGTGCCTGCTCGCCGGGCTGTCCGAGGCGCTGCCCGCCGTACTGCGGGCCCTCGCGGACCGGGCCGCACTGGACACCGACGTGGCGCGGCTCGCCAAGGCCCTGCCCGCGCTGGCCCGTTCGCTGCGGTACGGGGACGTGCGCGGCACCGACGCGACAGCGCTGGGCACGGTCGCGGCCGGGCTCGCGGAGCGGATATGCGTGGCGCTGCCGCCCGCCTGCGCGGCCGGCCTGGACTCCGACGCGGCAGCCGAGCTGCGGGGCCACGTGGACGGGGTGCACGGGGCGGTCGCGCTGCTGGCCGACGCCGACGAGGGGCGGCGGGAGCGCTGGTCCGCGGTGCTGCGGACGCTGGCCGGCCGGGACACCGTGCCGGGCGTCATACGCGGCCGGGCGGCCAGGCTGCTCCTCGACGACGGACGGCTGCCGGCCGAGGAGACGGCGCGGCTGATGGGGCTCGCGCTGTCCCCCGCCGCCCCTCCGGCCGACGCGGCGGGCTGGATCGAGGGCTTCGCGGGCGGGAGTTCGGGCGGGGGCACGCTGCTGGTCCACGACGACCGGCTGCTGGGGCTCATCGACACCTGGCTGGTGGGGGTGCCGGAGCGGGCCTTCACCGACGTGCTCCCGCTGCTGCGGAGGACCTTCGGGGCGTACGAGTCGGGAGTGCGGCGGAGCCTGGGCGAGCTGGTGCGGCGCGGGCCGGGTGGCGCCGCGGCCGCCGTGCCGGGCCTGGCGCCCGCCGGTTTCGGTCCCGAGCTGGACCCGGAGCGGGCGGACGCGGTCGTGGGGCTGGTGCGGATACTGCTCGCCGGGTGAGGTGCGGCGCCGTTGCGGGGGCTCCGCCCCCGGCCCCCGCGCCTCAAACGCCGGCGGGGCTGAAAGACCGGCCCCCCGCGCCTCGAACGCCGGCGGGGCTGAAAGACCGGGTGCAGCAGGGCTGGATTGTGTGGATGCGACTAGTGGTGGGGGACAGGCGGATGAGCGGTGTGGACAGGGCGCAGGACACGGCGGACCTCGCCGGAGGCGAGCGCTTGCGGCGGTGGCGGATGGTGCTCGGTGGGGGCGACGCCGAGGGGACCGGGTGTGTGCTCGCCGGGCGGGACGCGGCGATGGACGCCGCGCTCGGGGCGCTGTACGGGGGCGACGCGGGGTCCCGCAAGGGACCGG
Organism: Streptomyces sp. NPDC005533; assembly: GCF_042871845.1. NCBI lineage: Bacteria > Bacillati > Actinomycetota > Actinomycetes > Kitasatosporales > Streptomycetaceae > Streptomyces > Streptomyces sp. NPDC005533. Next base: position 77,354 of record NZ_JBIAJH010000011.1, on the reverse strand, counting down.
GGGCGCGGTCGGCGGGGCTCGGCGGGTCCGCGCCGAACGTGGCGCGCTGGCTCGGGGACATCCGCACATACTTCCCCGGCTCCGTGGTCCAGGTGATGCAGCGCGACGCGATCGAGCGGCTCGGCCTGTCCACGCTGCTGCTGGAACCGGAGATGCTGGAGGCCGTGGAGCCGGACGTGCACCTCGTGGGCACGCTGCTCTCGCTGAACAAGGCGATGCCCGAGACGACCAAGGAGACGGCGCGGGCCGTGGTCCGCAAGGTGGTCGAGCAGCTGGAGAAGAAGCTCGCGGCGCGGACCCGGGCGACGCTCACCGGCGCCCTCGACAGGTCCGCGCGGATCAGCCGGCCCCGCCACCACGACATCGACTGGGACCGCACGATCCGGGCCAACCTCAAGAACTACCTGCCCGAATACCGCACCGTCGTCCCCGAGCGGCTGATCGGATACGGCCGTGCGGCGCAATCGGTGAAGAAGGAGGTGATCCTCTGCATCGACCAGTCGGGTTCGATGGCGGCCTCCGTCGTCTACGCCTCCGTCTTCGGCGCGGTGCTGGCCTCGATGCGCTCGATCGCGACCCGGCTCGTCGTTTTCGACACCGCCGTCGTGGACCTCACCGACCAGCTCGACGACCCCGTCGACGTCCTCTTCGGCACCCAGCTGGGCGGCGGTACGGACATCAACCGCGCCCTCGCCTACTGCCAGTCGAAGATCACCCGGCCCGCCGACACCGTCGTCGTCCTGATCAGCGATCTCTACGAGGGCGGGATCCGCAACGAGATGCTCAAGCGGGTCGCCGCGATGAAGGGGGCGGGGGTCGAGTTCGTGACGCTGCTGGCGCTGTCCGACGAGGGAGCCCCGGCCTACGACCGCGAGCACGCCGCCGCGCTCGCGGCGCTCGGCGCGCCGGCCTTCGCCTGCACCCCCGACCTGTTCCCGGAGGTGATGGCCGCGGCGCTGGAGAAGCGGCCCCTGCCCACACCCTGAAGGGCCGTCCCCGTCCCTTGTGTGAAGGGGTGAATCGCACGAACTTCCAGTTCAACCGTGAGGCGATCTGTGACAGGTATCACCGCTCAGGTGTGATCTGCGATTTAGGGACCTACGGCCCGCGGGGATAACCTGCGGGACGGACATGCCGCGTCCACGGTCACCGTGTGCGCCTTCCTTGTGACAGCGCCGTCACGTTGCCCTCCGCGGCACGCCCACGCAGATAGCAGACAACCGCGAATCACTGCGAATCTTTAAAAAAGACAAGGGACGGACGCGCGTGGACCTGTTCGAGTACCAGGCGAGGGACCTCTTCGCCAAGCACGGTGTACCGGTGCTGGCCGGTGAAGTCATCGACACGCCTGAGGCGGCTCGCGAGGCCACCGAGCGGCTGGGCGGCAAGTCGGTCGTCAAGGCGCAGGTGAAGGTCGGCGGCCGCGGCAAGGCCGGCGGCGTGAAGCTGGCCGCCACCCCGGACGAGGCCGTCGCCCGGGCGACGGACATCCTCGGCATGGACATCAAGGGCCACACGGTCCACAAGGTGATGATCGCCGAGACGGCTCCCGAGATCCTCGAGGAGTACTACGTCTCGTACCTCCTCGACCGCACCAACCGCACCTTCCTCGCCATGGCGTCGGTCGCGGGCGGCATGGACATCGAGCAGGTCGCCGAGGAGACCCCGGAGAAGCTCGCCAAGGTCCCGGTGAACGCCAACGAGGGCGTGACCATCGAGAAGGCCCGCGAGATCGTCGCGCTGGCGCAGTTCCCCGCCGAGGTCGCCGAGAAGGTCGCCGAGGTCCTCGTGACCCTGTGGGCGACCTTCATCGCCGAGGACGCGCTCCTCGTCGAGGTCAACCCGCTCGCGAAGGTCGCCTCCGGCGACGTCATCGCGCTCGACGGCAAGGTCTCGCTCGACGAGAACGCCGAGTTCCGCCAGCCGGGCCACGAGGAGTTCGTGGACCACGCGGCCGCGAACCCGCTCGAGGCCGCCGCCAAGGCGAAGAACCTCAACTACGTCAAGCTCGACGGTGAGGTCGGCATCATCGGCAACGGCGCGGGTCTCGTCATGAGCACCCTCGACGTCGTCGCCTACGCCGGCGAGAACCACGGTGGCGTCAAGCCCGCCAACTTCCTGGACATCGGCGGTGGCGCCTCCGCCGCCGTCATGGCCAACGGTCTCGAGATCATCCTCGGCGACCCGGACGTCAAGTCCGTCTTCGTCAACGTCTTCGGTGGCATCACCGCCTGCGACGAGGTCGCCAACGGCATCGTCCAGGCGCTGCAGCTGCTGAAGGACAAGGGCGAAGAGGTCACCAAGCCCCTCGTCGTCCGTCTCGACGGCAACAACGCCGAGCTGGGTCGCAAGATCCTCTCGGACGCCAACCACCCGCTGGTGCAGCGCGTGGACACCATGGACGGCGCGGCCGACAAGGCCGCCGAGCTCGCGGCTGCGAAGTAAGGGCAGAGGTCACAGACTCACATGGCTATCTTCCTCAACAAGGACAGCAAGGTCATCGTCCAGGGCATGACCGGTGCCACGGGCATGAAGCACACCAAGCTGATGCTGGCTGACGGCACCAACATCGTCGGCGGCGTGAACCCGCGCAAGGCCGGCACCACCGTCGACTTCGACGGCACCGAGGTCCCGGTCTTCGGCTCCGTCGCCGAGGCGATGGAGAAGACGGGCGCCAACGTCTCCGTCCTCTTCGTCCCGCCGGCCTTCGCCAAGGCCGCCGTGGTCGAGGCGATCGACGCCGAGATCCCGCTGGCCGTCGTCATCACCGAGGGCATCGCGGTGCACGACTCCGCCGCCTTCTGGGCGTACGCGACCGCCAAGGGCAACAAGACCCGGATCATCGGCCCGAACTGCCCGGGTCTGATCACCCCCGGCCAGTCCAACGCCGGCATCATCCCGGGCGACATCACCAAGCCCGGCAAGATCGGTCTCGTGTCCAAGTCCGGCACGCTGACCTACCAGATGATGTACGAGCTCCGTGACATCGGCTTCACCTCCGCCGTCGGCATCGGTGGCGACCCGGTCATCGGCACCACGCACATCGACGCCCTGGAGGCCTTCGAGGCCGACCCGGAGACCGAGCTGATCGTCATGATCGGCGAGATCGGCGGCGACGCCGAGGAGCGTGCGGCGGACTTCATCGCGAAGAACGTCACCAAGCCGGTCGTCGGCTACGTCGCGGGCTTCACCGCCCCCGAGGGCAAGACCATGGGCCACGCCGGCGCCATCGTCTCCGGCTCCTCCGGCACCGCGCAGGCCAAGAAGGAGGCCCTCGAGGCCGCCGGCGTCAAGGTCGGCAAGACGCCGACCGAGACCGCGAAGCTGGCGCGCGAGATCCTGAACGCCGCTCAGTAGGCAGTCCCCGTACGGACGCACGTACGGACGCACGACGCACGGGCGTGGCCCGCACCCCTCGGGGGGTGCGGGCCACGCCCGTTCTCATTCGACCTTCGGGGCGATCCTGGCCGGCCCGGCCTCCGGATCGGCGCGCAGTTTCTCGTGGAGCTGCCGGCGCGGTTCGGTGAGCTGCTGGGGGCCGCTCAGCGGGGGTACGCCGGAGACGCTCTGGCCGGGTGCCTGCGGGGGCTCGTAGTGGTCGGGCGCGGTCACGGCGGTGTAGCCGGTGGCGGTGGCGATCACCGCGGTCAGCCCGAGGGCCCCGCGGCTCCACAGCCGTACGCGCCGCTCGCCGCCGCCCCGTACGGCCGCGGCCGGGCGCGGGGCGAGGGGGGCGGCCGGCCGCAGCGCGGCGAAGAGGTCGCGCAGCAGCGCCGACTGTTTCTCGGGCGCCACCTCGGCCAGCTGGGGGATCCGCGCGGCGAGGTCGGCGTGCGCGTGCACGAGGCGGAGGCCGGTGGTGGGGGTGCTGGCCTCGGTCTCGGCGGCGGTGTCGGGCAGGTCGAGGCCGACGCCGTCGTAGAGCATGACGGTCCGGCGGTGACGCGTGGGCAGCGCGAGCACCGCGGAGAGCAGGATGCGGTCCGCGGGGTCGGCGGGGGGCGCGTCCTGCCGGCGGTGGGCACGCCGGAACCGGTGCCAGGGGGAGAGGGCGTAGTCGTACGCGACCGCGCGCACCCAGCCCACCGGGTCCGGGTCGGTGGCCACCTCGGGCCATCGGGCCCAGGCGCGGGTGAACGCGCGCTCCACGGCCTTCAGGGCGAGGGTCCGGCGGCCGGTGAGCAGATAGGCCTGGCGGGCCAGGGCGGGGGCGGCGTGGTCGTAGAGGGCGTCGAAGGCCGCGGCCGGGCCGGTCGTCCGGCCGCCGGACGAGGGCACTGCGGGCGCGGCGGCCTCGGTGGGCACGGCGGCCTCGGTGGGCACGGCGGGCTCGGCCGGTGGCTCCACCGGTCCGGTCGCGGCGGTTTCGGCGGGCGCGGCGGGCTCGGCGGGCGCCTCCGCCGGTCCGGGCTCGGCGGGTGCGGCGGGCTCGCGGGGCTCGCCGGGTGTTCCGGCGGGGCCGTCTGACGTGGCGTCGGCCTGCTCCGGGGCTGCCGCCGGGGTCGCGAGGGCGGCCAGGAAGGCCGCGTACGCCTCGCGGTTGCGGCCGCGGGGGTCCGTGCGGCCCGTTTCCCAGGAGCGGACCGTCGTCGCGGTGACGCCCACCGCCGCCGCGACCTGCTCGTGCGTCAGATCCGCCGCTTCGCGCAGCCTGCGCCGCTCCTTGCGGGCGGGCAGGCGCAGCTCCGGGACCGATGAGGAGGTCGTATCGACGCTGCGTGTCATGCCACACTCCCCGCGACCCGACCGCCCTGGGCGAAAAAGTACATAAACGTATATTGAGCGACACCACGGACATTCGCCTGTTACCCGTCCATAGCGCGTGTCGTTGGCACCATGGCGGGGTGACCCAAGTGACCGAACGCGGGACCTCGTTGCCGGCGGCTCCGCGCGCCGGCGCGCGACGCCGTTCGCCCGCCGCCGCGGCATGTGTGGCGGGCGGCGCCGTGGCGGCCGGACTCGGGCTCGGCTTCCTCGCCGTGCTCGTCATCGTGCTGTGGATCAGTTCGCCCTACCCGGACAGCGGACCCGGCGGCGCGCTGCACCTCGCCGCCGGGCTGTGGCTGCTCGCCCACGGGACGGAGCTGGTGCGGTACGAGACGCTGTCCGGCGTGCCCGCGCCCGTCGGCCTGACCCCCCTGCTGCTCGTCGCCCTGCCGGTGCTCCTGATGCGGCGGGCCGCCCGGCTGGGGAGCGCCGAGGAGGAGGACGAGGAGGTGCTGCCCGCCGGCGCCGTGTTCTCCGCCGTGCTCTGCGGGTACCTCGCCGTCGGGGCCCTCGCCACGGTGTACGCGGCCGGCGGCCCCATGCCGGCCGACCCGATCAGCGCGGCCTGGCACGTCCCGCTGGTCGCCGTGCTCGCCGCCCTGGGCGGGGTGTGGGGGGCCAGGGGGCGTCCGCTCGGACCGCTGCCGTCGTGGCTGCCGGCGGGCGTGCGGAGGGCTGTCGCACGCCCCCGGTACGCGCTGGCGCTGCGAGCCGGGGCGGGCGGGGCGCTGGTCCTGCTGGGCGGCGGCGCGCTGCTCGTCGGGGCCTCGCTCGCCTGGCACGGCGCCGAGGTCCAGACGTCGTTCCTGTCGCTGACCGAGGTGTGGTCTGGCCGGTTCGCGGTCCTGCTGCTCGCGCTCTCGCTGGTACCGAACGCCACCGTGTGGGGTGCGGCCTACGCCCTCGGGCCCGGCTTCGCCCTCGGCGCCGACGCCACCGCCACCCCGCTCGGCTTCGCGGGCCAGCCGGGGCTGCCCCGGTTCCCGCTGCTGGCCGCGCTGCCGGCCGAGGGGCCCGGCACCCCGCTGACCTGGGCGGTCGCCGCAGTTCCGGTGGTCGCCGGGCTGGCGGTGGGCTGGTTCGCGGTCCGCCGGGCGCGCGAGGTCTCGTACACGGAGACCGCGCTCACGGCGGCGTTGGGCGCCGTGGTCTGCGGGCTGGTCATGACCGGGCTCGCGGCGGCCTCGGCGGGGCCGCTGGGCTCGCGGCGGCTGTCCGACTTCGGGCCGGTGTGGTGGGCCACCGGGGCGGCGGCCTGCGCGTGGACGCTGCTGCTGGCGGTGCCGGTCGCGGTGGCGGTGCACGCGTGGCGGAACCGGCCGGCCAGGGGGTTGGCCGCGCTCGACGCGCTGTCCGCGCTGGACGTGGACGAGGTGGTGGACGACCGCTGGCACGACAGCGGTGTGCGGGAGGTGCGGTGGGCGGCGATGCGGAAGGCCGCGGGGACGCTGATCCCGGAGATCGGGGCGGTGGCGCCCCCGGCCCCGCCCGAGCCCGTGGCTCCCGCGGCGCCGGCGGCCGTTGCGGCTCGGGCGCCCCGGGCCGTGACCGTGGTGTCGGGGCGGGGGCTGGACCTGACGCCGATCCTGCTCGCGGCGAAGCCGGTGGACCCGCCGGTGGCTCCCCCAGTGCCGTTGGCTCCGCCGGTGGTGGGGTCGCGGGTGCTGGCCCGACGGAAGCCGCCCGCCTGAGGTACTCGGCCCCGCGCCTCAAGCGCCGGCGCGGCTGGAGGCGGGGGCTCGGCCCCGCACCCCGCGCCTCAAACGCCGGCGGGGCTGGAAACGGGGCTCGGCCTTGGAGTCTGCGCCTCAAGCGCCGGCGGGGCTGGAAACGGGGCTCGGCCTTGGAGTCTGCGCCTCAAGCGCCGGCGGGGCTGAGAATGGGGCTCGGCCTCGGAGTCTGCGCCTCAGGCGCCGGCGGGGCTGGAGTGCGGGGCGGGCGCCGGGGGACGGGGCTCGGGCGGTGGGGGTTACTGGCGGACCTTGAGGACGTCGCCCAGGACGTTGTTCGGCAGGAGGGTGTTGCACTGGAGTTCCGCGGACTGCGTGAGGGCGTCGTCGCGGCAGACGTAGAAGTCCTTGTACGCGAGCTGCAGGCCGTACGAGCTCATCGCCAGCAGGATCGCCAGCGAGGCCGTGACCAGGCCGCTGACCGCCGCCGTGCGCTGGGGGCGGGCCGCCGGCCCCAGGGCGTCCAGGCCCGTCGGGGCGCCCGGCTCACCGGTCGCCGCCGCGGGCTTGCCGCGCAGGGCGCTGATGCCCCAGTACAGGGCGAGCGCGCCCAGCAGCAGGCCCACGGACGGGATGCCGAAGATCCCGAAGAAGAAGCCCCACATGCCGGCCAGCAGCGCGTAGCGGGCCCGGCGCTGGATCGGGTCCGTCGGGTCCCAGCGTGCCGGGCCCCGTCGGCCGTCGGAATCCCCCGGGTCCTCCTCCCCGTTCCCGCCGCCACCGCCGCTGCGCGGCTGCCACGGCTGGTCGGGCCGGCCTTCCGGCGGGGCCGCGAAGGGGTTGTCGTCGGTGGGGGAGTCGGGCTGACGGCGGTCCGGCATCGGGTGTGTTTCTTCCCCTGTGTCATGGACGTCGTGGTGACGTCGTGTCGAGGTGAGGCCAGTTTGCGACTTGTACGCCAGACGCTACCGCCCGGCCGTCCCCCCGTCCCTCGGGGGCCGTCCGGTGTGCCGGTATCGTTGCAGGCGGTCGGTGGCTTCGTATGGTTCCCCGTATATCGGTACCCCGAAGTTTCGTATGACCACACAAAGACGAACACCGCAATTCCCGCGAGAAAGGGCCTCCCATGGCCGCCTCCCGCCTGGTCGTGCTGGTCTCCGGCTCCGGCACCAACCTCCAGGCCCTGCTCGACGCCATCGACGCCCACCCCGGCGGATCCGAGGGCTTCGGCGCCGAAGTCGTCGCCGTGGGGGCCGACCGCAAGGGCATCGCCGGCCTGGAGCGGGCGGAGAAGGCCGGGATCCCCACCTTCGTCTGCCCGGTCAAGGACTACGCGAGCCGTGCGGAGTGGGATGCCGCCCTCACGGCGGCGACCGACGCCCACGCGCCGGACCTCGTCGTGTCCGCCGGGTTCATGAAGATCGTGGGCAAGGAGTTCGTCGACCGCTTCGGCGGCCGGTTCATCAACACCCACCCCGCCCTCCTCCCCGCCTTCCCCGGTGCGCACGGCGTACGGGACGCGCTCGCCTACGGCGCGAAGGTCACCGGCTGCACGGTCCACTTCGTGGACAGCGGCGTGGACACCGGTCCGATCATCGCCCAGGGTGTGGTCGAGGTCAGGGACGAGGACGACGAAGCCGCTCTCCATGAGCGCATCAAGGAAGTCGAGCGCCAGCTGCTCGTCGATGTCGTGGGGCGCCTGGCCCGGCACGGCTACCGCATTGAGGGACGAAAGGTAACAATCCAGTGACCGCCGCAGACATCGCAGCGAGCAACGACCCGACCACGACCCAGCGGCCGATCCGGCGTGCGCTCATCAGCGTCTACGACAAGACGGGACTGGAAGAGCTGGCCCGCGGGCTGCACGAGGCGGGCGTCGCGCTCGTCTCCACCGGCTCCACCGCCTCGAAGATCGCCGCGGCCGGGGTGCCCGTCACCAAGGTCGAGGAGCTGACCGGCTTCCCCGAGTGCCTGGACGGCCGCGTCAAGACCCTGCACCCGCGCGTGCACGCCGGCATCCTCGCCGACCTGCGCCTGGAGGACCACCGCAACCAGCTCGCCGAGCTGGGCGTCGAGCCCTTCGACCTCGTGGTCGTCAACCTGTACCCGTTCCTGGCCACCGTCCAGTCGGGTGCCACCCCCGACGAGTGCGTCGAGCAGATCGACATCGGCGGTCCGTCGATGGTCCGCGCCGCCGCCAAGAACCACCCGTCGGTCTCCGTCGTCACCAGCCCCGCGCGCTACGCCGACGTGATCGCCGCGGCCCAGGGCGGCGGCTTCGACCTCACCGCCCGCAAGCGGCTCGCGGCCGAGGCCTTCCAGCACACCGCCGCCTACGACGTGGCCGTGGCCTCCTGGTTCACGAACGTGTACGCGCCGGAGCCGGAGGCGGTCCTGCCGGAGTTCCTCGCGGGCGCCTGGGAGCGCAAGTCGACCCTGCGCTACGGCGAGAACCCGCACCAGGCCGCCGCGCTCTACACCGACGGGCAGCCGGGCGGGCTCGCCAACGCCGAGCAGCTGCACGGCAAGGAGATGTCCTTCAACAACTACGTGGACACCGAGGCCGCGCGCCGCGCCGCCTACGACCACGACGAGCCCTGCGTCGCGATCATCAAGCACGCCAACCCGTGCGGCATCGCGGTCGGCGCGGACGTCGCCGCCGCCCACCGCAAGGCGCACGCCTGCGACCCGCTGTCGGCCTTCGGCGGCGTGATCGCCGTGAACCGCCCGGTGACCGTCGAGCTCGCCGAGCAGGTCGCCGAGATCTTCACCGAGGTCATCGCGGCCCCCGCGTACGAGGACGGCGCGGTCGAGGTCCTGGCCAAGAAGAAGAACATCCGCGTCCTGAAGGTGGACGGCACCCCGCACCAGCCGGGCGACCTCAAGCCGATCTCGGGCGGCACGCTGCTCCAGCAGTCGGACGTCTTCCAGGCCGAGGGCGACGACCCGGCCCACTGGACCCTCGCCACCGGCGACGCCCTCTCCGAAGCCGAGCTCGCCGAGCTGGCCTTCGCGTGGAAGGCCTGCCGGGCCGTCAAGTCCAACGCGATCCTGCTGGCCAAGGACGGCGCCTCGGTCGGCGTCGGCATGGGTCAGGTCAACCGCGTCGACTCGGCGAAGCTGGCCGTCGAGCGGGCGGGCGCCGAGCGCGCGCAGGGCTCGTACGCCGCCTCCGACGCCTTCTTCCCCTTCCCGGACGGGCTGGAGATCCTGACGGCCGCGGGCATCAAGGCCGTGGTCCAGCCGGGCGGTTCGGTGCGTGACGAGCTGGTTGTCGAGGCCGCCCGGAAGGCCGGTGTGACCATGTACTTCACCGGGACCCGCCACTTCTTCCACTGAGCCCCGAAGGCCCGGTGACGGCGAAGGCCGCGCCCCGCACTGCGGGACGCGGCCTTCGCCGTGTGCGGACGGGAGGGGCTCAGTACTGGGGGCGGCGGAAGTAGTCGCCCGCCTTCGCGAGGCCCACGACGACCGTGATGCCGAGGGCGAGGGAGACCAGGGACGGCAGTGTGGTGATCACGGTGAAGCCGGACTGGCCGTGCTCGTCGGCGCTGAGCGCGATCACGTTCCCCAGCACGCCGAGAACGGCGAAGAGGATCTGCAGCGATCCGTAGAGGATGCCGGAGACGCGGACGCCGCCGCGGCCCTTGGCCATCTTGGCCGCGGTCAGGATGGGCCACAGGGCGAAGCCGATGAAGACGAGGCCGATGACGACGCCCCCGATGCCGGCGACGGCCCCCAGGTCCTCGGCGGAGGAGCTGGAGGAACCGGAGTCCGAGAGCGCCGCGGCGAACACGGCGCCGCCGATGATGAAGAACAGGCCGGCCAGGACCTGCAGGCCGCCGATGATGAAGAGGATGACGCGGGCCGCCTTCGCGCCGCCGGGCATCTCCTGGAACGGGGCGCCCGGGTATCCGACGGGGCCGCCCGGGTACGCCTGCGGTGCCTGCTGCGGATAGGCGTAGCCGCCCTGCTGCGGGACGGCGTGCGGGGCCTGCTGGGGGTAGCCGTAGCCGGGCTGGCCCTGCGGGGCCTGGGGCGGCTGCTGTCCGTACGGATTGTGCGGGTCGCCGAAGCTCATCTTGGGGTGTTCCTCCGTGGAAGCGCGGGGACGCACGGCATGAGCGCGGAGGAATCCTGCACGGTGCGGTCCGCCCCCCGGCACTGCCCGCGGCACTCAGTCGTTTTCATCGTCGTCCGGCTGCCGGGGCTTGTCCAGTTCGTTACGGTGCGGCCGGTGACTTGTTGTGCAAGTGCAATGAACCCTGCACACCGGCGAGCACCTTGACTGGAACCGGGGCCACCTCATCCGGGAGGATGGGGTCATGACCGCCCAGATTCTCGATGGCAAGGCCACCGCCGCCGCGATCAAGTCCGAACTGACCGCCCGCGTGGCGGCCCTGAAGGCCCGGGGCATCACCCCCGGCCTCGGCACCCTCCTGGTCGGTGACGACCCGGGGAGCCGCTGGTACGTCAACGGCAAGCACAAGGACTGCGCCGAGGTCGGCATCGCCTCCATCCAGCGCGAACTGCCCGCCACGGCCACCCAGGAGGACATCGAGGCGGTCGTACGGGAGCTCAACGCCAACCCGGACTGCACCGGCTACATCGTGCAACTCCCGCTCCCCAAGGGCATCGACACCAACCGGGTCCTGGAGCTGATGGATCCGCTGAAGGACGCCGACGGCCTGCACCCCATGTCGCTCGGCCGGCTGGTGCTGAACGAGCCGGGCCCGCTGCCCTGCACCCCGTACGGGATCGTCGAGCTGCTCCGCCACCACGACGTCGGGATCAACGGCGCGCACGTCGTCGTCCTCGGCCGCGGGATCACCGTGGGGCGCTCCATCGGCCTGCTGCTCACCCGCAAGTCCGAGAACGCGACCGTGACGCTCTGCCACACCGGCACGCGCGACCTCTCCGGGCTGCTGCGGCAGGCGGACATCATCGTCGCGGCGGCCGGCGTGCCGCACCTGGTCAAGCCGGAGGACGTGAAGCCGGGCGCGGCCGTGCTCGACGTGGGCGTCAGCCGCGACCAGGACGGGAAGATCGTCGGCGACGTGCACCCCGGTGTGGCCGAGGTGGCCGGGTGGATCTCCCCGAACCCCGGCGGAGTCGGCCCGATGACCCGGGCCCAGCTGCTCGTCAACGTCGTCGAGGCGGCGGAACGGACCACCAGTGCAGGCTGAACGGGACGCGGAGCACTCCGGGCGCGCGGGCGGCGGCGGCGCGGCCCCGGCGAACGGCACGCCCGTCCCGTCCGGCGTGCCGGTCACGCCCGTCACCCCGGGCGCGGCCGGCACGCTCGCCGCGCCCGCGGACGAGGGGCGCCGGTCCCGGCGCTTCCCGTCCATCACCCGGGACACCGCCCGCCCCGAGGGCAGCGGCCGCGCCGTCCCGGGGGCGGTGTCCACGCCCGCCCGTCAGTGGCCGATGCTCAGCGTGCTCGCCGCGACCGCGGCCGGGCTGCTGACCACCGCGGTGGGGCACCCGAAGGCCGGCTGCCTGGCGATCGGCGTGGCCCTGATCGCCGCGTCCGTGATGCGGCGCCTGCTGCCCTCGGTGGGGATGCTCGCGGTGCGCTCCCGCTTCACGGACATGATCACGTACGGGCTGCTGGGCGTGGCGATCACGCTGCTCGCGCTGGTGATCGAGCCCAAGCCGCTGCTGGAGATCCCGTTCCTGGAGACCGCGGTCCGCTTCACCGTGCGGTGAGGGCGGCGGGTCCGGTGAGCGCCGTGAGCGCGGCCAGGGTGGCCGCGACGGCCGGCTGGGTCTCCGTGCCCGCCCGGACCAGTGCGTCGAGCGTCCGCCCGGGGCCCGGCAGCTCCCGTACGGAGACGCCGGGCGGCGGGGCGTCGCACAGCAGCTCGGGCAGGATCGACACGGCCCGGCCGGTGGCCACGAGCCACAGGCCGGCCCGCAGGTCCGCGCACTCGTGCGCGACGCGCGGGGTGAATCCGGCGTTCCGGCAGGCGTGCAGCAGCATCTCGCGGCAGCTGCTCGGGGCGGGGGCCGCGACCCAGTCGGTCACGGCCAGCGCGGCGAGCCCGTCCCGCTCGTAGGCGGGGACCAGGGCCCGCGGCAGCGCCAGGCACAGCGGGTCCTCGAACAACGGCACCGCGGTGGTCCCCGGCGCGGGCGGGGCGCCGAGCAGCGGGTACGCGTACGTCACCGCCAGGTCCAGGCGGCGCGCGCGGAGCAGCGGCACGGCATCCTCGGGATCGGCCTGCACGATGCGCGGGCGCAGCCGGGGGTGGCGTACGGCCAGCTCGGCCACGAGCGGCGCGGCCACCGTGGCCAGCGCGCTCGGGGCGCAGCCGACGGCCAACTCGCCGCCGGGTTCGGTGGCGAGGGCCCGGACCGCTCCTTCGGCCCGTTCCAGGGCGGCCAGTACGGGCTCGCAGGCGGCGGCCAGCGCCGCGCCGGCCGGGGTGAGCCGCAGCCCGCGCCCGTCCCGCTCGACGAGGGCGGCCCCGGCCTCGGCCTCCAGGGCGCGCAGTTGCTGGGAGACGGCGGAGGGGGTCACCGCGTGCAGGTCGGCGACGGCGGTCACTTTCCCGTGGGCCGCCAGGTCCCGGAGGATGATCATCCGCTTCACATCGAGCATGAGTTCATCTTAATGATTGCTGTAGCAGAGGTAGCTGGACTTCACAGTTCGGCCCGGGTGATGCTCGTGCCATGAACGCGAAGAAGAAGGTCGTCCTGGTCGGAGCCCACGGCACCCTCGGACGGGCGGTCCACGCGGCCCTGCGCGAGCGCGGCCACCAGGTCGTCACCGCCTCCCGCACGGGCGCCGACGTGCCGGTGGACATCACCGACCCCGCGTCCGTCCGGGCCATGTACGCCCAGGTGGCCGAACGAGTGGGCGAGATCGACGCGGTGGCGTGCGCCGCCGGCAGCGTGCCCTGGCGCCCCCTGGGCGAACTGGGCACCGACGACGTCCGCAGCGGCCTCGAAGGCAAGGTCGTCAGCCAGGTCGAGCTGGTCCGCCAAGGCGTCGCCCACCTGCCCGCGCACGCCTCGTACACCCTGATCACCGGCATCCTCGCCCGCGAACCCCTGCTCGGCGGCGCCGTGGCCGCCCTCGCCAACGGCGCCGTCGATGCCTTCGTGCGCGCCGCGGCCATCGAACTGCCCGGCCGCCAGCGCATCAACGCCGTCAGCCCCACCGTCTTCGAGGAGTCCCTCGACGTCTACGGGGACACCTTCGCGGGATTCGACCCGGTGCCCGTGGCCCGCGCGGCGAACGCGTACGTCAAGTCGATCGAGGGCCACCAGACGGGCCGGGTCCTCCAGGTCGAGTAGCCGGGCCGGCGCGCCGGACAGCAGGCCGAACAGAGGTCCCCGGACCGGCTCTTCCTTCGAAACGCCGGGACCCGTGTGCCACGCACCACAGGGACCCGGGGGTCAGCCCGCTTCCGGGTCGGATAGCCTGACCGCGGATGTCTCTTCACGTCAAGATTTACAGGGGAGCGGCGTCCTCCAGCACATGGGGCAGGGACGCCCCACCGCCAGCTGTCTAACGGAGAAGGCCATGACCCGCACTCCTGTGAATGTCACCGTCACCGGCGCCGCCGGCCAGATCGGCTACGCGCTGCTCTTCCGCATCGCCTCCGGGCACCTGCTCGGCGCGGACGTGCCGGTCAAGCTCCGTCTTCTGGAGATCCCCCAGGGCATGAAGGCCGCCGAGGGCACCGCCATGGAGCTCGACGACTGCGCCTTCCCGCTGCTCAAGGGCATCGACATCTTCGACGACCCGAACCAGGGCTTCGCCGGCGCCAACGTCGCGCTGCTCGTGGGCGCCCGCCCGCGCACCAAGGGCATGGAGCGCGGTGACCTGCTCTCCGCCAACGGCGGCATCTTCAAGCCGCAGGGCGCCGCGATCAACGCGAACGCCGCGGACGACATCAAGGTCCTGGTCGTGGGCAACCCGGCCAACACCAACGCGCTCATCGCGCAGGCCGCCGCCCCGGACGTACCGGCCGAGCGCTTCACCGCGATGACCCGCCTGGACCACAACCGCGCGATCTCGCAGCTCGCCAAGAAGACCGGCGCCGACGTCACCGACATCAAGCGCCTCACCATCTGGGGCAACCACTCGGCGACCCAGTACCCGGACATCTTCCACGCGGAGATCGCCGGCAAGAACGCCGCCGAGGTCGTCAACGACGAGCTGTGGCTCGCCGACACCTTCATCCCGACCGTCGCCAAGCGCGGCGCCGCGATCATCGAGGCCCGTGGCGCGTCCTCGGCCGCCTCGGCCGCCAACGCCGCCCTCGACCACGTGCGCACCTGGGTCAACGGCACCGCCGAGGGCGACTGGACCTCGATGGGCATCCCGTCGGACGGCTCCTACGGCGTCCCGGAGGGCCTGATCTCCTCCTTCCCCGTCACCTGCAAGGACGGCAAGTACGAGATCGTCCAGGGCCTGGACATCAACGAGTTCTCCCGCACCCGCATCGACGCCTCCGTCCAGGAGCTGTCGGAGGAGCGCGACGCGGTCCGCGAGCTCGGCCTGATCTGATCCGTCCTTCCCGCCGAGCAGTGCGTACACCTCGGCGGGAAGCGCGGACCCGAGCGCCCCGGCCCCACCAGGCCGGGGCGCTTTGGCGTGTTTACCTCTGTCGCTTGAAATAAGGGAAATCTAAGGTCGGTCGGTGACCGAGAGCCCGATTCCCCCTCAATCCACCGGCGGGCGGCAGGACGACCTCCGCCGCGGCCGTCCCCCCGTCGACCCGGCGCTCAGCGAGGCCGGCCGCTTCCTGTGCGCGGGCACCTACATCGACGCCGGATACCGCGATCGGGTGATCAAGGAGCTGTACGTCCACGAGGAGCGGATCGTCGCGCCCTCCTACGGGTTCGACGCCTCGCGCGTCCTCGCCCACGCCCTGCGCGCCCGCCGCGCCGAACTCGGCTGGGCGCTCGGCGTACTCGGCGCCTGGTTCGTCGGTTCCGTGCTGACCGGGGGCGCCCTCGCGGTGCTCCTCGTCCCGTTCCTGCTGCTGAGCCTCGCGGGCTGGCTCAGGGCCCGCTCCGGACTGCTGGCGCGCCTCCTGTCCATCGTGGTGCGCGTCTACGCCTGGTGGAACCTGCTCGCCCTGCTGTTCGTGATCCTCATGGTCTGGCTGGCGCTGCTCGGCGCCTTCGACGACACCGGAGGCTCCTTCGGCCTCGGCGTCCTGTTCTTCGCGCAGGGCCTCGGCGGGGTGGCGACCGGACTGGTCATCGGATGGGTGCCGGCGGTCTTCGCCGCGGTCGTCACCGTCGTGGGCCTCCAGCGCGGGTACGTCGCCCGGACCATCGCCGACGACCTCAACCGGGACCGGTACGCCCACCGGCCGACCGATCCCGCCGAGGCCGAGGTGGGCGTTCGGTTCGCGCGCGTGCGGCGGCGCATCGTCGACGAGCAGCACTCGCCGCTGATCATGTACGACATCAACGACCCGTTCGTCGGGGCCGGCCAGGCCTACCGTCCCTGGCAGCAGTCCTTCGAACTGCGCCCCCGTGAGGACCTGCCCGCCGGCACCACACCGGACCAGCTCACCAACGCCCGCATCCTGGAGGCGATCGTGCCCCTGGTGGAGCGGCTGCGGGCGCCCTCGCCGCACGGTTCCCCGGAGGCCCAGGCCGCCGTACTGGACCGGATGCAGGAGCTGGTCGTCGACCAGTGCGTGTTCCTGCCGGGCGACGGACTGGGGCACCGCGACGAAGGCCCCCACCTGCGGGCGGACTTCGAGGCGCACCGGGCCGCGGCCATCGAGGAGGGCGGCGAACGCCGCCGGCACTTCCTGCGCATCCGCGTCGGCGGCTGGGACGAGAACATGGTCGTCACCCTGTTCGTACGGGTCCACACCCAGGGCGGGATGATGATGGTGGAGCTGGCCCCGCACGTGCTGCTGCCCGTCCACGTCGCCTTCCACAACGCGGACGCGGACGCCCACCGCTACCTGAACAACAACCGGTTCGGGAAGGTGCTCTGGGCCCTGCGGCACACCCCCGGCTCCTTCACGGCCTCCCTCGTCACCCTGGGGCGCGGAGTCGCCAGCTGGGTGAGGATCGCGGCCGGCGGTCACCGCGGCGCCCGGCCGGAGGGCCCGCGCCTGTCCGTGCGCGAACTCGCCTCGCAGGACAACGGCTCGCTGTTCCACCTCATGGACCTCGACAGGTACTTGAAGACCATTCAGGACCGGGTCGTCGCCGGTATTACCTTGGTCCTGCACGAAGCCGGCTGGCACACCGAGGCGTTCGCGCAGCGCGCCGGCATCTACCTCGCCGAGGGCGCGACGTACGTGGGGGCGATGTACGGCAGCGCGGCCAGCTTCGGCGGCAGCGGCAACCACAACAGCACACACAGGGGGAGCCATGGCGACAGATAGCGGAAGCGGGAGCGGAAGCGGGAGCGGCAGCGGCACGGGGCCGGAGTCCGGGGTGCGGATCGGCAGCGTCCACGACAGCGCGGTCAGTTTCGGCGGCTCCAACAACACCAACACCGTCCACCACGGCGGTACCGGAGCGGCCGCACCCGACGCCGCACAGCTGCTGGAGGCGGTCCTCACCCTGCGCGAGGCGCTCGTACGGGAAGCCCCCCGCGGCGCCGACAGAACCGCCCTCGACGCCGAACTGGACGGGATCGCCGAGCAGCTGGAGGGCGCCGAGACGATCCGCCCCGGCCTGCCCGCACGGCTGCGCGCGGCGCTGGAGCGGTGGGCCCCGCTGGTGGAGTCGGTGAGCGCGGCCGCTGCCCTGGGCAGCCTGCTCGGCACGCTGGGGGGTTGAGCCGTGGCTCCGGCACAGCCTCCGTCCGGCCCGCGCCGCTGGGACGCGCAGGCGCAGCGTTGGGTGGTGGACCCGGCCCCGACGGGGCCGCCGGCCGGGCCGCCGCCGGGCCTGCCGCCGGTTCCGCCGCAGCCGCCGGGCACGCCACCGGCGTACGACCCGCTCGGGCTCGGGCCGGGAGCTGCGGCCCCGCCCCCGTACGGGGAGCCGACCGCGCCGCAGCCGCCGTACGGCTCCGGCCCCGGATATCTGCCGCCCCTGCCGCCGCAGTCCGGCCCGGTGCCGCCGTCCGGCGGGCCGCGCGGCCGGTGGCGGACTCCGGTGACGGCCGGCATCGCGGTCGCCTCCGTCGCGATCGGCGCCGGCGCGGTGTGGTTCCTGGCCCGCGACACGGACGACGCGCACCGCGCGGGGGAGAAGAACGGGACGGTGGCCTCGGGAACGCCGTCGTGGTCCGGCGGGGAACCGTCCGGGACGGCGTCGCCCCCCGCCCCCGGCTCCCCGACGTCCGGGGCCGGTAGGAGTGCGGGCCCGAGCCCGAGTCCGACCGGCACCGGTCCGGGAACGGGGGCGGGAGCCCACGAGACCAAGCAGGACCCGGCGGGCTTCACCATCGCCGTCCCGGCGGGCTGGGTGCGGGAGGAGCTCAAGGAGGGGGTCTTCTACCGCTCGGCCGACCGGGCCGCGCTGATCCAGGTCTTCCGGGTGTCGGAGCCGGAGCTCAGCCCGCTCGAAGCGGTCACCCAGGCCTCCGGATACCTGCGGAGCGCCACCCGCGGGTACCAGGAGGTGAGCGTCGGCCCGGTCCCCGGCGGCTCCGGGGCGGCCGAGCTCGTCTACCAGTACGACAGCGAGGAGTCGCACGGGCTGCGGCGCGGCGTCGAACGCGTCCTGTTCGGGTCGGACGGCGGCAAGTGGGCGGTGCTGACCGCGGGCCCGGCCGCCGAGTGGCAGGTCACGCAGGACCACCACGCGGCGGCGCTGGCCGCGTTCCGGCCGGCCGGTTGACCTGGTTCGTGGGCCGTCCGGGTGCGTCGGCGGGCCCGGCCCGCCGGCCGGCCCGCCCGGCGACGCCGGTCAGGACGGGTACGTGCCCGGCTTGTAGTGGCCCGGCACCATGCGGGTGGTGACCCCGATGCGGTTCCAGACGTTGATCGTCGCGATCACGGCGATCAGCTGGGCCAGCTCGCGCTCCTCGAAGTGCTCGGCGGCCTTCGCGTACACCTCGTCGGGCACGAACCCGTCCGTCAGGACCGTGACGGCCTCGGTGAGTTCGATCGCCGCGAGCTCCTTCTCGGTGTAGAAGTGCCGCGACTCCTCCCAGGCGGCCAGCTGCACGATCCGGTCGACGCTCTCCCCGTGCGCGAGGGCGTCCTTGGTGTGCATGTCGAGGCAGAAGGCGCAGTGGTTGACCTGCGAGGCCCGGATCTTGACGAGCTCGACCAGGGCCGGGTCCAGGCCCTTGCGGGAGGCGATCTCCAGGGCCAGGACGGCCTTGTAGACCTCGGGGGCGAGCTTCGCCATCTGCATGCGGGGGGTGTGCTCGGGTGCGTGTGCGTGTGTGTGTGCGGGTGCGTGGGTGGTCGTCATGTGATCCACCCTAGGATCCGGGCGGCCCACGGATATGGTCCATATCCATGACGCGATCGTGGGCCACTTTCGGCGCCGACCTCCACCTGCACCTGGACCTCTCCGCCGGCCGGCGGCTGCGGGCCGGACTCACCGAGGCGCTGCGGGAGGCCGCGCGCAGCGGGCGGCTGGCGGCCGGGACCCGCCTGCCGTCCTCCCGCACCCTCGCCGCCGACCTGGGCATCGCGCGGAACACGGTCGCGGAGGCGTACGCCGAGCTGGTGGCCGAGGGCTGGCTGACCGCCCGCCAGGGCTCCGGCACCCGGGTCGCGGAGCGGGCCCGTCCGCGCCGGGCCGCGGCGGCCGCCCCCGTACGGCGCCCCGCGCGCAAGGGGCCCTCGTACAGCCTGCAGCCCGGCTCCCCGGACCTGGGCGGATTCCCGCGCGCGGCCTGGCTGTCGGCGGCCCGGCGGGCCCTGACCGACGCGCCGAACGAGGCCTTCGGCTACGCGCTCGACGCGCGCGGCCGCGTCGAGTTGCGGCAGGCACTGGCCGGCTATCTGGCGCGGGCCCGCGGGGTGTACGCCGACCCGGACCGGATCGTGCTGTGCGCGGGCTTCCTGCACGGCCTCACCCTGCTGGCCGGTGTGCTGCGGGCGCGGCGGGTGCGGGAGGTCGCGGTGGAGGGGTACGGCCTGGACTTCCACCGGAACTTGCTGGAGCGGGCCGGGCTGCGGACGCGGCCGCTGGGGGTGGACGGGGACGGGGCCCGCACGGGCGAGCTGACTGCGGCGGCGGGCGCCGTGCTGCTGACCCCGGCGCACCAGTTCCCGACGGGCGCGGCCCTCACCCCGGCCCGCCGGGCGGCGGCGGTCGACTGGGCCCGGACCACGGGCGGGCTGATCCTGGAGGACGACTACGACGGGGAGTTTCGCTACGACCGCCAGCCGGTCGGCGCCCTCCAGGGGCTGGACCCGGACCGGGTGGTCTACCTCG
Organism: Streptomyces sp. NPDC005533; assembly: GCF_042871845.1. NCBI lineage: Bacteria > Bacillati > Actinomycetota > Actinomycetes > Kitasatosporales > Streptomycetaceae > Streptomyces > Streptomyces sp. NPDC005533. The sequence goes on along the minus strand of NZ_JBIAJH010000011.1, from coordinate 57,576 downwards.
GCACGGCCAGCAAGTCTCTCGCGCCGGGGCTGCGGATGGGCTGGATGGTCGTCCCGCCGGGGCTGCTGGACGAGGTCCTCGCGGCCAAGGGCCCCACGGACTGGGCCTCCAGCACGCTGGACCAGCTGACGCTGGCGGAGTTCATCACCTCGGGGGCGTACGACCGCCACGTGCGCGGGATGCGGCTGCGCTACCGGCGTCGCCGGGACGAGCTGGTGGCGGCCGTGGCGGGCCGGGTCGGGGTGTCGGGAATCGCGGCGGGGCTGCACGCGGTGCTGGACCTTCCGGCGGGGACGGAGCGGTCGGTCGTGCAGTCGGCCGCCTGGCAGGACCTGGCCCTGCACGGCCTGTCGCGCTTCCGGCACCCGCAGGCGGCGCTCGCGCCGCGGGACGCGCTGGTCGTGGGCTACGGGACGCCGTCGGACAGCGCGTGGTCGCCGACGCTGGCTGCCCTCGCCGCCGCCCTTCCCTGACGGGCCCGCCTGCGGCCCGGCCGCCGGGGGCCGGCCCCCCAAACCCCCGCTCCTCAAACGCCGGCCACATCCAGCCCCGCCGGCGTTCGAGGCGCGGGGTTCGGGGCGGAGCCCCGACACGACGGGCTGCAGACGGCCGCGCGGCCGAGCGGGCGGCGCGGCCCTCGTCACCCGGCCGGGGACGGAGCCGCCGGTTCGCCGAAGCGGGCGAGGGCCAGGGAGCCGGCGACCGCGACGGCGAAGCCGGCGACGGCGAGCCACGTCAGGCCCTCGCGGGTGCGGTCGCCGAGCCAGACCACGCCCACCGCGGCCGGACCGATCGTCTCGCCGAGCACCAGCCCCGCCGTCGCCGCCGTCACCGAGCCGCGCGCCAGCGCGGACGTGAGCAGCAGGAAGGCCGCGCCGCCGCCCAGCAGGAGCGCGTACAGCGACGGATCGCGCAGGTCCCAGGGGGAGTCGATCAGCCGCACCGCGACCTCGACCACCCCGAAGCCCGTCCCCGCGGCCAGACCCAGCACCAGCGCCCGCGGGCCGTCCGGGAGCCGCCCCGCCACCGCGCCCACCACCAGCACCAGCCCCGCCACCGCCAGCAGCCCCAGCTCCAGCGCGAGCGACCCCGTTCCCGAGCCCTCCTCCCCGGCGGCGAGCCCGAGCATCAGCAGGCCCGCGCACACCGTCCACACCGCACCCCACTCCGTCCGGGACAGCCGCACCCGCAGCAGCCGCGCCGCGACCACCGCCGTCACCGCCAGACTGGCGGCCAGCGCGGCCCCCACCGCGTAGATCGGGATGCGGCGCAGCGCGATGATCTGGAGGACGAAGCCGACCGCGTCGAGACCGAGACCCAGCAGGTACCGCCACTGCCGCACGGCGCGCAGGAACAGCGCCGCGTCCACCCCGGACCCCGAGCCCGGCTCCGCCGCCCGCGCCGCGACCGCCTGCAGAACGGACGCCGTACCGAAGCAGACCGCCGCACCGAGCGCGCAAACCATCCCAAGGAGCACGAACCGACTCTAGGTCACGGATCTCACGGCGGCCGGATTCCATCGGCCCGGGCGACCGCTCTACTCTGTCGGCAGCACGCCAGGCCCCAGGGGGAGCAGCAGACATGGACAGCAGCAGCACCAACCAGCGCCGTATGCGCTCGGGCGCGGTCGCCCTCGGCGGCATGGGCCTGCTCGCGGCCACCCTCGTGGCCTGCGGCAGCAGCGACGCACCGGACAAGCGCTGCGCGTCCCGCACCACGCTGGAGCACCTGAACAACAAGGAGTGCAAGAGCGGCGGCCGCGGCGCGTACTACTACGGCGGCTACGTCAGCAGCGGCAAGGTCTCCGGCGGCAGCTTCGACAAGTCGGCCGTCACCCGCGGCGGCATCGGCGGCCACAGCAGCTCCGGCTCCAGCGGCGGCTGAGGAAACCGGAACCCATGCAGCGGCACACCATCGAGCCCCGCCCCGGCTGGCAGAAGACCGTCGAGGAGCAGGGGCTCATCTATCCCCTCACCCGCTACCCCGACGACACCCTGCGCCCCTACTGGGACGAGAGCGCGTACTACTCCTTCTCCCTCCCCGAGGTCGAGGCCCTGGAGAACGTCGTCGAGGAGCTGCACGCCATGTGCCTGGCGGCCGCCGCGCACATCGTCGAGCACGACAGGTTCGCGGACCTCGGCATCACCGATCCGGAGCTCGCCGCGCTGATCGCCGAGTCCTGGCGCCGGCGCGCCGAACAGCCCTCCCTCTACGGCCGTTTCGACCTGCGCTACGACGGCACCGGCAGCCCGGCCAAGATGCTGGAGTACAACGCCGACACCCCCACCTCGCTGGTGGAGGCGGCCAGCCCGCAGTGGTTCTGGATGGAGGAACGCTTCCCCGGCGCCGACCAGTGGAACAGCCTCCACGAGCGCCTCGTCGACGCCTGGCGCCGCCAGGCGGAGCTCCTGCCGTCCGGTCCGCTGCACTTCGCGCACTCCGAGACCGACGAGCTGGGCGAGGACCTGATGACGGTCGCCTACCTCCAGGAGACCGCCGAGCAGGCCGGCCTGGACACCCACGCCCTCTCCGTCGAGCAGATCGGCTGGGACAGCCTGTCCGGCCGGTTCGTGGACGACAAGCTCCGCTTCATCCGCAGCTGCTTCAAGCTCTACCCGTGGGAGTGGCTGGCCACGGACGAGTTCGGCCCGCAGGTCCTCGGCACGTACGACCACGGCGGCGGCACCGGCACCACCTGCTGGATCGAGCCCCTGTGGAAGATGCTGCTCTCCAACAAGGCGCTGCTCGCGATCCTGTGGGAGCTGTTCCCCGAGCACCCGAACCTGCTGCCCGCCTACCTCGACGGACCGCGCGAGCTGGCCGGGGCCGGATCCGCCGGCTACGTGGCCAAGCCGCTGCTCGGCCGCGAGGGCGCGGGCGTCACCCTGCACGAACCGGGCGGCGAGCCCTTCGTACCGGAGGAGGGCGAGCGGTACTGCTTCCAGGGCCTGGCCCCGCTGCCCGACTTCGACGGCAACCGGGTGGTGCTCGGCGCGTGGGTCGTCGAGGACGAGGCGGCGGGGCTCGGCATCCGCGAATCCGCGGGGCCGGTCACGGACGAGTACGCCCGCTTCCTGCCCCACGTGATCCTCTGAGCCCTCTCGCCGGGCTCAGGCCAGGACCGCCCGCAGCTGGTCCAGCCCCCAGTCCAGGTCCTCCTTGCTGATCACCAGCGGCGGGGCGAGCCGGATCGTCGATCCGTGGGTGTCCTTCACCAGCACCCCCCGCTCCATCAGCTTCTCGGAGACCTCCCGGCCGCTCCCGTGGCCCGGGGCGATGTCGACGCCCGCCCACAGCCCGCGGCCCCGCACGGCGGTCACGGCGCCCCCGCCGACCAGCAGGCCCAGCTCGTGGTGCAGGTGGTCGCCCAGCTCGGTGGCGCGCTGCTGGTACTCGCCGGTCCGCAGCATCGCGATCACCTCCAGGGCGACCGCGCACGCGAGCGGGTTCCCGCCGAAGGTCGACCCGTGCTGCCCGGGCCGGAACACCCCGAGCACGTCCTCGTCGGCGACGACGGCCGACACCGGCACCACACCGCCGCCGAGCGCCTTGCCGAGGATGTAGACGTCGGGGACGACCCCCTCGTGCTCGCAGGCGAAGGTCCTGCCGGTCCGCCCCAGCCCCGACTGGATCTCGTCCGCCATGAAGAGCACGTTCCGCTCGCGGGTCAGCTCCCGTACGCCCCTCAGGTAGCCGGGCGGCGGGACCAGCACCCCCGCCTCGCCCTGGATCGGCTCCAGCAGGACGGCCACGGTGTTCTCGGTGACGGCGTGGGACAGCGCGGTGAGGTCCCCGTACGGGACGATCTCGAAGCCCGGCGTGTACGGCCCGAAGTGGTCGCGGGCGTCGTGGTCCGTCGAGAAGGAGACGACGGTCGTGGTCCGGCCGTGGAAGTTGTCGGCCGCGACCACGATCTTGGCGTGCCCGTCCGGGACGCCCTTGACCTCGTAGCCCCACTTGCGGGCGGTCTTCACCGCCGTCTCCACGGCCTCCGCGCCCGTGTTCATCGGCAGCACCATCTCCTTGCCGCACAGCGCGGCGAGCTCGGTACAGAAGTCGGCGAACCGGTCGTGGTGGAAGGCGCGCGAGGTGAGCGTGACCCGCTCCAGCTGGGCGCGGGCGGCATCGATCAGACGCCGGTTGCCGTGCCCGAAGTTGAGGGCGGAGTACCCGGCGAGCATGTCGAGGTATCTGCGGCCCTCCACGTCGGTCATCCACGCGCCGTCCGCGGACGCGACGACGACGGGCAGCGGATGGTAGGTGTGCGCGCTGTGCGCGTCGGCGGAGCGGATCACATCAGCAGTTGTCGACACGGGGTCTCCGATCGTCCGTCTTGCCCGGTGCGGGGGTGACGAGGGTGGCGTCACCCTTCTTATCGTCGTCTTCTTATCGTCGCTCCGATGCCGGATGCAGAAACCTTCCGCGTCGCGCGGCGGCTAAGGTGGGCGCTACGCACGGCGACTGGCGCACGGAGAACGAACTCCGGGGGAGCCGTGCGCGTTCGACCGCATTCAGGGCCGCTCGCCTGGGCCTCGCGGGGTACCGATCACATCGACCCCGGAGGAGCCCGCCATGTCCGCGAGCCGCCATCCCGCCCTGTCCGCGACCGACCCCGAACTGGCGTCGTTCGTCGCGGCGGAGGAAGTCCTCCAGGCGCAGACCCTGCGCCTGATCCCCAGTGAGAACTACGTGTCCGCGGCCGTGCTGGAGGCCTCCGGCACCGTGCTGCAGAACAAGTACAGCGAGGGCTACCCCGGCCGCCGCTACTACGAGGGCCAGCAGAACATCGACCGCGTCGAGGCCCTGGCGGTCGAGCGGGCGAAGGGCCTGTTCGGCGTGGACCACGCGAACGTGCAGCCGTACTCCGGCTCGCCGGCCAACCTGGCCGTGTACCTGGCCTTCGCGAAGCCGGGCGACACCGTGATGGGCATGGCCCTGCCGATGGGCGGCCACCTGACGCACGGCTGGGGCGTCTCGGCGACCGGCTCGTGGTTCCGCGGCGTGCAGTACGGCGTCCAGGCCGACACCGGGCTGATCGACTACGACGCCGTGCGCGACCTGGCGCTCGCCGAGCGGCCCAAGCTGATCTTCTGCGGCGGCACCGCCCTGCCCCGCACCATCGACTTCGCGGCCTTCGCGTCCATCGCCGAGGAGGCGGGCTCGGTCCTGGTCGCGGACGTGGCCCACATCGCGGGCCTGATCGCGGGCGGCGCGCACCCGTCCCCGGCGGGCCACGTGGACGTCATCTCCACCACCACGCACAAGACCCTGCGCGGCCCGCGCGGCGCGATGCTGATGTGCCGCGAGGAGCACGCGAAGGCCATCGACAAGGCGGTCTTCCCGGGCCTCCAGGGCGGCCCCCACAACCAGACGACGGCCGGCATCGCGGTGGCCCTGCACGAGGCCGCCCAGCCGTCCTTCACCGCGTACGCGCACGCGGTCGTCGCCAACGCGAAGGCGCTGGCGGCGGCGCTGCTGGAGCGGGGCTTCGACCTGGTCTCGGGCGGCACCGACAACCACCTGATCCTGATCGACCTGACGGGCAAGGACGTGCCGGGCAAGGTCGCGGCGAAGGCCCTGGACCGGGCGGGGATCGTGGTGAACTACAACACGGTCCCGTTCGACCCGCGCAAGCCGTTCGACCCCTCGGGGGTGCGGATCGGTACGCCGTCGCTGACGTCCCGCGGGCTGTCCGCGGAGCACATGCCGCTGGTGGCGGACTGGATCTCGCGCGCGGTCGACGCCGCCGCGAAGGGTGACGAGCCGGCCCTGGCCGCGGTCCGCGCGGAGGTCGCCGACCTCATGGCCGCCTTCCCCGCCCCGGGCCTCCCGCTGTCCTGACCTGCGCCGCCGTCGCCGGGGCTCCGCCGTGTGGGCGGCGCCCGCGGAGCCCCGCGCGGCGGTGTCGGCCCGGCCCCGCCCGGAACGGAAAGCGGTCGCTCGGCCGGGGCTGGATCCGGACGCGCCGCTACCGCCCGGTACCCCCGCACCGCACCGGCACCCGCGGCGCGACCCGGAGGTATCCGGCCAGCGGCGGGCCCGAGCCCGCCCCCGCACCTGAGAGAATGGGGACATGGCTTCTGATCGTCCTCGCGCGCTCTCCGGCATCCAGCCCACCTCCGGTTCGTTCCACCTCGGGAACTACCTCGGAGCCATTCGCCAGTACGTCGCCCTCCAGGAGACGCACGACGCGTTCTACATGGTCGTCGACCTGCACGCGATCACCATGCCGCAGGATCCGAAGGACCTCCGCGCGAACACCCGCCTCTCCGCCGCGCAGCTGCTCGCCGCCGGTCTGGACCCCGAGCGCTGCACGCTCTTCATCCAGAGCCACGTGCCCGAGCACGCCCAGCTCGGCTGGGTCATGAACTGCATCACCGGTTTCGGCGAGGCCAGCCGGATGACCCAGTTCAAGGACAAGTCCGCGAAGGGCGGCGTCAACAGCGCCAGCGTCGGCCTGTTCACGTACCCGATCCTCCAGGTCGCCGACATCCTGCTGTACCAGGCGAACGCCGTCCCCGTCGGCGAGGACCAGCGCCAGCACATCGAGCTGACCCGCGACCTCGCCGAGCGCTTCAACCAGCGCTACGGCCGGACCTTCACCCTGCCCGCCGCGCACATCGTCAAGGAGGTCGCGAAGATCTACGACCTCCAGGACCCGGCGATCAAGATGTCGAAGTCCGCGTCGTCCCCCAAGGGCCTGATCAACCTCCTCGACGAGCCCAAGGTCACCGAGAAGAAGATCAAGAGCGCGGTCACCGACACCGAGGCCGAGATCCGCTTCGACACGGAGAAGAAGCCCGGCGTCAGCAACCTGCTCACGATCTACGCCACCCTCACGGGCGAGACGATCGCCGAGCTGGAGGCGAAGTACGAGGGCAAGGGCTACGGCGCGCTGAAGACCGACCTGGCCGGTGTGATGGTCGATTTCGTCACACCCTTCAAGCAGCGCACCCAGGAGTACCTGGACGACCCGGAGACGCTGGATTCCATCCTGGCCAAGGGCGCGGAGAAGGCCCGTGCGGTCGCCGCCGAGACCCTCGCGCAGGCGTACGACCGCCTCGGTCTGGTGCCCGCCAAGCACTGACGAACGCAACTACGGACAGAGGGCCCTGGCAAGAACGGGGGTGCTGCCGCCACACTGGGGCGGCAGCAGTCCACAGCGACAACCGGAGGAGAGATACGTGGGGACCGTAACGCTCGGCGTTTCGATCGCGGTCCCGGAGCCGTACGGCAGCCAGCTCCAGCAGCGGCGCGCCGGCTTCGGGGACGCCGCCGCGCACGGCATCCCCACGCACGTCACCCTGGTGCCGCCGACCGAGGTGGAGGCGGACCGGCTCCCCGCGATCCGCGCCCACCTCGCCGAGGTCGCGGCCGCCTCCTGCGCCTTCCGGATGCGGCTGGGCGGGACGGGAACCTTCCGCCCCCTCTCGCCGGTCGTCTACGTCCAGGTCGTCGAGGGCGCCGACGGCTGCACCCGTCTCCAGGGCGAGGTCCGCGCCCCCGACGGGCCGCTCGACCGTGAGCTGGCCTTCCCGTACCACCCCCACGTCACCGTCGCCCACGGGATCTCCGAGGAGGCGATGGACCTGGCCTTCTCGGCCCTCTCCGAATACACCGCCGAGTGGCTGTGCGAGGGCTTCGCGCTCTACGAGCAGGGCTCGGACGGGGTCTGGCGCAAGCTGCGCGAGTACCCCTTCGGGACCGGGGCGATCGGCGTACCGCCGCAGCCGGGCCGCCCCGCGGGCGAGGCGGCGGGAGCCACCGGGGCCACCGCCCGGCCCTCCTGAAGGAGCGGGCGCAGGGTCAGCCGGGCGGTGCGCCGGGCGCGGAATCTCAGCCTTCGCAGAACGAGCGTGTGGAACGGGCGGCCGTCAGGGCGCGCATCGGAAAAAGTCACAGTCGACGACCGTAGTACCCGAAACCGACAATCCCGGCTATTTACGTCGGCTCATTTACGGTGACCCCATGGACTGGTTGAGGAAACTCCCGGTGATCGGGCCGCTCGTGGACCGTCTCATGCGGACCCACGCGTGGCGCTCGTACGAGCGCCTCGACCGCGTGCACTGGACGCGGCTCGCCGCCGCCATCACCTTCATCAGCTTCCTGGCGCTCTTCCCGCTGATCACCGTGGCCGCCGCGGTGGGCGCGGCGCTGCTCAGCCAGAAGCAGCTGGACCAGCTGGAGAAGAGCCTCGCCGAGCAGGTCCCGGGGATCTCCGACCAGCTGAACATCGAGGGGCTCGTCGCGAACGCGGCCACCGTCGGGCTCGTCGCGGGCGCCCTGCTGCTGTTCACCGGCATCGGCTGGGTGGGCGCGATGCGCGACTGCCTGCGCGCCGTGTGGGAGAAGGACGACGAGGACGACGGGAACCCCATCGTCCGCAAGGGCAAGGACGGGCTCGTCCTCCTCGGCCTCGGCGCCGTGGGCCTGGCCTCGGCCGCCGCCTCGATCTTCGGCGCCTCGGCGGTCGGGAAGTCCGCCGACTGGCTGGGCGTCCCGAAGGAGGGCGCGGGCGGCGTGGGGCTGCGCGCGGCCGCCTTCCTCGTCGGCGTCGTGGCCGCCTTCCTGGTGCTGCTCTACCTCCTGACGTTGCTCCCCGGGGTGGAGCCGCCGCGCCGCCGCCTGATCGAGGCGGCGCTCATCGGCGCGGCGGGCTTCGAGCTGCTGAAGCTGCTGCTCAGCGGCTACATGCGGGAGGTCGCCGCGAAGAGCATGTACGGGGCCTTCGGCGTGCCGATCGCCCTGCTGCTCTGGATCAACTTCACGGCGAAGCTGCTGCTGTACGTCGCCTCCTGGACGGCCACCGGGGACGCGGACGAGAGCCAGGAGGCCGAGGAGAGGGCCGACGCGGACGCCTCCGGGTGAATCCCGGGCCCGGCCCCGGCCGGGCCGCGTGCGGGGCCCGGACCGCGGTCACACCAGGTCCTCGCCCCGGCCACGGCGGCCGCGGGGCCAGCGGCGGTTGACCACCAGGGCGCCGCCCGCCAGTACGGCCAGTACGCCGCCCGCGATGCCCAGCGCGGTGCCCACGCCGCCCGAGCCCTTCCCGGCCGCCGACGGGTTGTTCTCGTGGGACTGGGCCGGAGATCCGTGCGGGGAGGTGTCCGCGCTCTTCGGCGGCACCAGCTCACCCACCGGCCTGACCTTCCCGGCGGCCGCGAACCCCCAGTCGAACAGTGCCGCGGTCTCCTCGTAGACCGAGTTCGCACCGCCCGCGCCCGGGTTCATCACCGTGACCAGCAGCTTCCTGGAGCCCTGCTGGGCGGCCCCGGTGAAGGTGGCGCCGGCCATGGTGGTGTTGCCGTTCTTCACCCCGGCGATGCCCTTGTAGGGGGAGAGCCCGCCCGCGCCCGTCATCAGCCGGTTGGTGTTCTGGATCTCGAAGTACTCGCGCGGCTTACCGGCCTCCTGCCGGCCGGGGAACTTCGCCTCGGCCGTGCCGCAGTACTCGCGGAAGTCCCGCTTCTGCAGGCCGGAGCGGGCGATGAGCGTCAGGTCGTACGCGCTCGACACCTGGTCGGGGGCGTCGTACCCGTCGGGGGACACGACGTGGGTGTCCAGCGCCTGGAGCTCCTCGGCGTGCGCCTGCATGTCCTTGACGGTCTTGTCGATGCCGCCGTTCATGGCCGAGAGCACGTGCACGGCGTCGTTCCCCGACCGCAGGAACACCCCGAGCCACAGGTCGTGGACCGAGTATTCGAGGTCCTCCTTGACGCCGACCAGGCTGCTGCCCTGGCCCACGCCCTCCATGTCCTGCTCGGTGACCTTGTGGACCTGCTCCTTGGGCAGGCTCGGCAGCACGGTGTCCGCGAAGAGCATCTTCATGGTGGAGGCCGGGGGGAGCCGCCAGTGCGCGTTGTACGCCGCCAGGACCTCGCCCGACTCGGCGTCCGCCACGATCCAGGACCGCCCGCTGAGGTTCGTCGGCAGGGCGGGAGCGCCGGGCAGCAGGTTCACCTGGGTCCCCGGCTGGCCGAGCAGGGAACCGCCGACCGTGGACATCGACGCGGGCGGCGCGGGCTGCGGCGCCTTCGCGGGCCCGCCCTTCCCGTCGGCCGGCGGGTTCGGCGCGGAGTGGGCGGGGGCCACCAGGAGGGAGGGCACCAGCAACGCGGCGGAAAGGACCGTCAGCGCGGTCGTCTTGGCGGACACGCAGGTGAAAGTACCTCCCGATGAGCTGCCCGGCGTCGCTGACCGGCCATTTCGGTGCAACCACCCCCGGGACAGCCCACCCCGGCGCGTCCGTCCTGGGGACGAATCCGATACTGAAGGCATGAAACTCAGCCGTGCCGCCTCCTGGTTCCTGCTCGCCTTCGGAGTGTGGAGCTGGTTCATCTGGGTGTCTTTCGTCCGGAACCTGTGGAAGAACGGCAGTGGTCAGGCCTTCGACGCGGCGGGTGACCCCACTTCCTACTTCTGGGTGCACCTGACGCTCGCGGTGACGTCCTTTCTCCTGGGGACGGCGGTCGGTGTGATCGGGTTGCGCGGGGTGCGGGCCCTGCGGCGCGCATCACGCCCGGGCCCGGGCACGGGTACTGGTGCTGGTACGGGCGCGGGGCCGGCCGGCGGCACGGGTGATCCGGCGTGACGATCCTCGTCTTCGCGCTCGTCGCGCTCGCGGTCTGCGCCCTGCTGGTGCTGGTGCACCGCTGGCTGTGGATCCGGCTGGTCCGCGACACCACGGCGCCCGGCGCCCGCACCCGCCGCATCGGCACGGCTCTGACCATCGCCCTGCCCCTCCTCTCTGTGGCCGCCCTGACCACGGGTCGTGCCGGAGCCCCCTTCTGGCTGCAGCAGACGGTGGCCTGGCCGGGGTACCTCTGGCTCGCGGTGCTCCTGTACCTGACCCTGACGATGCTGGTCGCGGAGCCGATCCGCGCGCTGTTGCTCCGCCGTCTGGCCCACCGGGTCCCCTCCGGGGCGGTCGCCGGGCCTTCCGCGCCGCAGACCGTTCCCCGGGCCGCCGCCCCCGCCCCCGCCCCCGACCCGGCCCCGGCGGCCCTCGCGGCCGCCACCGACGAGCCCGCCCCCGGGCCCGCCGTCAGGGGCCTGGAGCTGACCCGCCGCCGGTTCGTCGCGCGGGCGGTCGGCGGGGCGGCCGCCGCCGTGGCCGTCGGCACCGTCGCCACCGGGACCTACGGGGTCCTGCGCGGGCCGAGCGTGCGGCGGGTGCGGGTCCCCCTCGCGAAACTGCCGCGCGCGGCGCACGGGTTCCGCATCGCCGTCGTCAGCGACGTCCACCTCGGCCCGGTGCTCGGCCGCGCCCACACCCAGCGCATCGTCGACACCGTCAACCGCACCCGGCCCGACCTCATCGCGATCGTCGGCGACCTCGTCGACGGCAGCGTCCCCGACCTCGGGCCCGCCGCGGAGCCGCTGCGCCGGCTCGACGCCCGCCACGGCTCGTACTTCGTGACGGGCAACCACGAGTACTTCTCCGGGGCGCAGCAGTGGATCGACCACGTCCGCGAACTGGGGCTGACCCCGCTGGAGAACGCCCGCCGCGCCCTGCCCCACTTCGACCTCGCCGGCGTCAACGACGTCCAGGGGGAAACGGAGGGGAAGGGCCCCGACTTCGGTGCGGCCCTCGGTGACCGGGACCGGTCGCGGGCGGCCGTGCTCCTCGCCCACCAGCCCGTCGTCATCCACGACGCCGTCCGCCACGGCGTCGACCTCCAGCTCTCCGGCCACACCCACGGCGGCCAGCTCTGGCCCGGCAACTACCTCGCCGAGCTCGCCAACCCCACCGTGGCCGGGCTGGAGCGCTACGGCGACACCCAGCTCTACGTGTCCCGCGGGGCCGGCGCCTGGGGACCCCCGGTCCGGGTGGGCGCGCCGTCCGACATCACGGTCGTGGAACTCGCCTCATATCAGGCCTGACCCGCTCCAACCGCCCTTGAACTCCCGGGAATCGACCTTCCGGCAGCTGATATTCCGTGATGGGATGACCGTTAATCGGACAGCGTGGCGCTGTCACCGGGACAAGGGGTGGGGTTCACGGGATGCGGTCTGTCCGCTGGAAGATCATCGCGGCCGGGCTGGTCCTCGGCGTGGCCGGCGTGGCCGCCTGGCAGTTGCTGCCCGAGGACGGCAGCGGCCACGGCGCCATCCGGGTCGGGACGACCGACGTGGTCTCCTCCCTCGACCCGGCAGGGGCGTACGACGTCGGTTCCTGGGCCCTGTTCAGCAACGTCTACCAGTCGCTGCTGACCGTCAAGCCCGGCTCCGACGCCCCCGTGCCGGACGCCGCCTCCTCCTGCGGGTTCGTCGGCCAGAAGCTCACCACCTACCAGTGCGAGCTGCGCCCCGACGTGAAGTTCGCCGGCGGTCGGGCGATCACCGCCGAGGACGTCAAGCACTCCTTCGACCGCATCAAAGCGATCAACTCCGACCAGGGCCCGGCCCCGCTGTTCAACACCCTGGAGTCGGTCAAGGCCGAGGGCCGGACGGTCACCTTCAACCTCTCCGCCGGCGACGCCACGTTCCCCTTCAAGATCGCGACGGGCGCCGCCTCGATCGTCGACAAGGACACGTACCCGGCGAAGTCCCTGCGCGAGGACGGCAGGATCGACGGCTCGGGCCCGTACACGCTGGGCGCGTACAAGGCCGGTACGAGCGCCGGGCTCAAGCCCAACACCTCGTACAAGGGGCAGGGCAAGCCCGCCCGCACTCCCGTCACGGTGAAGTACTACAAGGACTCCGCGGACCTCGACCAGGCCTGGAACGCCCGCCAGGTCGAGGTCGCCCACCGGGAGATGCCGCCGGCCGTCCTCGCCGGCCTCAACCCGGGCATGAAGGACGTCCGCTACCAGGCCGCCGGCGGCAGCGAGACCCGCTCGATGGTCTTCAACGTCCGCCCCGGCTCCGCCGCCGCGCCGCTCGCCGTCCGCCAGGCCGTCGCCGCCGTGCTCGACCGCTCCAAGGTGGCGAGCGACGTCTACCTGGGCACCGTCACCCCGCTGTACTCCCTGGTCCCGGCGGGCATCGCCGGTCACAGCACGCCCTTCTTCGACGCCTACCCGACGCCCAACGCTGCCACCGCGAAGAAGCTCCTCAAGGACGCCGGGATCAACGCCACCGTCCCGCTCACCCTGGGCGTGAACGTGCGCGGCGCGAACGTCACCGAGGCCCAGGAACTCAAGCGGCAGCTGGAGGGCACCGGGCTCTTCCAGGTGACGGTCAAGCCGGTCGAGAAGTGGGCCGACTACCAGAAGGGGTACGCGGCGGGCGAGTTCGACGTCTACACGATCGGGTGGGTCGCCGACTTCCCGGACGCGGACAACTTCCTCTCCCCGCTCGTCGGCGCCGACTCGTCCATGAACAACGGGTTCTCCGACAAGCACGTCGACGAGCTGATCACCCGTACCCAGTCCCACTCGGAGCGGGCCGACGCCGCCACCGAGTTCCGCGACCTCCAGAAGGCGGTCGCCCAGCAGGCCCCGCTGGTGCCGATCTGGCAGAAGAAGGACTACGTGATGTCCCGCGACGCCGTCACCGGCGGCCAGTACCTGTCGGACGGCACCGGGGTCTGGCGCCTGTGGGAACTCGACTGGCTCTGAGCACGGGGCCCCGGGCCTACGCGGGGTCCGACTTCGGGTCCGACGTCGACTTCGGGTCCGACGTCGACTTCGGGTCCGGGTCCGACTTCGGGTCCGGGTCCGACGCCTTGCGCCGGGCCCCGGCCGTGGCCGTCTGCGCCATGCCCGGCAGGAAGTCCGCGAACAGTTCGTGCACTTCCCGCACCAGCGGCCGCAGCACCCGGAACCGGGCGAGGACGATGCCCCGCGTCGTCAGCTGCGCGCCGCGCTCGGCGAGCCGCCGCGTCTTCTCGCTGTTCGGGGAGCGGTCGAAGACCCAGTACAGGACCAGGCCCATCTGCGAGAGCCACATGAGCTCGGGCAGGACGTCGGCCAGCTCGGCCGGCACCTTGGTCTTCGCACCCGCCAGCACCTCGCGGTGGATGTCGATGGCCGCCTGCCGCGCCGTCTCGGATTCCGGCGAGAACGGGCTCAGCGGACTCTCGGGGTCGGCGGCGTTCTTGAAGAACTGCGAGGCGAACTCGTGGTACGGGGCCGCGATGTCCATCCAGCTGGTCAGTACGCCCGCGAGCCGCTTCTGGAGATCGGTCTCGTTGTCCAGGATGGGCCGGACCGCCGCCTGGTGTGCCGCGCCGATCCGGTCGTAGAACCCCTGGACCAGGTGTTCCTTCGATTCGAAGTAGTAGTAGGCGTTGCCGACCGAGACACCGGCCTCCTTCGCGATACCCCGCATCGTCGTCTTGTCGAAGCCGCGCTCCTGGAAGAGACGGAGCGCGGTTTCGAGGATGAGCGTGCGGGTCTGCTCGCTCTTGGGAGCCTTCTGATCAGTCACGGTGGATGAGCCTATCGGGGGACGGAACAGTGGTCGTCACAGGCCGGTCCCTCCACACCTTCCGGTGCTCCCCCGGTCCGTACCGCCTGCCGCCAGGCGGAGGCGGTGTACATGGCCGCCCGGGCGAAGGGCCGGCCGGCCGCGGTGGCCAGCCAGTTGGCCTTCGGCCGGTGTTCCACCAGCGCCCACAGGCACACGATGAAGGCGTCGGTCCCCGTCCACACCTGCCCCGAGTCCCCGATCACGGTGATCTCCTTCAGCGTCGACGCGTGGTCGAGCCGCGGGTAGCGGCGCTGCGCCTCGTACGAGGCCGCCGGGACCAGGGCGAGCGGGACCAGCCAGCGCTGCGCGAGCAGCCAGTGCCGGATGTGCACGCAGAGCGGGCAGTTCGCGTCGTACAGGACGGTCAGTTTCCGCACCGCTCCCGTGGGGGCCACGGCTCAGGCCCCGGTCGGCACGGTCCACCCCTGCGGGGCGACGGGCGGGGTCTGCTGGTGCTCCATGATGCCCCGGCGGCGCATCTTGTTCAGCACCCACACGTTCCCGAGGTGCATGACGCCGAGGACCAGCAGGACGACGCCGAGCTTGACCGAGAGGGCCTCGAAGAGTCCGCGGGCGGTGTCGACCTCCTCGCTCGACCTCAGGTACAGCGTCACGAAGCCGATGTTCACCAGGTAGAAGCCGACCACGAGGAGTTGGTTGACGGCGTCCGCGAGCTTCTCGTTGCCCTGGAGGACGTCGCCGATGAAGACCCGGCCGTTGCGGCTGAGCGTGCGGGCCACCCAGACGGTGAGACCGATGCTGACCAGCAGGTAGATGACGTACGTGACCACGGTGAGGTCCATGGACCCAGCCCCCTTGAACGCGTTCAAATGCTTACGACGTTGACTGTAGGGCCTTTTTTGAACAAGTTCAAGCGCATGCTCGGGGGCTCTCGGGGCTGGGCCGGACGGCCCCCTCACCTCACCCGGCCGTGGCGACGCCCGGCGACAGCCGCAACCACGATGCGTTACACATGGCGACCGAGGGTCACCGTCACCTGCATTCGAAAGCGAGGCGGCCATGTCGGTCGAGACAGCCCCCGGCACCCGGACCGGAACGGCGCAGCGGCAGGAACAGGAACAGGAACAGCTCAGCCTGAGTACGGCGGCGGCGCGCAACCTCGCGACGACGACCAAGTCCGAGCCGCAGATGCGGGGCATCAGCTCCCGCTGGCTCCTGCGGAAACTGCCCTGGGTGCACACGCCCGGCGGCGTCTACCGGGTGAACCGGCGGCTCTCGTACACGCTCGGCGACGGCCGCGTCACCTTCGTCAAGAACGGCTCCAAGGTCCACGTCATCCCGGCCGAGCTGACCGAGCTGCCGCTGCTGCGCGGCTTCGGCGACCCGCTCGCGCTCGGCGCGCTGGCCGAGCGGTTCGTGCAGAAGGAGTACCAGCCCGGCCAGGTCATCGTGCAGTCGGGGAAGAAGGCCGACCACGTCTTCCTCATCGCCCACGGGAAGGTCGAGAAGGTCTGCGCGGGCAAGTACGGCGACGAGAACGTCATCGGCCGCCTCGGTGACGGCGACACCTTCGGCGGCCACACCCTGGCCCGCGCCAAGGGCGCCACCTGGGAGTTCACCGCCCGCGCGGCGACCGCCGTCACGCTCCTCGCCCTCCCGGAGACGGCGTACCGGGCGGTCGCCGACCAGTACGCCCACCTGCGCGCGCACGTCGCCGGCCTGAACGGCAGCCGCAACGGCTTCCGGACCAACCGGGCCGGGGAGAAGGCCATCGAACTGAGCGCCGGCCACCACGGGGAGCACCCGCTGCCCGGCGCCTTCGCCGACTACGAGCTCACGCCCCGCGAGTACGAGCTGAGCGTCGCCCAGACCGTGCTGCGGGTGCACACCCGCGTCGCCGACCTCTACAACCAGCCGATGAACCAGACCCACCAGCAGTTTCGGCTCACCGTCCAGGAGCTACGGGAGCGGCAGGAGTACGAGCTCGTCAACAACCCGGAGTTCGGGCTGCTCCACAACGCCGACTTCGACCAGCGGATCCAGACGCACTGCGGGCCGCCGACCCCGGACGACCTCGACGACCTGCTCTCCATGCGGCGCGGCACCCAGTACCTGTTCGCCCACCCGAAGGCGATCGCCGCCTTCGGCAAGGAGTGCAACAAGCGCGGCATCGGCCTCGCCGCCGTCGAGGTCGACGGCCACCACATCCCCACCTGGCGGGGGGTGCCGATCCTGCCCTGCGGGAAGATCCCGCTCACCGAGCAGCACACCTCCTCGATCATCGCGGTGCGCACGGGCGAGGACAACGAGGGCGTGATCGGCCTCTACCAGACCGGCCTGCCGGACGAGTTGGAGCCGGGGCTCAACGTCCGCTTCATGGGCATCGACGAGCGGGCGATCATCTCGTACCTCGTCACCGCCTACTACTCGGCGGCCGTCCTGGTCCCGGACGCCGTCGGCGTCCTGGAGAACGTCGAGGTCCGTCCGCGCGCGTGAGGGCGGGGGCGCCCGCCGGGCGGTGCCCCGCCCCGCGCCGACCCGTCAGAAGCTCAGCGAGCGGGCGTAGTTCACCTGGGACATCACCCACTGGTAGGAGCCCGCGTTCGTCGCCGGGATCATCGTGGAGTGGTGGCGGCCGCCGCTGGTCACCGTCACCTGGATGTAGCCGGTGGTGGTCTTCTCCTTCATCAGGAGGAAGAGCAGGCCGAGCAGGCAGAAGATGAAGAAGACGATCGCGAGCACGACGGCGTGGGCCGGGATCTTCTCCTCGGTGCGCGAGAAGTCCGTCGCGTTCCACATGGCGCCCTTGAGCGGCATCGCGCCGGACGGGGTGATGATCTGGTCCCCGGCGATGGTGATGTCGCCGAGGGACAGGCCGGCGCCGCCGGCCGGGGCGGCGGCGGGGTAGCCCGGGGCCGGCAGGCCCGCGCCGCCGATGGTCGGCTGGTAGGCCGGGGCCGCCGGATAGGGCTGCGGGTAGCCGTAACTGGCCTCGCCCGGACCCCACTTGTAGTCGCCCTGACCGGGGGTGCCGCCCTGGCCGCCCTGGCCGGTGGGGTCGTTCGCGTACGGATTCGGCTGCTGCTCGCTCATATGGCCGATCCTTCCACAAGGGCCCCCCTCCCCGTACGCCGGTCAGAGAGCCGCTTCCAGGATCTTGGTCACGCGGTCGATGATGCCCGCCTTGGCCGCCTCCGGGGTGGGGAGGAAGGACCAGGTGGCGATCCGCGTGCCGTCCCGCGTGCCGAAGACGCCGTTGGAGTACGGGGCCGTGCTGCCCGTCTTCCCCCGGATCTCCGTCCCGTCCGAGAGGATGTGGAACATCAACCCGCCCTGATTGTACGGCTGTTCAGCGGCTGTCTTGGACAGTTCGGGCTTGACGAAGAGCTGTCGCTGTTGGGCCGGGGGCAGCAGGCGGCCGCCGAGCAGGGCCCTCATGAAGCGTTCCATGTCGGGGGCGTTGGAGATCATCCCGTCTTCCGCCCAGGCCCACGGCTCCTTCGGGGTCGGCGCGGCGAGGGAGGGGGTGGGCATGGAGGCGTCCCCCGCCTGCGGGACGTACGTGTGGCGCAGGCCGAGCGGGCGCGCGATGCGCCGCTGGACCTCCTCGGCGTAGGTGCGGCCGGTGACCTTCTCGATCGCGAGTCCGAGGAAGAAGTAGTTGGCGCCGTTGTACTGCTGCGCGGTGACGGGGGACTGCGGTGCGGTGGGGCAGCCGGTCCAGGCGTGGACCACCCGTTCGGGGGTCAGCCCGAGGCCGTCCGCCAGGGGCTCGCAGGGCAGCCCGAGGCCGCTGGTGTGGCTCAGCAGCTGACCGATGGTGATCGGCTTCCAGTGCGCCGGAACGGTCTCGGGGAGGACCTCCCGGATCGGGGTGTCCAGGGTGAACCGGCCCTCCGCGACGAGCTGGAGCACCACGGTGGAGGTGAACAGCTTGGTCATGCTGCCGATCCGGAAGGACGCCGCGGGGTCCTGGGAGAGCGGACCCGTCGCCTTCGTCCAGCGCACCCCCGCCCGGACACCCGCACCATGGTGCCCGCCGCGACGGCGCCGGGGGCCATCGCCTGCGCCAGGGCCTCCTCGTCGACCCCCGAGCGGTGGCCCACCGCCGTGCCCGTCCCGGTGCCCGGAGCGGGAGCCGGAGCCGGCCGGGCCGAGGCCGGCAGGGCGCCGATCGTGAGCGCGGCTCCCGCCCGCTGACGCGCTGGGGGAACGGCGAGGGCCCCGCCCCCGGACGGACCGGGGACGGGGCCTCGCACAGACGGACCGGAAGGTCAGAAGCGGCGCGTGATCAGGGCGCGCTTGACTTCCTGGATCGCCTTCGTGACCTCGATGCCACGCGGGCACGCGTCGGTGCAGTTGAAGGTCGTGCGGCAGCGCCACACGCCGTCCTTGTCGTTCAGGATCTCCAGCCGCTGCTCGCCGGCCTCGTCACGCGAGTCGAAGATGAAGCGGTGCGCGTTGACGATCGCCGCCGGGCCGAAGTACTGGCCGTCGTTCCAGAACACCGGGCACGAGGACGTGCACGCGGCGCACAGGATGCACTTGGTGGTGTCGTCGAAGCGCTCGCGGTCCTCGGCGGACTGCAGGCGCTCGCGCGTCGGCTCGTTGCCCTTGGTGACCAGGAAGGGCATGACGTCGCGGTACGCCTGGAAGAAGGGCTCCATGTCGACGACGAGGTCCTTCATCACCGTGAGGCCCTTGATGGCCTCGACGGTGATCGGCTTCTCCGGGTTGATGTCCTTGATCAGCGTCTTGCAGGCGAGCCTGTTCTTGCCGTTGATCCGCATCGCGTCGGAGCCGCAGATGCCGTGCGCGCACGAGCGGCGGAAGGTCAGCGTGCCGTCGAGGTCCCACTTGATCTTGTGGAGACCGTCGAGCACGCGCTCCTTCGGGTCGATCTCGACCTGGAAGTCCTGCCAGGTCGACTCCTCCGAGATCTCCGGGTTGAAGCGGCGGATCCGGAAGGTGACCGTGATGAACGGCGAGGCGGCGGCCGCCGCCTCCATCTTGTCCGTCTCGGACATGGTCGGGGTGGCCATCAGTACTTACGCTCCATCGGCTGGTAGCGGGTGACGACGACGGGCTTGTAGTCCAGCCGGACGGAGTCCTTGCCGTCGTCGCCGACCTCGCGGTACGCCATGGTGTGGCGCATGAAGTTGACGTCGTCGCGGTTCGGGTAGTCCTCGCGGTAGTGACCGCCGCGGGATTCCTTGCGCGCCAGCGCGGACACGGCCATGACCTCGGCCAGGTCGAGCAGGTTGCCCAGCTCGATGGCCTCCAGCAGGTCCGTGTTGAAGCGCTTGCCCTTGTCCTGGACGGACACGTTCTTGTAGCGCTCGCGCAGCTCCGCGATCTTCTCGACCGCGGTCTTGATGGTCTGCTCCGTACGGAACACCATCACGCACGCGTCCATCGTCTCCTGGAGCTCCAGGCGCAGCTCGGCGACCCGCTCGTTGCCCGTGGAGTTGCGCAGGCGCTCGACGAGGTCGACGACCTGCTGCGCCGGGTTCTCCGGGAGCTCGACGTAGTCGTTCTCCTGCGAGTACCTGGCCGCGGCGATGCCGGAGCGCTTGCCGAAGACGTTGATGTCCAGCAGCGAGTTGGTGCCCAGGCGGTTCGCGCCGTGCACCGACACGCACGCGACCTCGCCGGCCGCGTACAGGCCCGGGACGACGGTGGTGTTGTCCGCCAGGACCTCACCCTCGACGTTGGTCGGGATGCCGCCCATGGCGTAGTGCGCGGTGGGCTGGATCGGGATCGGGTCCGTGTACGGCTCGATGCCCAGGTAGGTGCGCGCGAACTCGGTGATGTCCGGGAGCTTCGCGTCGAGCTGCTCCGGCGGGAGGTGCGTCAGGTCCAGGTACACGTGGTCACCGGCGGGACCGCAGCCGCGGCCCTCACGGATCTCGGTGTAGATGGAGCGCGAGACGACGTCACGGGACGCGAGGTCCTTCATGACCGGCGCGTACTTCTCCATGAAGCGCTCGCCGTCCTTGTTGCGGAGGATGCCGCCCTCACCGCGGGCGCCCTCCGTCAGCAGGATGCCCATGCGCCAGATGCCCGTCGGGTGGAACTGGAAGAACTCCATGTCCTCCAGCGGCAGGCCGCGGCGGTAGCAGGCCGCCTGGCCGTCACCCGTGAGGGTGTGCGCGTTGGAGGTCACCTTGAAGAACTTGCCGGTGCCGCCGGAGGCGTAGATGACGGCCTTGGCCTGGAACACGTGGATCTCGCCGGTGGCGAGCTCGTACGCGACCACACCGGCCGACTTCTTGACGCCGTCCTCCTCGACCAGGAGCTGGTCGAGGACGTAGAACTCGTTGAAGAACTCCACGCCCTCCTTGACGCAGTTCTGGTACAGCGTCTGGAGGATCATGTGACCGGTGCGGTCCGCGGCGTAGCAGGACCGGCGGACCGGCGCCTCGCCGTGGTTGCGCGAGTGGCCGCCGAAGCGGCGCTGGTCGATGGTGCCGTCCGGGGTGCGGTTGAACGGCAGGCCCATCTTCTCCAGGTCGAGGACCGCGTCGATGGCCTCCTTCGCCAGGATCTCGGCGGCGTCCTGGTCGACCAGGTAGTCACCGCCCTTGACCGTGTCGAAGGTGTGCCACTCCCAGTTGTCCTCCTCCACGTTCGCCAGCGCGGCGGCCATGCCGCCCTGCGCGGCGCCCGTGTGGGAGCGGGTGGGGTAGAGCTTCGTCAGCACCGCGGTGCGGCTGCGCTTCGTCGACTCGATGGCGGCGCGCATGCCCGCGCCACCTGCGCCGACGATGACGGTGTCGTACTTGTGGATCTTCATTGGTTTCGCCTCAGCCCCGTTGCCTAGCGGATGTTCGGGTCGAAGGTGAAGATCACCAGCGTGCCCAGAAGGATGGTGAACACCGTGGCGGTGTAGAGCAGGCCCTTCAGCCACAGCCGCGTGTTGGCGCGCTCCGCGTAGTCGTTGATGACGGTACGCAGACCATTGGCGCCGTGCAGCATCGCCAGCCACAGCATCAGCAGGTCCCAGACCTGCCAGAACGGGGAAGCCCACCGGCCGGCCACGAAGGCGAAGCCGATCTTGGAGACGCCGCCGTCGAGCACCAGCTGGATCAGCAGGTGGCCGATGACCAGGACGACGAGCACGATGCCCGAGAGGCGCATGAAGAGCCACGCGACCATCTCGAAGTTGCCGCGGGTCGAGCGCGGGGTCTTGCCCGTGCGCTTGCGCGGGGCCTCGATGTACGGCGCCGGGTTGTCGACGTCGTAGAGCGAGACGCCGGTCACGGAGCCGCCGTCGCCGGCGCCCTTGGTCATGTCGACGGAAGAAGTGTCAGAAGACATGCGTGTCACTTCCCGAACAGTTCAAGGTAGGCGTGACCCAGTACGGGGTACAGGGCCATGGCCATCATCACGATCCAGATGCCCACGACGGTCCAGAGCATCTGCTTCTGGTAGCGGGGTCCCTTGGACCAGAAGTCCACGGCGATGACACGGAGACCGTTGAGCGCGTGGAACAGGATGGCGGCGACGAGGCCGTACTCCAGCAGCGCGACGATCGGAGTCTTGTAGGTAGCCACCACGTCGTCGTACGCCTCGGGGGAGACGCGGACGAGAGCGGTGTCGAGGACGTGTACGAACAGGAAGAAGAAAATGAGGACGCCGGTGACTCGATGAGCCACCCAGGACCACATTCCTTCCCGGCCGCGGTACAACGTTCCAGCCGGCACGGAAAACCCTCCGGAAGCGGGGCGGGGGCCAGCCGGCTTCTTTGTCGGTCGGGCCCGGCCGGGTACGGTCCTCCGGCCCCGGACATCGTAGCGACGCTTTGTCGGTTCCCTTGCGCGGGGGCCATCGGTGTGATCAAACAGGCACGTACGGGCTATCCCACAGGGGCGAATAGCCCGATTTCCGTGGCACTCGGCCCATCGGTCGAGGTCAGCCAGCGTGTCAGATCCCAGAGCCGGTCCTGGGCGACGCGGCGCAGCTCGTCCGCGGAGATGGAGCGCTCCTCGTCCACCTCGTGCGTCATCCTGCGGCGGATCGCCCCCAGCAGCTGGTCCGCCTGCTCCTCCGGCGGATGCCCGGCGAGACTGATCACGAAGGCGTGACCGAACTTCCGTTCGTACTCCGCGTGCGCCGCGTCGAGGGCCAGCAGCGCGGCGTACGGTGCGCCGTGGTCCAGCTCCGCCGAGGACTCCGCGGCCAGCGCCTCGGTCAGATCGGCCTGCGAGAGGTCGTACGAGGCCTCGTCCGCGGCGGCGAGCAGGGCGTCCGGATTCGGGTACGGGCGGTGGGTGGCCATCCGGTGCGCCCAGCGCCGGCTCCCGCAGCAGTTCAGCAGGACGGCGTGGGCGGCCTCGGGGGACAGGGCGTTGAACCGCGTCAGTCCTGAGCCGTGAGAAGGGTCGGGGCAGCCGCGGGCCTGTGCCGGAAGGTGGCTGGACAGCGAGGGCTCCTCGGGGCGCGGCGCGGGTGTACCGCCACGCTAGCGACGGGAGGCAGGGTGTGTCGTACCCATCTGGGGATTTCACCCGGAAGTGAGCCGAAAGGATGACGTGAGCGCCACAGCCAGGCCCGGGAAGTCGTCCGGGAGGGGGAGGGCGACCGAGGCCGCCACCCCCCACAGGAGAGGCCCCGGCCGCCATCCGTCACGGACTCGTGCGACAAGCCCGTACCCCTGTCAGCGCCCGGAGTGCGTTTTGTGTCACACCTCGCTCCGCACAGGATTGGTTGCGCGTTGTATCACTCGTGGACGGGAGGTGCTTGAAAGCCGTAACGTGCTGATTTGCGCCACACGTACAGGACGTTGAACGGGTTGGGGACTTTGCTGGGGGACGACGCGGAGCTGACCGCCGCGGTGCTCGCGGCACAGGACGGCGACGAGAACGCGTTCCGTGCTGTGTACCGCGCCGTGCACCCACGCCTGCTCGGATACGTACGCACGCTCGTCGGAGACGGCGACGCGGAGGACGTGACCTCCGAGGCCTGGCTGCAGATCGCCCGCGACCTCGACTCCTTCACCGGCGACGCCGACCGCTTCCGCGGCTGGGCCGCCCGCATCGCCCGCAACCGGGCCCTCGACCACATCCGCATGCGCGGGCGCCGTCCCGCCATCGGCGGCGACGACACCGAGCTGACCGCGTGGGCCGCCGACTGCGACACCGCGGGCGCGGCGATGGAGTCCCTCTCCACCGGCCGGACCATGGCGCTCATCGCCCGGCTCCCGCAGGACCAGGCGGAGGCCGTCGTCCTGCGCGTCGTGGTCGGGCTCGACGCGAAGAGCGCGGCCGAGACCCTCGGCAAGCGCCCCGGCGCCGTCCGCACCGCGGCGCACCGGGGCCTGAAGAAGCTGGCCGAGCTGCTCGGCGAAGAGGGCGCGGACGGCGGATTCGGGCCGGACCCGGGCACCGGCGCGGAGCCGGGCGCGGCGGTCGGCCATAATGCCGGTGGCCAGCCGTGGGACGGCGGGGGCGGGAGGGATCTCGACGCCGTACCCGCGCAACGCGGCCGTGGCGGGGGCTTCGTAGAACAAACCGGTGTGACGCATTCACGTTGGCGGACGCAGAAGGACATGTGATGGCCGACGAGCGCAACAGGTGGCTGGACCAGGCCGCGGCGGACAGACTGCTGCGCGGCGAACCGGCGGAACCTGTGGGGCCGGCCGGCGCAGAACCGCGTGCCCGCGTCGAGGCCGCGCGACTGCGTGCCGCGCTGGACGCCCTTCAAGCCCTGGGTACGGGCGGCGAGCTGCCGCCCGCGGGCACGGAACTGCCCGGCGAGGCCGCGGCCGTGGCCGCCTTCCGCACGTCACGTGCCGCCGGTCCTTCCGCACGACGGCCGGAGCGCACCGCGCCGGCCGGATCCGGCGAGCCCGTGGTCGATCTCGGCCGTCTCGTCCCCTCCTTCACCCCCGCGCCCCGGCGCGCCCGGACCGTGAGCTTCGGCCTGGCGGCCGCTCTGGCGAGCGTCGCCGTCGGCGGTCTCGCCGCCGCGGCGGGCGCCGGGCTGCTGGACCGGGACCGGCACGACACCGCGGGGCCGGGACCGGCGATGTCCGTGAGCGCCGGCGAGAACCCGGAGCCGGGCATCGGCAGCGGAGCCCCGACGCTCACCCCGAAGCTGCTGCCCACCCCGCTGCCGAACGGCTCGAATTCGACGGTCACCCCCGGTCCCACGCAGTTCCCGGGCCCGGACGGACGCACGGTGCCGGGCACCACGGCCGGCGGGGGCGCCTCGTCGGGCGCCTCGGGCACCGGCGGCGCGGGCAAGGACACCGAGAGCGGCCGGAACGCCGCGGGCGGCACGGGCGACAAGGACCCGGACCGGGACACCTTCGGCGGCGGGGACACCGGCAAGGACCGTGAGCGGCGCGAGCGGGAGACCCTGCTGAAGGCGCTGGACCTCTGCCAGGACTACCGGTCGGGACGCCTCGACGACGACCGCCGCGAGCGGCTCTCCCGCCTGGCCGACGGACTCACCCGGATCCCGGACTACTGCAAGTCGGTGCTGGACGGGGACTCCGGCGGCAAGCGTCGCGACACCCCGCTCGGGGACGGCACGCCGGGGCCCCCGACCCTCGCCCCGGCGCTTCCGCGGGGTGCGACGGGCCTGCGCACCGGCCTCTGACACATGTGCTGACCCGCCTGTAACACTTTTCGAACCGGCGACGCAGTACATATCGAGCCGACTGGTCATCGGCCGCGCATGAGCCGGGGTTCCCCCCGTACCCCTGGGCTCTGCGCAACCGGCGCGGGCGGGGCACGTTCCCCCGGCCCTGCCCGCGCCCTTTACCTCGACCCCGGCGGCCGGCCCACGGCCCGCGCAACAACAAGGCCTTCGACCGGATCCCGGTCGAAGGCCTTCTGCGTGGGCTCGTGGGGCCGCGCGCGTCACCAGTAGACGACGACCTTGTCGCCCACGTTCACCTGGCCGAAGAGCGCCGACAGCTTGCCCTTGTCGCGGACGTTCACACAGCCGTGCGAGGCGCCGGCGTAGCCGCGGGCCGCGAAGTCGGCCGAGTAGTGCACGGCCTGGCCGCCGCTGAAGAACATCGAGTACGGCATGGACGTGTGGTAGAGCGTCGACGTCCACTCCTTCTCCTTGCGGTCCACCTTGAAGACGCCCTCACGGGTCGGGGTGTTCTCCGAACCGAAGCGCACGTCCATGGTGGAGACGACCTTGCCGTCGATCATCCAGGCGAGGGTGCGGCTCTCCTTGCTGATGCACATGACCCGGCCCTCCATGCAGCGCGGGTCCGGCGCGTCGACCTCGTTGACGGTCGGCGGGCGCAGCTCGTCGGCGGTGGGCTTCTTGCTGGCGCCCTGGATCTTCTTCCAGGTGGCCTCGTCGACCGAGCCGGTCGCGGTCAGACCGTTCTTCGACTGGAAGGACTTGACCGCTGCCGTGGTCTTCGAGCCGTAGAAACCGGTCGGGGCCACCGACATCAGCTTGAGTTGGCGCAGGCGGGCCTGGAGCTCGCGCACCTGGTCGGTGTCGTCGCCGTTGGCCATGATCTGCTTCACCGTGGGCGAAGGAGACGCCGACGGGGAGGCCGACGCGGACGCCGACGGCGACGGCGAGGCCTCGGCGGGCTTGTTGTCGGTGGTCGGGGAGGCTTCGGGAGTGGCGCCCGCCGTGGGCGAGGACGGAGCCGAAGGAGTGGAGCCGGCGGACTCCGACTTCTGCGGCCCGCAGGCGGTCGCGGCGAGCGCGACGGCGGCGGCCACCCCGATCGTGCGGATTATGAATCTCTGGCGCTGCATTGCAGTCCCCCGGTTTCTACGTCGTGTATCTAGGTGATGCCTGGCACGCGCGGAGAGTTGCACCGGGCCACGGGATGTTGCGCCATTGTGACCAGCAGCCGTCCGCGGCCTGAAGAACCGATGTGCGGGCACGGTTGTACCAGCCCCGGGCCCGGTGGCTCTACGGAGGTCTTCGTCACATGGCACGCACCGAGAGCGGACTCCCGATCGAACCCGTCTACGGACCCGGCGACCTGACGGAGTGGGACCCCGCGACCGCCCTGGGCGAACCGGGTGAATTCCCCTACACCAGGGGGATTTATCCGAACATGTACACCGGGCGGCCGTGGACGATGCGGCAGTACGCCGGCTTCGGCACGGCCGCCGAGTCCAACGCCCGCTATAGGCAGCTCATCGCGGGCGGCGGCACCGGACTGTCCGTCGCCTTCGACCTGCCGACCCAGATGGGGCACGACTCCGACGCCCCCCTCGCGCACGGCGAGGTCGGCAAGGTCGGGGTCGCCGTCGACTCGCTCGACGACATGCGGACGCTGTTCGACGGGATCCCGCTCGACCGCGTCTCCACCTCCATGACCATCAACGCGCCCGCCGCGCTGCTCCTGCTGCTCTACCAACTGGTCGCGGAAGAACAGGGCATTCCGGGCGAACGGCTGACGGGCACGGTCCAGAACGACATCCTGAAGGAGTACATCGCGCGCGGCACGTACATCTTCCCGCCCGAGCCCTCGCTGCGGCTGACGGCCGACACCTTCCGCTACTGCCGGGCCGAGATCCCCAAGTGGAACACCATCTCCATCTCCGGCTACCACATGGCCGAAGCGGGGGCCTCGCCCGCGCAGGAGGTGGCCTTCACCCTCGCCGACGGCATCACCTACGTCCGTACGGCCCTCGCCGCCGGCATGGCGGTCGACGAGTTCGCGCCCCGCCTCTCCTTCTTCTTCGTCTCCCGCACCACCCTCCTGGAGGAGGTCGCGAAGTTCCGCGCCGCCCGGCGGATCTGGGCCCGCGTCATGCGCGAGGAGTTCGGGGCGCGCGATCCGAAGTCGCTGATGCTGCGCTTCCACACCCAGACGGCCGGGGTCCAGCTGACCGCGCAGCAGCCCGAACTGAACCTCGTACGGGTGGCCGTGCAGGCGCTCGCCGCCGTCCTGGGCGGCACCCAGTCCCTGCACACCAACTCCTTCGACGAGGCCATCGCGCTGCCGACCGAGAAGTCCGCCCGCCTCGCGCTGCGCACCCAGCAGGTCCTCGCGCACGAGACGGACGTGCCGCACACCGTGGACCCCTTCGCCGGGTCGTACGCCGTGGAGCGGATGACCGACGACCTGGAGGCGGCCGCGCTCGCGCTGATGCGGCGGGTCGAGGACCAGGGCGGGGCGGTGGCCGCGATCGAGAACGGCTTCCAGAAGGGCGAGATCGAGCGCAACGCCTACCGCATCGCGCAGGAGACCGAGAGCGGGGAGCGGGTGGTGGTCGGCGTCAACCGCTTCGCGCTGGAGCGGGAGGAGCCGTACGCGCCGCTGCGCGTGGACCCGGCCATCGAGGAGCGGCAGTGCGCGGCGCTGGCCCGGCTGCGCGCGGAGCGGGACGCGGCGGCGGTGACGGCGGCCCTCGCGGCCCTGCGGGAGGCGGCCGCGGGAACGCAGAACGTGCTGTACCCGATGAAGGAGGCGCTGCGGGCGCGGGCCACGGTGGGGGAGGTGTGCGGGGCGCTGCGGGAGGTGTGGGGGACGTACGAGCCGACGGATTCCACATGGTGACCACGCGCCTTCAAAGAGGGCACTGGACTGTCAGGTGTGTCCTCGTGGGACACTCCTGCACATGCTGGGTGTCACCGATCTGCCGACGTACCTCGCCGGCCTCGTACTGATCATTCTCCTGCCGGGTCCGAACTCGCTCTACGTGCTCTCCGTCGCCGCCCGGCGCGGGGTCCGCACCGGATACAAGGCCGCCGCCGGCGTGTTCACCGGCGACGCCGTGCTGATGCTGCTGACCGCCGTGGGCGCGGGAGCGCTGCTGCGGGCCAGCCCGGTCGTGTTCACCGTGGTGAAGTTCCTCGGCGCCGGGTACCTGGCCTGGCTGGCCGTCGGGATGATGCGCGGCGCCTGGGCGCTGTGGCGCACGCGCCGCGAGCGGGACGAGGCGCGGGCCGCCGCCCCCGCCGAACCGGGCGAGAACGAGCGGCCCTACCGGCGGGCGCTGCTGATCAGCCTCCTCAACCCGAAGGCCATCCTCTTCCTGATGTCCTTCTTCGTGCAGTTCGTGGACCCGTCCTACGCCTACCCGGCGCTGTCGTTCCTGGTCCTCGGCGGCCTGCTGCAGACCGGCAGCTTCGTCTACCTGACGCTGCTCATCTTCGGCGGCACCCGGCTCTCGGAGGCCTTCCGCCGGCGCAAGCGGCTGTCGGCCGGGGCCACCTCGGCCGCGGGCGTGCTCTTCCTCGGCTTCGCGGCCAAGCTCGCCGTCAGCTGAGGGCGCGGCGCACCCGGGCGAGCCGCCGGACGGCCCGGCGCACCGCGCGGCTGCGCGGCAGGAACGAGAGCTGCGCCGGGATGCCGCCCGGCAGGCCCAGCGAGGTCAGCCGGCGCCGGGTGAAGTACCGCCAGGCGCGCGCGTCCAGGTGCTGCGCCAGATAGGCCTCGGCCGCCGGCCGGCGCGCGGCCAGGATCTGCGGCTGCATGGTGAACCCGACGGCCGTCAGCAGCGCGGCGGGCTCCGCCCGGACCTGCTCCGGAGTCGGTGGTGTCCAGGCGCGCACGGCCTGCGCGTCGGCGAGGTCCGGGAGCAGGGCGTCCACCAGGGCCAGCGGGACCCGGTTGCTGTTCGGGTACGGGGTCAGGCGGGCCAGGACCGCGTCCGTGCCGGTCCGGGCCACGGGGAGCCCGTACAGGGTGGCGGCGGTCAGCAGGCCGGTGGAGAAGCAGCCGACGACCAGCGCCGGACGCAGCCGCTGGTAGAGGGTCTCGGCGAGCACCGGCGCGGCGATCACGGTCAGCCGCGCGCCGAGCCGCCCGGCCTCCTCCTCGGCCCGGCGGGAGTACGCGGCCGGGGCGCCGGGGTGCGGTTTGAAGACCAGCTCGCGGTGGCCGAGGGCGTGCGCGCCCCGGACCATCGACACATGGAGCTCCTCCTCCTCGGCCGGGGTCATCAGGTCGAGCGCCGACAGGTACTGGCCCAGGAGCAGCGCCGGGGGCTCGGCCCCGGGGACCTCGGGGGCTGCGTGCGCTTCGGTGGCCCCGGCGAGCTCGGCGAGGACCTTGAGGAAGGACTCCGTCGGCACCAGCTCCACCCGCGCCCCGAACTCCGTCAGCAGCAGCGGCTTCAGCCCCGGCACCAGGTCCAGGTGCAGCACCCGCCGCACCCGCATCCCGAGCTGCGGGTCGAGCCGGAAGCGGGTGGGCCCGTAGCTCATCAGCCCGTCGGCGTAGACGTCGACCGCCGCGCCCGGGAAGAGCCGGCACAGCGTCTGGGCCGGCGGCACCTGGAGCGATTCCACGACCAGTTCGACGCGGTCCTCGCCGAGGCCCCACAGGGAGCGCAGCTGCCGTTCCCAGATCGGGACGTCCTCCGCGCGCGGGGCCCAGGTGCTCGGGTGCTGCGGCTCGATGACCCGGTTCCAGTCGAGCACCTCGTCGAAGCGGGTGCGCAGGGCGGCGAAGCCCGGCATGTCCGCGATCCCGGGGGTGACCTCGGCGGTGACGGCGTGGTTGCTGGTCAGCAGGATCCGGCGGCCGGCGGGCGGGAAGGCGCCCGCGTCGATGCCCGCCGCGAGCGTGGCCGCGCCGTAGAGGGTGGAGGCCAGGAAGATCTGGGTGGGCATCAGGCGGCCGCTCCCGAGGGGGCGCGACGGCTGCCGCGCACCCGCCGCAGCAGGGTGGAGCGTTCGATGTCCATCGAGTCCAGGACCTGGTCCAATACGTCCTGGGGCATGCGGCCGAGCGCGGCCGCGCTCATCGAACGGAGTTTCTTGGCCACGGCCGGTTCGAACCTTTCCATGGATCCGAAATGGTGCGCGATAATCGCGCAATACGTTCGGACGGCTTTCGGAAGCAGCAGACCGGATTCCCGGTCCGCGATGACATCCGCCAGTACTTGATCAAACGCCCGGATGAAATCGAGCTGCCGTTCGTCCCCGATCTGCGTCAGGGACGTGGAAACCCCGCGCCGGTAGAAGACCCCGGGCAGGCCCACCGCGGCGAAGGACTCCGCCTCCCGGTGCAGCCGCCAGATCCACGGCCGGTCCTCGGCCGTCCGCAGCCCGTCGGTGAAGTGCAGCACCCCGCGCTCCAGCAGCCGCCGGTGGTACATGCCGGCCCAGGCGTACGGATAGTCCACCGAGGTGGCCCGGTCGGCGGGCAGGATCGCGGTGCGCGGATCGGCGACGACCGACTGCGGGCCGTACGGGACGCGCTGCACGCTCCGCGTCCTGCCCGTGCACCGCACATGGTCGGTGCGGACGAAATCGCAGCTCAGCGCCTCTATGGTGGCCAGCGTGCGGGCCAGGTGGCCGGGGGCCAGCCAGTCGTCGCCGTCCAGGAAGGTGACGTACTCGCCGCGGGCCGCGTCCAGGCCAGTGTTCCGCGCGGTGGCCAGACCGCCGTTCCGCTCGTGTCTGAGGTGCACCGCCCCGGGCAGCTCGCGCGCCGCCCGCTCCAGCAGGCCGGGCGTCCCGTCCGTCGAGCAGTCGTCGACGAGCAGGAACTCGAAATCCTCCCGGGCGTTGAGTTCGAGACTCCTCAGGGCATCCGGTGCGTACGTCTGCACGTTGTAGAACGGCACGACAACAGAGAGCTTGGGCACCCGCGAGACATTAGGGCGCCGCCCGGCATTCACTGTGGCCCGGATGCGGATTTCACGTGAACGGCGCGGGGCGGGCGAGTTAACCCGTGCGCTTTCGCATTTCGTCGACGCGTTGTTAACCCGCTGTTGTGCGCTCGTTGGGCCGATCACCGAAATTGCGGAATAGCTTCTGCCGCGTGCCAGAACGCAAACGCGTCGCCGTACTCGCCGATTCCGATACGCGATGGAAATGGGGCGCACTCACCGCCCGCCGTCTCGTCCCCGACCACCAGCTCACCGGATACCTGCTGCGCGGCCGCGCCACCCCCACCGCGCGCCAGCTCGGTGAGGTGGGGGTGCGGGCCGACCGGCTGTCCGAGGTGACCTGCGCGCAGTTCCTCGCCGAGATCGAGCGGGAGCGCCACGACGTGGTCGTCCTCGCCCTCGTGGGCGGAGCGGTCCAGGCCGTCCTGCACGGGGCCCGCGCCCTGTGGCCGAACCCCGCGAAGCGGCCCGTCTTCGTCACCGGATACGTGGGCGTCGTATACGAGAAGCTCGCCGACGGGCTGCTGCTGCGGCACGGGGCCGACCTCGTCCTCGCCAACTCCCGCCACGACGCCGAGCGTTTCCGCGCCGTGTACGAGGGCGTCGGCGCGGACGCCGGAGCCGTCACCGAGACCGCGCTGCCCTTCCTGGGCGGGGCGCCGTACGAGCCGGCCGGGAGCAGGGCCCACACGGTGGTCTTCGCCGTCCAGCCCTCCGTGCCCGACAGCCGCGCCGACCGCGCCTACCTGCTGGAACGGGCCGCCGCGCACGCACGGCTGCACCCCGACCGGGAGGTGCTGATCAAGCTGCGCAGCAAGCCCGGGGAGCACACCACGCACCTGGAGGAGCAGCCGTACCAGCGGCTCGCGGAGAAGCTCCCGGGCGGACTGCCCGCCAACTGCCGCCTGGTGTACGGGAACATGGGCGAGGTGCTGGACGGCACCGACCTGCTGGTCACCGTCTCCTCCACCGCCGCCCTGGAGTCCCTGCACCGGTCCATCCCGACGGCGATCCTCACCGACCTCGGCATCCGCGAGACCCTCGGCAACCACCACTTCCTGGGATCCGGCTGCCTGGCCTCCTGGGACCAGCTCGACTCCGGGCTCCTCCCGGAGGGCGATCCGCTCTGGCTGGCGGCCCAGGGCGTACGCCCGGGCCCGGCCGCCGCCGCGCGCCCGTCGGCCGAGTCGGTCGGGGCCGCGCTCCCGTCGGCCGACCCGGCCGCCGCCGCGCGTCCGTCGGCCGAATCGGCCGGGTCTGCGGGTTCGTCGGCCGACCCGGCCGCCGCCGCGCGCTCGTCGGACGACCCGGCCGCCGCCGCGCGCCCGTCGGCCGAGTCGGTCGGGGCCGCGTCGGTCGGGGCCGCGCGTTCGCCCGCCGAGCCCGCCGCAGGCGTGGCGCACGACGCCTACGCCGTCGCCCGGGCGAAGGTCGCCGGGCTGGTGGCCGCGACCCGGCTGCCCGCCCTCGCGCCGTACTACACGCTCACCACCGCCCCCCGGTACCTGCCCGGGATCCTCGCCCGGCACCACCTCGCCCCCGACGGCACCCCGCTGCCCGGCGCGGTGCGCCCGACGGCGGGGGAGTCCCGGCTGCGCCGCCGGCTCCGCGCCCACCTGCGCGAGGCCGCACGCGGCGCCTACCGGCACGGCGTGCAGCGCGTCGCCCCGGTGATCCGCAGGCTGGGGGAGCTGTGAGCCCCCGCGTCCTCGCCGTGATCCCGGCCCGCGGCGGCTCCAAGGGAGTTCCGGGCAAGAACCTCGCCGAGGTGGCCGGCACCCCGCTCGTCGCCCGCGCCGTCCGGGCCTGCCGCTCCGCGCCGACCGTCACCGACGTGGTGGTCTCCACGGACTGTGACGCGATCGCCGCGGCCGCCCGCGCCGCCGGAGCCGACGTGATCGCCCGCCCGACCGCGATCTCCGGCGACACCGCGAGCAGCGAGGCCGCCCTCCTGCACGCGCTCGCCGCCTTCGAGGAACTGCACTCCGTCCGCGTGGACGTGGTCCTCCTCGTCCAGTGCACGAGCCCGTTCCTCACCGCCTCCGACGTCGAGTCGGTCGCCGTGGCCGTCGCCTCCGGCGCGGCCGACTCGGCCCTGACCGTGGCCCCCTTCCACGGTTTCCTCTGGCGCTCCGGGGCCGACGGCTCCGGCGCCGGGGTCAACCACGACCAGGCGTACCGACCCCGGCGCCAGGACCGGCCGCAGGACCTGCTGGAGACCGGGGCCGCCTACGCGATGGACGCCGACGGCCTCCGCGCCGCCCGCCACCGCTTCTTCGGCCGCACCCTGCCCGTCGCCACCGACCCCTCCCGGGTCCTGGAGATCGACGACCCGCACGACCTGGAACGCGCCCGCCTGCTCGCGCCCCTGCTCGACCCGCACCCCGCACCGCATCCCCACGCCGTGCCCCACCCCGCGCCCCACCTCGACCCGCAGCCCACACCCCGCACACCCCCGCACCGAAGGACGCCCCCTGCCATGACCTCCACCCCGGACCCCCGCCTGCGCAGCTTCGGAGCGCGCACCGCGGGCCCCGGCCGCCCCGTCTACGTCGTCGGCGAGATCGGCATCAACCACAACGGCGACCTCGGCAACGCCTTCGCCCTCATCGACGCCGCCACCGAAGCCGGCTGCGACGCCGTGAAGTTCCAGAAGCGCACCCCGGAGATCTGCACCCCGCGCGACCAGTGGGACATCGAGCGCGACACCCCCTGGGGTCGGATGACCTACATCGACTACCGCCACAAGGTCGAGTTCGGCGAGGACGAGTACCGCGCCATCGACGAGCACTGCGCCAAGCGCGGCATCGACTGGTTCGCCTCCCCGTGGGACACCGAGGCCGTCGCCTTCCTGGAGAAGTTCGACGTCCCCGCCCACAAGGTGGCCTCCGCCTCCCTCACCGACGACGAGCTGCTGCGCGCCCTGCGCGCCACCGGCCGCACCGTCGTGCTGTCCACCGGCATGTCCACCCCGCAGCAGATCCGCCACGCGGTGGAGGTGCTCGGCAGCGCCAACATCCTGCTCTGCCACGCCACTTCCACCTACCCGGCCAAGGCCGAGGAGCTCAACCTGCGGGTCATCGACACCCTGCGGGACGAGTACCCCAACGTCCCGATCGGCTACTCCGGCCACGAGACGGGCCTGCAGACCACCCTCGCCGCCGTCGCCCTCGGCGCCACCTTCGTCGAGCGCCACATCACCCTCGACCGCGCGATGTGGGGCTCCGACCAGGCCGCCTCCGTCGAGCCCGGCGGCCTGACCCGCCTGGTCCGCGACATCCGCACCATCGAGACCGCCCTCGGCGACGGCGTCAAGCGGGTCTACGAGTCCGAGCTCGGCCCCATGAAGAAGCTCCGCCGCGTCCAGGGCGAGCCGGTAGCCGTCTGACCCCCGCTCCGGCGCGTACGCGTTCCACCCCCCGACAAGGAGTACGTGGTGACCCCCTCCGCCTCCACCCTGGCGTTCGTCGAGAGCCCGGTCCAACTCCTCAACGTGCTGGAGTGGGCGTACGCGCGCAGCGCCCCGGCCGGCGCCGGCCCGCAGCAGCCCCGGCTGGACGGGGTCCCGCGCCAGCGCGGGCACCGCTCCGGCGGGGCGGAACCCGGCCCGGACCGGGCCCGGGCGCAGGGGGACGGCGGGGCCGGGCCGGACCCCGCCCCCGCTCCGGCGGGCGCGGGGTCCTCCCTCAGGATCGTCGTCCTGCCGCCCACCGACCCCATGTCCCGCGGCCAGCTGCGCCGGATGGCCGCGCTGGCGCGGGACGAGGGGTACGAGGTGTGCTGGCAGGAGGCGCGCGGCAGCCGGTTCGCGCCGCTGAAGGCGCTCGCCGCGCTGGCGCGCGACGTCCGCGCGGCGCGCACCGTCGTCATCGGCGACCCCTTCTCGCGCTACGTGCAGCTGCTGCTCACCCTCGTGCGCGCCGAGGAGCTCGTGGTGGTCGACGACGGCACCGCCACCATGGAGTTCGTCGCCCAGACCGCCCGCGGCGAACGCCTCGTACGCTGGCACCGGGTCGGCGGCGGAGGCCTGCCCGGCCGGGTCCGCGAGCTGGCCTACGCACCCGTCTCGGCGACCGCGCGCCGCCGCTTCACCCCCGCCCGGGGCCGCGGCCACCGCGTCGAGGTGTTCAGCTCGATGCCCGTCACCGCCCACGGCGCCATGACCCTGCGGGTCAACGACTTCGCCTGGACCCGCGCCCGCTTCGGCCCGCCCCGCCTGACCCGGGGCACCGACCTGGTCGGCACCTCACTGGTGGAGACCGGTGTGGTGGACCCGGCCCGCTACCTGGAGGCGGTGCGCGCCCTCACCGTGGAGCACGGCGCCACCCGCTACTTCGCGCACCGCCGCGAGTCCCCGGAGAAGCTGCGCGCGCTGAGCCGGGCGACCGGGCTGGAGATCGTGCGCCCGGACCTGCCGCTGGAGCTGATCGCGCGGCGCGGTCCCGTCGGCCGGACGATCGTCAGCTTTCCGTCCACCGTCGTCCACACGCTGCCGTACGCCCTGACCGGTACCGGTGTGACCGTCGCCGTATGCGATGTGGACCCGTCCTGGCTCACCGGCTCCGCGTCCGCGCGCGCCCGCAGCTTCCTCGCCGGGGTCACCGACACCGCCCGTGATGTGCGCAGACTCCCTGCCCAGGCGGCTCCTACGGCCGGATGAGCGCGCGAGTTTACCCCCCCGGACATCCGGTCATGCGCCAGAGGCCGTGTTTCTTTCCCCTAACGGCATGAACTTTTCTGGATCCCCGGCCAGTTGACCCGTCTGTGCGCCTACCCTTCAACGGGTGAACCAGTTGATGTCCCGCGAGTCCCCGACCGCCCAGCCCGCCGCGTCCGACCGGCCCGAGCTGCCCGGCACACTTCCGGACCACCTGCGTACCGAACTGATCGCCTTCCGCCGGGACTTGCACATGCACCCGGAGCTCGGACACCAGGAATTCCGTACCACCGCGGCGATCAAGGCCCGGCTGGAGAAAGCCGGCCTGCGACCACGGGTGCTGAAGTCCGGCACGGGCCTGATCTGTGACGTCGGCACCTGGGACGGGGGCCGGCCGATGCTGGCCCTGCGCGCGGACATCGACGCCCTGCCCATCCCGGACGCCAAGACGCACGTCTCGTACCGCTCGACCTTCCCGGACCGCGCCCACGCCTGCGGCCACGACGTGCACACCACCGTCGTCCTCGGCGCCGGCCTGGTGCTCGCCGAGCTCGACCGGCAGGGGCTGCTGCCCCGTCCCGTACGGCTGCTCTTCCAGCCCGCCGAGGAGGTGCTGCCGGGCGGAGCCACCGACGCCATCGACTCCGGGGTGCTGGACGGCGTGGGCCGGATCGTCGCCGTGCACTGCGACCCCCGGGTCGACGCGGGGCGGATCGGGCTGCGGGCCGGCCCCATCACCTCGGCCTGCGACCGGCTGGAGGTCACCCTCTCCGGCTCCGGCGGGCACACCGCGCGCCCGCACCTGACCACCGACCTGGTCACGGCCGCCGCCCGGGTGGCCGTGGACACCCCGGCCCTGCTGGCCCGCCGGATGGACGCCCGCTCGGGGATGTCGGTCACCTGGGGCCGGATCGAGGCGGGGCACGCCTGCAACGTCATCCCGATGCACGCCGAGCTGTCCGGAACCGTGCGCTGCCTGGACCTGAACGCCTGGCACGAGGCGCCGGACATGCTCTACGGGGCGATCGACGAGATCGCGACCATGCACGGGGCCAAGTTCGAGATCAACCACGTGCGCGGGGTGCCGCCCGTGGTCAACGATCCGGTGATCACCGAATTGCTGCGCGAGGCGATGACGGCCCGCTGCGGCGCCGAGTCGGTCGAGGACACCGAGCAGAGCCTGGGCGGGGAGGACTTCTCCTGGTACCTGGAGCACGTCCCCGGCGCCATGGCCCGTCTGGGCGTGCGGGCGCCGGGGGACACGGCCAAGCACGATCTGCACCGCGGTGACTTCGACGTGGACGAGGACGCGATCGCGGTCGGCGTGGAGTTCTTCACGGCCGCCGCCCTGCTCGACGGGCGTCGCACCGTCTCCGCCCGGTAGCGGCCGGGGCGACGTTCCTTACAACATCGACGATTCTCCTGCCGGGCGTGTCCAGCCCTTGGTACACAAGGGCTGGACCCGTAACGAGTCACCAATCGGTCACTGTCCGGTTCACGACGATCCGATAACGACTCATGAACGGGCCTTTAACTGACATCTACGCGCGTTACGATCGCCGCGAAACCAGCGCCGGTCGTGGCGCTTCGGTCAGGTTTTGAAGGAGCCTCCCCTTGCGCCGGATCACCAGGATCGCCACCGTGGGCATCGCGTCCGCGGCGCTGGCCCTCTCGGCCACCGCCTGTGGCGGTAAGAAGTCCTCTGACGCCTCCTCCTCCCCCTCGGAGTCGGGTCAGAAGTCCGCTGCCATCGCGTACGACATCGGTGGCCGCGGCGACCAGTCGTTCAACGACGCCGCCTACGCCGGCCTGAAGAAGGCCGAAACCGACCTCAAGATCAAGGGCGCCGAGGCGGAGCCCACCGACGGTGAGGGCGAGGCCGACAAGGTCCAGCGCCTGACCGAGCTTGCCCGCAAGGGCAACAACCCGGTGATCGGCGTCGGTTTCGCCTACGCCCCGGCCATCAAGAAGGTCGCGCCGAAGTTCCCGGACACCACGTTCGCGATCATCGACGACACCTCGGTGACCGGCCCGAACATCGCCAACCTCGTCTTCAACGAGGAGCAGGGCTCCTACCTGGCCGGCGTCGCCGCCGCCAAGGTGTCCAAGACCGGCACGGTCGGCTTCATCGGCGGTGTCGAGGTTCCGCTGATCAAGAAGTTCGAGGCGGGCTTCACCCAGGGCGTCAAGGACACCAACCCGAACGCCAAGGTGCTTTCCCAGTACCTGACCCAGCCGCCGAACTTCGACGGTTTCGCCAAGCCCGACCTCGGCAAGGCCGCCGCGCAGGGTCAGATCGACGCGGGCGCGGACGTCGTCTACGCCGCCGCCGGTCTCGCGGGTTCCGGTGCCATCGAGGCCGCTTCGGCCAAGGGCAAGTGGGCCATCGGCGTCGACTCCGACCAGTACAACCAGGCCGGTCTGGCGAAGTACAAGGACTCCATCCTGACCTCGGTCACCAAGGACGTCGAGGACTCCGTCTTCAACGTGATCAAGTCGGTCCAGGACGGCAAGCCGACCACCGGTGAGATCCGCTACGGCCTGGACAAGGACGGCGTCGGCCTGGCCGACTCCAACCCGAAGTACAAGGCGATGCCCGACGTCATCGCCGCGGTGGAGAAGGCCAAGGCCGACATCATCGCCAAGAAGATCGAGGTCAAGACCGCCCCGTAAGGCCGTCTCCGACAAGTAGTCCTGGTCTCCGGGGTCCGGGCAGCGGTCTCGATCGCTACCCGGGCCCCGAGCCACGTTCTGTGATCACTAGTCTGTGACCAAGTGGCCCTGTGGCCGCCAGTTTTCACTTCCGACAGTGCTACGCGCGTAGAAGCATCGTGGACGCGATACTTTCACTCCCCGCCCTGTCCCCCCCTGCCTTCCGCTCCTTCCGCGCCAAGGAGAGTGCGTCATCAACGCGTCCAGCCCGCCCCCCGCCGTAGAACTGCACGGCATCACCAAGCGCTTCCCCGGCGTCGTCGCCAACAAGGACATCGCGATCACCGTCCGCAAGGGCACGGTCCATGCCTTGATCGGCGAGAACGGCGCCGGCAAGTCGACCCTGATGAAGATCCTCTACGGCATGCAGAAGCCGGACGAGGGCACCATCGCCATCGACGGGGAGCAGGTCTCCTTCACCACCCCCGGCGACGCCATCGCCCGCGGCATCGGCATGGTGCACCAGCACTTCATGCTCGCCGACAACCTCACCGTCCTGGAGAACGTGGTTCTCGGCGGCGAGAAGCTGTACGGCATCGGCGCCAAGGCCCGCAAGAAGATCAAGGAGATCTCGGACGCGTACGGCCTCGGCGTACGCCCCGACGTCCTGGTCGAGGACCTCGGTGTCGCCGACCGCCAGCGCGTGGAGATCCTCAAGGTCCTCTACCGCGGCGCGCAGATCCTCATCCTCGACGAGCCGACCGCCGTGCTCGTGCCGCAGGAGGTGGACGCCCTCTTCGACAACCTGCGCGAGCTCAAGGCCGAAGGCCTGACCGTCATCTTCATCTCGCACAAGCTGGGCGAGGTGCTGAAGGTCGCCGACGACATCACCGTCATCCGGCGCGGCACCACGGTCGGCACCGCCGACCCGAGGACCGCCACCACCAAGCAGCTCGCCGAGCTGATGGTCGGTGCGGAGCTGCCCTCGCCGGAGACCCGCGAGTCGACGGTGACCGACGTCCCGATGCTCCAGGTGCGGAACCTGACCCTCGCCGCGACCGACGCCGTCGTCGCCGAGCCGGAGGTCCTGGTGCCCGCGGCCGCCGCGGACTCCGCGATCGTGGAGCACGTCGAGGTCGGCCGCCTCCTGCTGGACGACGTCAGCTTCACCATCCACAAGGGCGAGATCCTCGGCATCGCCGGTGTCGAGGGCAACGGCCAGACCGAGCTGATCGAAGCCCTCATGGGCATGGCCTCCGCCGACACGGGCGTGATCACGCTCGACGGCACGGACATCACGAAGGCCCCGGTGCGCAAGCGCCGCGAGGGCGGCATCGGCTACATCCCCGAGGACCGGCACCGGCACGGCCTGCTGCTGGAGTCCCCGCTGTGGGAGAACCGCATCCTCGGCCACGTCACCGAGGCGCCCAACTCCAAGCGCGGCATCCTCGACACGAAGGCGGCCCGCAAGGACACCGAGCGGATCGTGCGCGAGTACGACGTCCGCACGCCCGGCATCGAGGTCACCGCGGCCTCGCTCTCCGGCGGCAACCAGCAGAAGCTGATCGTCGGCCGCGAGATGAGCCACAACCCGAAGTTCCTCATCGCCGCCCACCCCACCCGCGGTGTGGACGTCGGCGCGCAGGCGCAGATCTGGGACGCGATCCGCGACGCCCGCCGCGAGGGCCTGGCCGTCCTGCTCATCTCCGCGGACCTGGACGAGCTCATCGGCCTGTCCGACACCCTGCGGGTGATCTACCGCGGTCGCCTGGTCGCGGACGCCGACCCCGCGACCGTCACCCCGGAGGAGCTCGGCACCGCCATGACGGGCGCCGCCTCCGGGCACCTGGAAGCCACCGACAACCACTCCGCCGCTGCCGACGGTGACACGACGGAGGATGAGGCCCGATGAAGAAATTCGACAAGGACCGGCTGCTCCTCGGCTTCGCCGGGCCCGTGCTGGCCCTGGTCAGC
Organism: Streptomyces sp. NPDC005533; assembly: GCF_042871845.1. Lineage (NCBI taxonomy): Bacteria > Bacillati > Actinomycetota > Actinomycetes > Kitasatosporales > Streptomycetaceae > Streptomyces > Streptomyces sp. NPDC005533. The sequence goes on along the minus strand of NZ_JBIAJH010000011.1, from coordinate 17,352 downwards.
GCCTTCCTGCTGACCATGATCGTGCTGGCGGCGACGGGCATCGACCCGATCGAGCCGCTGCGCCTCATGGTGGAGAACGCCGGCTACGAGGACGTCCAGGTCCTCATCGTGAACCAGGCCGGTACGTACTACCTGGCGGCCCTGGCCGTGGCCATCGGCTTCCGGATGAACCTCTTCAACATCGGCGTCGACGGCCAGTACCGCCTCGCGGCGATGCTCTCCGCCGTGGTCGGTGCGGCCGTGGCCCTGCCGGGCCCGCTGCACCTGCTGCTGATCGTCCTCGTGGCGATGCTCGTCGGTGCCTTCTGGTCCGGTATCGCCGGTGTCCTCAAGGCGAAGCGCGGCGTGAGCGAGGTCGTCTCCACGATCATGCTGAACGCCATCGCGACCAGCCTGATCGCCTGGCTGATGCTGACGAAGAACCTCGGCGTCCAGGCCGTGGGCTCCAACGACCTGACGACCGGCGACATCGCCGAGTCGGGCTGGTTCCCGGCCGTGTCCCTCGGCGACGGCCTGGAGCTCTACGGCTTCACCTTCGTGGCCTTCGCCCTCGGCATCGTCTACTGGTTCGCCCTCAACCGGACCCGCTTCGGCTTCGACCTGCGCGCCACCGGCGCCAGCGAGTCCGCCGCCCAGGCCTCCGGCGTCGACGCCAAGAAGATGATCATCACCTCGATGCTCATCTCCGGTGCGGTCGCGGGTCTCGCCGGCATGCCGCAGCTGCTGGGCGAGACGCACACCTACAACCTGGCCTTCCCCGTCGGTGTCGGCTTCACCGGCATCACCATCGCGCTGCTCGGCCGCAACAGCCCGGTCGGCATGCTCTTCGCCGCGTTCCTGATGGCCTTCATCGACAAGGCCTCGGCCTCGCTCGACCAGGCCGGGTACGCGAAGGAGATCGGCACGATCATGAAGGGCCTGATCGTGATCGCGGTCGTCGTCTCGTACGAACTCGTCGGCCGCTACGGCGTCCGGCGCCAGCAGCAGAAGGTCGGCGAGGAGCTCGCCGCCGGGCACGCCATCAAGACCGACAAGGAGGTCGCGGCGTGAGCACCAGCACTGTCTCCGCGACGGCTGCCGCCCCGAAGAAGTCCGGCGGTCGCAAGAAGCTCACCCTGCCCTGGATCATGCTGATCATCGCGGGTGGCCTCGCGCTGGTCTCGCTGGTCCGCCTGATCAGCGGCGCGAACGACCTGACCTCCGTCGGCCAGGTCTCCGGCGCGCTCTCGCTCGCCGTCCCGATCGGCCTCGCCGGCCTCGGCGGTCTGTGGGCCGAGCGCGCGGGCGTCGTCAACATCGGCCTCGAAGGCATGATGATCCTCGGCACCTGGTTCGGTGCCTGGGCCGGCTACCAGTGGGGTCCGTGGACCGGCGTCATGGCCGGCATCATCGGCGGCGCCATCGGCGGCCTGCTGCACGCGATCATCACGATCACCTTCAACGTCAACCACATCGTCTCCGGTGTGGCCGTCAACATCCTGGCGCTGGGCTTCACGCAGTACCTGTCGAACTTCACCTTCGCGGACGCGCCGGGCGGCTCCTCCAAGCAGTCGCCGCACGTCGAACCGATCTACAAGATCACCGTCCCGGGGCTGTCCGACTGGATGTCCGACCTCCAGGCCAAGCACTGGTTCTTCGTCTCGGACCTCGCCGGCGTCATCGGCGGCCTGGTCACCGAGCTGTCCCTGCTGACCATCGTCGCCCTGCTGCTGATCCCGGCCACCTGGTGGGTGCTGTGGCGGACCACCTTCGGTCTGCGGCTGCGCTCCTGCGGTGAGAACCCGATCGCGGCCGAGTCGCTGGGCGTCAACGTCTACAAGTACAAGTACATCGCCGTGATCGTCTCGGGCGGCCTGGCCGGCCTGGGCGGCGCGTTCCTGTCGATCGTCGCCAGCCCGATCTACCAGGAGGGCCAGACGGGCGGGCGCGGTTACATCGGTCTCGCCGCGATGATCTTCGGTAACTGGATGCCGGGCGGCATGGCGCTGGGCGCGGGCCTGTTCGGCTTCATCGACAGCCTCAAGCTGCGCGGTGGCGCCACGAACGTCCACGCCATGCTGCTGCTGATCGCCATCGTGCTGGTGCTCGTCTGCGCCTGGCAGCTCTACAAGAAGAAATACCTGCAGGCCTGCATCTCGGCGGCCTGCGCCGCGCTGCTGTTCGTCTGGTACGCGATGACCGACTCGGTGCCGAGCCAGTTCGTGGACGCGGCCCCGTACGTGACCACGCTGCTGGTGCTCGCCCTGTCCGCGCAGCGCCTGCGGATGCCGAAGGCGGACGGCATGCCGTACCGCAAGGGCCAGGGCAAGTGACCCCGGCCCACGCCGTGGACTGGGAAGCCCTGCGGACGGCCGCCCGGGACGCGATGTCCCGGGCGTACGCCCCGTACTCGGGCTTCGCGGTCGGGGTCGCCGCCCTCGTCGACGACGGCCGCACCGTCGTCGGCTGCAACGTGGAGAACGCGAGCTACGGCCTCAGCCTGTGCGCCGAGTGCGGCCTGGTGTCCTCCCTCCAGGCCACGGGCGGTGGCCGCCTCACGCACTTCACGTGCGTCGACGGCCGGGGCGAGATCCTCGTGCCGTGCGGCCGCTGCCGGCAGCTGCTCTTCGAATTCGGCGGACCGGACCTGCTGGTGGAGACCCCGAAGGGGATCCTCCCGCTGGCGGAGATGCTGCCCCAGGCCTTCGGGCCCGACCACCTGAGATAGCCGTGCCGACGGCCCTTCGCCCCTGCCGGGGCGGAGGGCCGTCGTACTTCCGCAAACCCCTCTCTCTATGCGCGTAGAAGGAAGCACCACATGGACGTCATCTCCGTCATCCGGACCAAGCGGGACCGCGGTGAGCTGAGCCCCGAGCAGATCGACTGGGTCATCGACGCGTACACGCGCGGTGTCGTCGCCGACGAGCAGATGTCGGCGCTGGCGATGGCCATCCTGCTGAACGGCATGAACCGCACCGAGATCGCCCGCTGGACCGCGGCGATGATCGCCTCCGGCGAGCGCATGAACTTCGACTCCCTCTCCCGCCCCACCGCCGACAAGCACTCCACCGGCGGCGTGGGCGACAAGATCACCCTGCCCCTGGCCCCGCTCGTCGCCGCCTGCGGCGCGGCCGTCCCGCAGCTCTCCGGGCGCGGCCTCGGCCACACCGGCGGCACCCTCGACAAGCTGGAGTCCATCCCCGGCTGGCGCGCGCTGCTGTCCAACGAGGAGATGCTGCACGTCCTCGACACCACGGGCGCCGTCATCTGCGCGGCCGGCGACGGCCTGGCCCCGGCGGACAAGAAGCTCTACGCCCTGCGCGACGTCACCGGCACGGTCGAGGCCATCCCGCTGATCGCCTCCTCGATCATGTCCAAGAAGATCGCCGAGGGCACCGGCTCGCTCGTCCTGGACGTGAAGGTCGGCACCGGCGCCTTCATGAAGAACATCGAGGACGCCCGCGAGCTGGCCCGCACCATGGTCGGTCTCGGCACGGACAGCGGCGTCAAGACCGTCGCCCTGCTCACCGACATGTCCACCCCGCTCGGCCTGACCGCCGGCAACGCCCTCGAAGTCCGCGAGTCGGTCGAGGTCCTGGCCGGCGGCGGCCCCGCCGACGTGGTCGAGCTGACCATCGCCCTGGCCAAGGAGATGCTGGACGCGGCGGGCATCAAGGACGCCGACCCGGCCAAGGCCCTCGCCGACGGCTCCGCGATGGACCACTGGCGCCGGATGATCGCGGCCCAGGGCGGCGACCCGGACGCGACCCTGCCGGTGGCCCGCGAGCAGCACGTGGTCACCGCCCCCGCTTCGGGCGTCCTGACCCGCCTGGACGCGTACGGGGTCGGCGTCGCCGCCTGGCGCCTGGGCGCCGGCCGCGCCCGCAAGGAGGACCCGGTGCAGGCCGGCGCGGGCGTCGAGCTGCACGCGAAGCCGGGCGACACCGTCACCGCCGGCCAGCCGCTGATGACCCTGCACACGGACACCCCGGAGAAGTTCGCGTACGCCCTGTCCGCGCTGGAGGGCACGTACGACGTCTCCCCGGCCGGCACGGCCTTCTCCGCCACGCCGATCATCCTGGACCGCATCGCCTGACCTGCGGCTTCCCTTTCGGGTGAACGGGACCGGTGGACCCCCGCCGGTCCCGTTCGGCATGCTGGGATCGGTGCCAACAGCTTGAGGAGCACACCATGAGCGCACTCACGGTCCAGCACGAGCCTGCAGAAGGTGATGGCTGGGACGGCCTGGTCCGTCTCTGGGAGGGGACGGATTGGCCGGAGGGCTCCAGGGTGGAGATCATCGAGGGGATCATCACCGTGGCGCCACCGCCCGTCAACCACCACAACTACATCGCCGTCAAGGTCCAGCGGGCTCTGATGGCCGTTCTGCCAGAGGCCTGTGAGGTCTACCAGACCCTCAACGTCGCGGTTCCGTCCCGGAGCGGGCTCTACGTCCCCGACCTGGTCGTGGCGCCGGACGAGGTCGTTCTCGAAGACGCCAACTACATCCCGGCAGCCGCCGCCGAACTCGTCGTCGAGGTCACCTCGAAGTCGAACGCCGTAAACGACCGCGTCGCGAAGCTCAACGGCTACGCCGCGGCGGGCGTACCGCTCTACCTGCTCATCGATCCCCACGCGACGGGCAGCCCCACCATCCACCTGTACGGCGAGCCCGGCGACGGCAAGTACCGCCTTCTGCACGCGGGCAAGTTCGGCGAGGCCGTCCATCTCCCCGAGCCGTTCGACCTCGTCCTCGACACGTTCGGCTTCCCCCTCCCCTGATCTCGGAGCCGGGGCGGGGATTCACCGCGCCTTGTCGCGGCCCCGCCGATGAGTTCCGGTGGGCCCGGCGGTCCTTCCCTTGTGGAGACCAGACGACTCGTGCTGCCCGGACCCGGATCGACCCGCCGCGACGCCGCACGGCTGTGCGCCCAGCTGGCCCGGCTGTACGAGGGCGGGGCGACGGCGGTGGAGTGCGACGTCGGGGCCGTCACCGCGCCGGACCTGGCCGCCGTCGAGGTGCTGGCGCGGCTGCGGCTGACCGCCCGCGGGCGCGGGGGCTTCACCGTGACCGGCGCGGGCCCCGCCCTACGCGCCCTGCTGGGCCTCGTGGGACTCGTCGAGCTGCTCGGGGAGACCGAAGAGGGGGAACCAGCGGGCGGTGTCCAGGAAGGCGTTGAGCCCGACGATCCTGCCGTCTGAGATCTCCAGGACCTGGAGCGCCCACGGGGTGTGGCCCTTCCCGTCGGCGGCCGGCCGGTACTGCCCGAAGGCGGGCAGGCCGTTGGCCGTCGTCGGGACCAGCCGCGAGCCCTTGCAGCCGATGCCCTGGTTCAGGTGCCAGGCCGCGATGTCCTCGTGGCCGCGCAGCCACAGGTCGAACGGCGGCATCGACAGCACGGCGTCCTCGTGCAGCAGCGAGGTGAGCCGCGTGATGTCGTAGGCCTCGAAGGCGGACACGTACCGCTCCAGCAGCTTCGCCTGGTCCGGGTCGAGCGGGTCCGCGGGATCGCTGTCGCGGATGCCCTGCGAGGCCAGGGTGGCCCGGGCCCGCTGCAGGGCGCTGTTCACCGAGGCCACCGTGGTCTCCAGCAGCCGGGCGACCTCGTCGGCCTTCCAGGCCAGCACCTCGCGCAGGATCAGCACCGCCCGCTGCTTCGCCGGCAGGTGCTGCAGGGCGGCGACGAAGGCCAGCCGCACGGACTCCTTCGCCAGCGCCATCTCGGCCGGATCGGCGGTCTGCGGCAGCACCCGGCCGTCCGGGACCGGCTCCAGCCAGGTCACCTCGGGCCGCTCGTTGAGCACGGCGGAGGCCTGGTGCTGGGGGGCGGTCAGGTCCATGGGGCGGGCCCGCTTGTTCCCGGCGTTCAGCAGGTCGAGGCAGACGTTGGTGGCGATCCGGTACAGCCATGACCGCAGGGAGGAGCGGCCCTCGAACTTCTCGTAGGAGCGCCAGGCGCGGACGTAGGTGTCCTGCACGGCGTCCTCGGCGTCGAAGGAGGAGCCGAGCATCCGGTAGCAGTAGCCGGTGAGCTCGACCCGGTACCGGTCCATCGCCGTGTCGAGGTCCGTACTGATGGCGAGGTCGCTCATGTCCGTTCATCCCCCTGCTGGTTCGGCTACTCCCGAAACTATCGGAGGCCTCTGACAACGGCAGCCGGAAGCGCTCGACGACCCTGTTCTGTTGATGTCAAGTATCTTGACATCAAGATTAAAAGGCGGCAGGCTTCCGCAGGTATCTCGACATCGAGATACCTGGACGGTGGATGCGGGGGGCCCGGGATGCGGCGCGGCGGGAAGATCCGGACGGCACGGCAGGGGGCGGCGGCCGGGCTGCCGGCGCAGTTGCGCCGGCCACCGGGCGGCCGGGACGCGCGGATCATGCTGCTCGCCCAGTTCCTGGACCGCGCGGGGACGGGCGTGTGGGCCGCGTCCTGCGTCCTGTACCTCACCTTCGTCGTCGGCCTCGACGCCGGACGGCTCGGCCTGCTGCTGGGCGCGGCAGGGGTGGCGGGCATCGCCGGATCGCCGCTGGCCGGCCACCTCGCCGACCGCGTTCCCCTGCGCGCCCTGCTGATCGGCTGCCACCTGGTCCGCCTCGGGACCCTCTGCGCGCTGCTGGCCGTCACCGACTTCGCAGTGCTGCTGCCCGTCTTCGCCCTCACCCACCTGGGCGACCGCGCCGCCAAGACGCTGGAGATGCTCTTCGCCACCCGCGTCGCGGGCGAGCGGCGCGCCACCTACCAGGCGCTGTCGCGCAGTGCGGCCAACGCCGGCTACGCCCTCGGCGCCGGCCTCGCCGCCATCGGCCTCGCCGTCGGCACCCGCGGCGCCTACCACGTGCTGATCCTGGCCAACGCCCTGTCGTTCCTCGTGGCCGCGCTCCTCGTGTGGCGCACCCGCGAGCCGCGCGGCCGCGGGATGGTGGTCGCGCCCCCCGGCGGCGCCGCGCCGGGCACGGCCCCCGCGGCGACCGCGGCCGGGCCCGCACCGAGCGCCTGGCGCGACCGCGGCTACCTCCGGTTCGTCCTGCTCGACATCCTGATGAACCTGGACGACTCGATCCTCGCCGTCGGCCTGCCCCTGTGGCTGGTGAACCACACCGCTGCCCCGCACGCCCTGATCCCCGCCTTCCTGGTCCTCAACACCGTGCTCGTCGTCGTCCTCCAGCTGCGGGTGTCGGCCCGTTTCCACGGCGCCCGCGCCGCGACGCGCGCGGTCGCGCTGTACGGGGTGACCACGCTCGCGTGCTGCGGCCTGCTGGCCGCGGCGGCCGGCGGCGGGATGTGGACCGCCTCGGCGGCCCTGCTCGCCGCGGCGGTGCTGGCCACCGCGGCGGAGCTGATGCGCTCGGTGAGCTCCTGGGAACTGGCGGTCTCCCTCGCGCCCCCGCGGGCGCGGGCCTCGTACCTCGGCGTGGCCGGCATGGCGCAGTCCGTCCAGAAGTCCGCCGGCCCGCTGCTGCTCACCGGCGCGGTGATGACCGCGGGCCCCGCGGGATGGCTGGTCCTCGGCGCGGCCGTGGCGGGCCTGTCCCTCGTCCAACGGCGGTCCGGCCTGCGGCGGTTGGACGAGCTGCGGGCGGCGGCCGAGCGCGCCGCGACGGAGCCCGCCCCGGCGCGGTGAGGGCTCAGGTGCCGGGCTTGCGGCCGTACACGTAGACGTCCTCGCCCTTCCCCAGCAGGTTCCAGTACGCCTTCGCGTCGGCGGGCCGCATGTTCACGCAGCCGCCCGAACCGGGCGGGTTCCACATGCTCTTGGTGGTCGAGTGGAAGGCGATGCCGCCGTCGAAGAACTGCGCGTACGGCATCGAGACGTCGTAGAGCGTCGACCAGTGGTCGATGCTGCGGTAGTAGATCTTCTTCAATCCCGTCCGGGTCTCCGTGCCGTCCTTGCCGGTACGGACCGGGACGGGGCCGTACGTCAGCGCCGCGCCGTCCTGGATCCAGCTGAGCTGCCGCGTCAGGTCGACGCAGGCGATCCGCCCCCGGTCCACCGGGCAGTCGCCCGCCCTGTTCGGGGCGCTGCCCGCCGCCCGCTGGGCCAGCATCGTGCTCATCGTCTGCCAGGTCAGCGGTCCGGCGTACCCCTGGGTCGGGGTGATCCCGTGACTCGCCTGGAACGACCTGATCGCCGTGCAGTCCGCCGCGGACTGCTTCCCGTCGACGGGCCGGCCCAGGAACTGCTCCACCTGCCGCTGGTACGGCCCCGTCGTGAGGTTGCAGGAGCCGGCCGCCTGCGCCGTCCCGCCCCCCGCGACCACCAGCGGCAGCGCCAGCGCCACCACCCCGCCCGCCACCGTCGCCCGCCGCTTCACGCGCCCGCGTGCCGTCAGCGTCCCCATCCGGACCTCCCCTGTTCGCACCGCTTCCGTCCACCGTGTTGAATGCCCGGAAAACGTGCGGGGGTTGCCTCGTGCGGGAGCGTAGATTTCGTCAGCGCGCGGCCATGGCCGACGCCGGCATCCGGCGCTCCGCGCGGGCCGCGTGCGACCCGTACAGGGTGATGGACACGACGCCCAGCACCGCCAGCAGCGCGATCCCGACCGTGGCGGCCCACCCGGCCCCGTGGTACGCGAGGGCGCCCAGGGTGCCGCCGGCGCTGGAGCCGAGGTAGTACGCCGACTGGTAGAGCGCGGAGGCCTGCGCCCGGCCCGTCTTCGCCGTCCGGCTCACCGCGGCGGAGGCCACCGCGTGCCCGGCGAAGAAGCCCGCCGTGATCAGGACCAGCCCGATCAGCACCGCCGCCAGCGACTCGGCCAGCGACAGCAGCAGGCCCAGCGCCGTGGTCGTCACGGCCAGGTACAGCGCGCCGCGCCGACCCGTACGGGCCACCAGCTTGCCGGCGGCGGCCGAGGAGACCGTACCCACCAGGTAGATCAGGAAGATCGACCCGATCACGCCCTGCCCGAGCGAGAACGGCTCGTCCACCAGGCGGTAGCCGATGACCGTGTAGACCGCGCCGAACACCGTCATGAACAGCGCGCCGATCCCGTACAGCCGCAGCAGCAGCGGATCCCGCAGATGACCGACGACGGTACGGCCCACCGCCCGCGGGTTCAGCGACGCCGGGCGGAAGAACCGCGCCCTGGGCAGCAGCACCAGGAACGCCACCGCGCAGACCAGCGACATCAGGGCGACCGCTCCCAGCCCCGCCCGCCAGCCCCACAGCTGCGCCGCCCAGCCCGTGACGAGACGGCCGCTCATCCCGCCGATCGAGTTCCCCGCCACGAACAGGCCGATCGCGCCCACCAGGGCCTTCGGCCTGACCTCCTCGGCCAGGTACGCCATCGCGGAGGCCGGGATCCCGGCGATCGCCGCGCCCTGGACGGCGCGCAGCACCACCAGCCACTCCAGGCTCGGCGCGAACGGCACCAGCAGGCCCACGCCCACGGCCACCACCATCGACCAGGTCATCGTCCGCGTGCGGCCGAACCGCTCGGACAGCGCGCTCAACGGCAGGACGAACAGCGCGAGTGCGCCGGTGGCCGCGGACACCGTCCAGCTGGCCCGGCCCGCCGTCACCCCGAAACCGGCGGAGATCGCGGGCAACAGCGCCTGGGTGGAGTAGAGGAGGGCGAACGTCGCCAGACCGGCGGCGAAGAGCGCGAGGCTCATCCGGCGGTAGCCGGGGCGGCCGGGAGCGCGCGGCTCGGGGGCTTCGGACTGCGGAAACGACGGGGTGGAGGCACCCGGGATCACGGGTGCCCCGGTATGAACGGGAGGCATACGTCGAAGGTAGGCGCGTGTTTTTGATGCGTCCAATGCACAGAATCGCGATAATCGATCCACTCGTGCATCACCACAGCTCAGGGCGGCGCCTGTCTATGAACCGTTACGAAGAAGACATGGCGGTGACACGTCTGCTGGCCCCGCGCCTCGCCTATTTCGCCGCCGTCGCCCGGCACGAGCACGTCACCCGCGCCGCACACGAACTGGGCGTACCGCAGTCCACCCTGTCGCGGGCCATGGTCCGCCTCGAACAGGACCTGGGCGTCACGCTGTTCGCCCGCAAGGGCCGCAACGTCGCCCTCACCACGGCGGGCCGCACCTTCCTGGCCTTCGCCGAACAGGCCCTGGACGGCATCGCCCGCGCCGCCGAATCCGTCCAGCAGGACGCCGACCCGGCCCTGGGCAAGGTCGCCTTCGGCTTCCTCCACACCCTCGGCTCCGAGACCGTACCCGGCCTGATCCGCGCCTTCCGGGCCGACCACCCGCGCGTGCGCTTCTCCCTCGTCCAGAACTACGGCGAGGCCATGCTGGAGAAGCTCCGGGCCGGCACGCTCGACCTCTGCCTCACCTCACCCCTCCCCGACGCCCCCGACCTCGTCGCCCGCCGCCTCGACGAACAGCGACTGCGCCTGGTCGTCCCCGAGGACCACCGCCTCGCCGTCCGCAAGCGCATCCGCCTCGCCGAGGCCGCGGAGGAAACCTTCGTCACCCTCGAACCCGGCTACGGCCTGCGCCGCATCACCGACGACCTGTGCGCGGAGGCCGGCTTCACCCCGCGCGTCGCCTTCGAGGGCGAGGAGGCCGAGACCCTGCGCGGCCTGGTCGCCGCCGGCCTCGGCGTGGCCCTCCTGCCGCCCCCGGCCGTGGCCCGCCCCGGAGTGGTCGAACTGACCGTCACCGCCCCGCGCGCCGTCCGCGAGATCGGCGTCGCCTGGCTCGACGGCCACCCCGACACCCCGCCCGTGGCGGAGTTCAAGCGCTTCCTGCTCTCCCGCCGCGGCCGCCTGATCCCCGAACTGGAACCACCCGCCGCGTGACGCGACCGCGGAAAACCGATCACCCCGCCGCACCCGGAGGTGGCACGATCAGGCCGGATCCGTCCGGGCGGGCGCCGGGGCCGGCGCCGCCGAGAGCAAGTAGCCCGCCTGGAAGCGGGACTTCGCCCCGACCGCGCGCATGATCTCGGCGATGTGCCGCTGGCAGGTCCGCTCCGACATCCCCAGCCGGCGCGCGATCACCTTGTCCTCCAGCCCCTCCGACAGCAGCCGCACGATCGTCTGCCGCAGCTCGTCCGAGATCGACCGCGCCGCCTCCGGGCTCACCGACGTCGGGAAGGGCTCCGCCCCGAGCCAGGACCGCTCGAAGGCCGACGTCATGAAGTGCACGACGCTCGGCTCCCGCACCACCAGCGCCGCCCCGGTCCGGTCCGGCACCGCCATGAGCCCCGTCTGCCCGTCGAAGACCAGCATCCGCATCAGCCCGTCGCCCAGCGTCCGCACCTGCGCGCCCAGTGCCGTCACCCGCTCCACGTACGCCGCCGTCGGCCGCGAGTACCGCGCCGTGTGCTGGTAGATCGTCCGCATCCGGACCCCGCGCGTCAGCAGCGACTCGTCCCGCCCGATCGACTCCTCCAGCGTCTCAGGCGGCCGGCCCCCGCCCGGCTGCGAGGTCAGCAGCTCCCGCTCGCACGAGGCGGCCAGCTCCGCGATCAGCCCCCGTACCGCGCCGAGGTCCGTGATCAGCTCCAGCCGGCCCGACCCGCTCAGGTCCCGGTGCGCGGTGCCCGCCTCGTACGCCGGCACCAGCGTCTCCAGCCGCCCCCGCAGCCGGTCCATCTCGTCGTGGGTCTCCCGTACGAGCAGGGCCAGCGGGGCCAGCGCGCGGGCCGCCGCCGCCCGGGGGGCCACCGCGCTCCACCGCTCCGGCCCGCCGCCCGGCGCCCGCTGGAGCAGGTGCGCGGCGGCCAGCTCGGTGATCGCGGCGGCGGCGCGCACGCCCAGGGCCGCGGTGGCCTCGGTCGCGTCGAAGGCGTGCCGCTCGACGGCGAACGCGTAGAGGCGCCGGGCCGCAGGGCTGAGCTCCCCGGCGGCGCCGGTGGCTCCGTTTGCTCCGGTCTCCTCTGCGGGCATATTCCAATTCGTCCCGTTCTGTGTCTGTCTGTAAACCCCTCGTGTTCCCGCAAGGCGATAAGACGACGCCTGACCTGGCACGACAGGCATATGCCAAACCGGCACAGTGGAGGCACGGCGTGAGGGGGGAGCGCGGTATGCGGCAGCGGACGCCGGAGGGGCGGGGGCCCGTGGCCGTCCTGCTGAGCCCGCGACCAGCCGTGGTGGCAGCCGCCCGCCGAGCGGGCGCGCACACCGTGGTGGTCGCGCCGGGTCCATCGGTGCCATCCGACCGTGAGGGGGCGGAGCGGCGGGTACGGACGGACTGGCGCGACCACCGTCACCTCGTCGGGGCCCTCGGCCGCATGGAGGCCGTCCGGCACGGCCGGGCCGCCGTCTTCGGCTTCGACGCCGCCGGAGCCCTCGCCGCCGCCCGCGCCAACGAGGAACTGGGGCTGCCCGGCACGCCCACCGCCGCCGTCACCGCCCTCATGGACAAGGCCGCCCTGCGCGCCCGCTCCAACGCCCTGCACCCCGCCCGGCCGGTCTCCTTCGCCCGCTGCGGCCGCGCCGACGCGCTCCCCTTCGTCACCACCCTCATCGGCTACCCGTGCGTCATCAAGCCGCGGGCGGGCGCCGACGGGGAAGGGGTGCGGCTGGTCCGCGACGAGTCCGAGGCCCGCGCCGCCGCGCACGGCTACCCCGAGGTCACCGACCTCCTCGTCGAGGAGTACCTCGAAGGACCGCAGCTCACCGTCGAAGCCCATTCCACGGCGGGCCACCACCGCATCCTCGGCTGGGCCCGCATGCTGCACACCCCGGCGCCCGCCACCCCCGCCCCCGGCCTCACGGCCTCCGGCCACACGCTGCCGGTGGCCCTGGCCCCGTGCAGCGCCGAGGCCGTACGGGCCCTCGTACGCGGGGTCCTCGACCTCGCCCGCCACCGCGACGGCCCCTCGCACACCGGCGTCGTCCTCACCGCCGGCGGCCCCCGCCTCCTCGGGTCCCGCGCCCGCCCGGGCCCCGAGGAGTTCGCGGGACTGCTCCGGCTCGCCCACGGCATCGACGTGCTCGGCCTGGCGCTCGCCGCCGGACTCGGCCTGCCCGGGCCCGCGCGCGTGCCCCGCCCGCGCACCGCCCACGCGGGGCTGCGGTACGTGGACTTCCCGCCCGGCCGCCTCGACGGGGTGCGCCCGGCGCTCGCGGCCGCCCGCGCCGTGCCGGGCGTGGCCCGGGTGCAGCTGGAGATCCCGCCGGGCGCCCTGGTCCGCCGCGCCCCCACGGGCGCGCGCCACCACGCCTACGTCCTCGCCACCGCCCCGACGGCGGGCTCGCTGGCCCGCACCCTCGACCGGGCCGCCGCCCTGCTGGTGCAGGGAGCGCCGGGCGGCCTGCGGCAACCTCAGCCGGAAGGCTTCGCGTAGGTTCCGTAGCCCGTCCAGTCCACGACGACGCACCGCTCGTCGCCCACGACCCAGGCATCGTGCCCGGGCGGGATCCGGACGTAGTCGCCGGCCGCGACCTCGGCGCTCTCGCCGTCGTCCATGACGATCTTCATGCGGCCGCTCATCACGTACCCGGTGTGGTCGCCCATGCAGCTGTCCGTGCCGGCCAGCGGCTTGATGTGCTGGGACCACTTCCAGCCCGGCTCGAAGACGGCGCGCCCGACCACGCCGCTTTCCGTCTCCACCAGGTCGAGTCGGCCCTTGCCGTCCCCGAACGGCCGCGTCTCGTCCGCCTCGTCGAAGTTCCTGGACACCAGGCCGGCCATGGTCATCGCCTCCGTCGGAGAAGCGCCCGAGTCCTTGTTTCCACTCTACGCGCGGGACCGTCCTGCGTGCCGGGCCCGCTCCGCGGGCGCACCCGCGCGAGCCCGGCACCCTCCGTCACCTGCGCAGCGACCGGCCGAAGCCGGAGGCGAGCGGCATCCGCAGGCCCAGCGGCGGCGGCGCGGCGAGGGCGTCGGTCACCGGCCGCGAGTAGCGCCCCGAGAACACCGCGCCCAGGACGAAGTCCACGGACAGCGCCACCACTTCGGCCTGGTGCTCGCGCAGTCCGTGCCCGTCCGAATGCACCTCGAAGCGGCAGGTCGAACGATTCGCCTTCTTCGCCCGCGCCGCCAGCCGGAAGGAGGTCTCGGGGTCGCTGCGCGCGTCGTTGGTGCCGTGCACGATCAACACCTGCCGCCCCGACAGCTGTTTCACCGGTTCAGGGGAGTCCCGGGCCGTCGCCTCGCCTAACCAAGGGGCGAGCGCCAGAACCGAGTTGACGGCTCCGTGGCCCGCGGCGCGCAGCGCGGCCGCGCCCCCCGCGTCGTAGCCGGCCAGGCACACCGGCACGTCCCCGTACCTGCGCACCACCTCGTCCGCCGCCCACCCCGCCTGCTCCTCCCGCGAGGCGCCCCCGCCGTGGATGACGTGGTGCGTGACCAGCCCCTCCGCCCCGCCCGCCCGGGCCAGCGCCCGCGCTAGGGGACGTACGGGACCGGGGGAGAATCTGGACGCTCCGGGAAGCAGGAGCACCACCCCGTTGACCGGGCTTTCCCTCGAACCCGAGCCGGTTCTCGCGCCGGCCGCCCGCCCCAGGCGGGCCCCGCGCGCCGGCGGCGCATGCTGTGCCATGGCGGAACAGTCTCAGACCCCGAGGTGTACGCCATCCGTCCGCGCGGTCTCTGTTACATATCGACGGTCGCCGTCTGCACCCCGCTCTACGCGCGTAGGAGTTAGAGTGCGCAGATGACGAGCGAGACCCCCAACCTGCCGACCCCGGATCAGATCCGCCGCTCCCCGAAGGTGCTCCTGCACGATCACCTCGACGGTGGACTGCGCCCCGGGACCATCATCGAGCTGGCCCGCGAGGTCGGCTACGAGAACCTCCCCGAGACCGACGCCGACAAGCTCGGCATCTGGTTCCGCGAAGCCGCCGACTCCGGCTCCCTCCCGCGCTACCTGGAGACCTTCGCGCACACGTGCGCGGTCATGCAGACGAAGGCCGCCCTCTTCCGGGTCGCCGCCGAGTGCGCCGAGGACCTGGCCGAGGACGGCGTCGTGTACGCCGAGATCCGCTACGCCCCCGAGCAGCACCTGGAAGCCGGCCTGACCCTCGAAGAGGTCGTCGAGGCCGTGAACGACGGCTTCCGCGAGGGCGAGCGCCGCGCGAAGGCCAACGGCCACCGCATCCGCATCGGCGCCCTGCTGACCGCGATGCGCCACGCCGCCCGTGCGCTGGAGATCGCCGAGCTGGCCAACCGCTACCGCGACAACGGCGTCGTCGGCTTCGACATCGCCGGCGCCGAGGCCGGGTTCCCCCCCACCCGCCACCTCGACGCCTTCGAGTACCTCAAGCGCGAGAACAACCACTTCACCATCCACGCGGGCGAGGCCTTCGGCCTGCCGTCGATCTGGCAGGCCCTGCAGTGGTGCGGCGCCGACCGCCTCGGTCACGGCGTGAAGATCATCGATGACATCGAGGTCGCCGCCGACGGCTCCGTGAAGCTGGGCCGGCTGGCCTCGTACGTCCGGGACAAGCGCATCCCCCTGGAGATGTGCCCCACCTCGAACCTGCAGACGGCCGCGGCCGCCTCGTACGCCGAGCACCCGATCGGCCTGCTGCGGAAGCTGCACTTCAGGCTCACGGTCAACACCGACAACCGGCTGATGAGCGGCACCAGCATGAGCCGCGAGTTCGAGCACCTGGTGGACACCTTCGGCTACACGCTGGACGACATGCAGTGGTTCACCGTCAATGCGATGAAGTCCGCGTTCATTCCTTTCGATGAACGACTGGCCATGATCAACGAGGTCATCAAGCCCGGTTACGCGGAGCTGAAGTCGGAGTGGCTGTTCCAGCAGACCGCTTCCACCAGCGGTTCTGTATCGGCCTAGGCCACGGCATGACGTACTGAAAGCGCCCGGGAGAGGCAATTCCCGGGCGCTTTCTCGTATTTAATGATGTTTGCGGGCGAGGGTTTGAAGTGACTAGTTTGCGGAGCCGCTCAATTCCCCGTCGCAAGGAATACCTTTCATGAAGCAGTCAGCTGCCAAGACCCTCGGTGTCGCCGCTCTCGGTGCCGCCTTCGCCGCCGTCGCCGCCGGTACCGCTTCCGCCGCCGTTCCCGCGGTCGGCCTCACCGACCTGGCGAGCACCGCCACCGGCGCGCTCCAGAGCGTCACCAGCCAGCAGCAGGTGAGCCCCGAGGGCGGCCAGCAGTCGAGCGACCCGGCCTCCGCGCTCGCCCCCGTGACCGGTCTGCTCGGCGGCCTGCCGACCAGCAACCTCGGCGGCTGATTCCGTACGGAATTCGCACGCGGGCACACGTGGCGCACACCCCTTCGAGCGGGTGGGCGCCGCGTCGTGCCGTGTGCCACGATCGCCACCAACTGCCCGCCGACGTAAGCGGTATGAGGTCTTTGGTCATGCGCAAGAAGGCACGAGCGACGATGGTCGCACTGGTCCCCGCTCTGCTCCTCGCGGCGGTGGGGTGCAGCAGCGCGACCCCCGCCACGGACAAGGACCGGGACCCCAAGGGCTCCGCCGAACAGCCCTCCGGCGCGCCCGGCGCCCCGGCGGCGTCCGCCGGCTCGACGGGATCCGCCAAGCCGAAGACCGGCGGCACCAAGCTGGACCGCTCGGCGCTGGAACAGGGCGACCTGCCCGGCTACCAGATCTCCGCCCAGGGCAAGAACCCCAAGGCCCCGGACGGCCAGCCCCAGGCCGACCGCAAGGCCTGCCAACCGCTCGCCGACATCATGGGCGACAAGCCGGACCCGGCCGCGCGCCGGACCGTCAACCGCGGCATCGGTTCCCAGCGACAGGTCGGGCTCGCCGTGTCCGCCTCCGTCAGCTCCTACGCCGAGAGCGACGCCAAGGCGCTGATCGCCCGGCTCAAGGCGGCCGTGGCCGCCTGCGGCAAGGGCTTCACCGCCACCGTCGAGAAGCAGACCGGCAGCTACCGCGAGGTGCGGGCGGTCGACTACCGCACGAGTGCCGACGAGAGCGTCAGCTGGACCACGACCGCGGCCGGTGAGGGCGTCTCGGCGCAGGTCCACCTCGTCGTCGCACGCGAGGGCGACACCGTCGTGCGGCTGATGGCCCTCAACGTGGCGGGCGCCGACAAGAAGGGCCAGGTGCCGCAGGAAGTGACCGACAAGCAGCTGGAAAAGGTCCGGAAGGCCGGCTGACCCGGCAGACCTCCCGGCCGTCCCCCCGGCCGCCGATCGCGCTCGCGGCCGCCGGTCACCAGGCGGTGGAGGCGGACTTCTCGTTCGGCAGCAGCACCCACAGCGCGATGTACACGAGGAACTGCGGTCCGGGCAGCAGGCACGAGACGGCGAATATGACGCGCATCGTGTTCGCGGAAATTCCGAAACGCCTGGCCAGTCCGGCGCACACTCCACCGATCCAGCGGCCGTCACGGGGGCGGACAAGGGCGCTCATGGGGTTCCATACCTTTCTTCGTGGGTTGATTCGGGTCATTCGTAAGATCGGGACACCCAGGGGAGTCGGGTGTGGCTGGCATGGGGTAGCCGCTGTTG